>JAJDTA010000123.1 GCA_022827405.1 Acidimicrobiia bacterium
CATCACCCAGGGCGCATACGCCGCCGAGTCGGCCGAGCTGTCCGGCTTGGTGAGCTCGGTGGAGCACTGGCTCCAGTACGGCGAAGGCGGCGACGGCTCCTATGAAGAGCTGGTGGCCTCATCGTCGGACGCCGAGCCCGAGGGATCGTCCGACATTGGCGACACCGACCCGCTGTTCATCCTCTACACCGGGGGCACCACCGGTGAGTCCAAGGGCGTCCTGCACAGCCACCGCAGCGTCTATTTCGGGATGCTCAACCAGACAGTGGCCGAGCGCATCGTCCCCAGCGATGTGTACATGCTCACTGGGCAGATGTTCCACATTCCGGTGGTGCTGGCCATGAACTACCTGGCCCACGGTTGCCCGCTGGTGCTGATGAACTTCGACGCCAAATTGGCCCTGGAGCTGATCCAAACCGAGAAGGTCTCGGCCTTTTTGGGCGTCACCACCATGTTGAACTGGATGATGGCGGTGGAGGGGTTCGAGAACTACGACATCTCCAGCCTGCGCAACATCCAGTACGGCGGCGGTCCCATGCCGTCGCGGGTCATCACCGAAGCCATGGACAAGTTCCCCTGCACCCTCATCCAGGGCTATGGCCAGACCGAGGGCACCACCATGTGCTTCTTGGCCCAGGAGGACCACATCCGGGCAATCCGCGACGACCACCGGCCTGAGCGGCTGCGGTCGTGCGGCCGGGAGGGGTTCGTCACCTCGGTTCGGGTGGTGGACGCCGACGGCACCGACGTTCCCTGCGACGGCAAGACGCCCGGCCAGATCATCGTGCGGTCCGAGGCCAACATGCTGGGCTACTTCCGCCGCCCCGACCTCACCGCCGACACCATCAAAGACGGCTGGATGTGGACCGGCGACATCGCCACCTGGGACGACGAGCGGTATGTGTTCATCGTGGACCGGGCCAAAGACATGATCATCTCCGGCGGGGAGAACATCTACTCGGTACAGGTGGAAGAAGCCATCGCCACTCACCAGGCGGTGCTGGAGACCGCGGTGATCGGCGTGCCCGACGACACCTGGGGCGAGTCGGTCATGGCCTACGTGGTGCTCAAGCCGGGCATGACGGCCACCGAGGACGAGATCATCGACGCCGCCCGCCAGAACCTGGCCTCCTACCAGAAGCCCCGCTCGGTGGCCTTCGTGGACGAGCTGCCCAAGGCCCCCACAGGAAAGATCCTCAAGCGGGTGCTACGCGACCCCCACTGGGCCGAAGAAGAACGCCAAGTCTGATCTGAATCAACCGGGCAGTACCCGGACGATCTGGATGTGCTGGTCGGGATCGAACAACAACGCGGCGAGCTCTTGTACATCGGCCAGTTCCAGGGCCTCTAGCTCGTCAATCAGCCTTCGAGGAGTGGGCAGCTCGTCGTCACTGGCGTAGGCCCGGCGAATCAGCACGCCAACTAGGTCCCCGTTGTCGATCAGCTCGAGGTCGTCGCCAACCACGGCCCTGGCTTGATCGAATTCCTCATCGGTGATCTCACCGGCGTACACGTCGGCCAGGATGCGGGCCATCTCCGCTTCGATGCTGTCCATTTGGTCGGCAGGACCGGTAGCGGATACCTCGCCTGTGATCCTGGGCTCTGGTGTAAAGCTCTGGCCAAGGGATGCAAAGGCCACGTAGGTGTCGCCCAGGTCCTCTCGGACGTCGTCAACGAGACGCTTGTTGAGGATCACATCGAGCACCCTGCCGGCCACTTGCGTCGCGGGGTTCACGTTCAGCGAAGCCTCGTAGCTGTAGGTGGCCGTTGTGGATTGGATGTCGGGGCCAAGCACCACCTCGCGGCGCAACACTCCATCGGGTTCGGGCGTACGCCGGTCCACGTAGCTGTCGGCCTCCTTGGAGGGAAGCGTTCCCACATAGGTGCGGGCCATCTGCTCCACGACGTCGCGCTCCACATCGCCGACGACAATCACCACAAGGTCGTCCACCCCGCCGAGGCGACGCTGGTAGATGTCAAGCAGTTCACCGGCGGTCAGCGAGTCCAGTCTTTGCTGGGAGGGAACCAAATTGAACCAATCGAAGGCATCCCCGTAGCGCACTTCAAGGAAGGCCACTGCTTCCTGCCAATCGGGATCTGACAGCGACAGCGAGACGATGATGTCGCCGATGCTGGCCGCTTCGCCAAAGGCCTGTTCATCCACCCGGGGTGCGGTCATATACAGGTGCATGAGCTGGAACATCGTCTCCACGCCGTCGGTGTCGGATGCTCCCGAGATTCCCTCAGTGGTCTCTGAGATGTAGGGCTGCACCTGGGCGTTGCGATCGTCCAGAAAGCGGGAAACCTGCGCCGGGCTCAGCTCGCCCAGTCCGCTGTTGCCTACCGCCCGGGTGGCCAGGTACTGGGCAATGGGCCGGTCGCCTTCGGAAAGGGCCGACCAACCGCCCCAGGAGATGGCGTCCAAGCCGACTTCGTTCTCAGAAATACTGGAGTAGGCGTACATGACCCGGGCCCCGTTGGCGAACTCCCACTCATAGGCGTCATCCAGCTCATCGACAATCGCCTCGATCGGCCCCTCGCTCACCGGATCAACCGGATCGGGCGCAGCCAACAGCTCGGTCGCCTCCCCGGTCTGGACCGGCAACTCGCCCGGCGCGGCGGCCTCCAGGGCAGCCCTCATCTCCTCGACCGAGGGAACCTGCGAAGGATCAGCGCCCACCGCGATCAGGATCAGTCCGCTTTCGGCCAAGATCTCCCGGTAGCGCTCGGTGAGATCGTCAACCTGAAGTTCATCCAGCAGGGCATCGACCCGCGCCGCGGTGTCCTCCAGCCTTCCGATATCGGTGCCTCCCAAGAAGTGCGCCGCGTATTGATCAGCGCGTTGGCGATCCTGGAAGGTGGGTTCTGCTTCAATCGCCGATTCCAAATCGGCCCTGATCGCCTTGGCCGCCCGTTCCAGATCGGTGTCGCTGAAGCCATGCTGTTCAAGGCTCAGCAGCAATGACCAGTAGTCGGTGAGGGCGGCTGAGAAGTCTTCAGCTCTCAAATTGGTGCCGTAGTACCGCAGACCACGGGTGTGGGCGAACGACGCCCAGTGGGTCGGATCGATCTGCGACAAAAAGCCCTGCTCGTAGCCGTCCTGCAAGCGGTTTTCCACCATGATGCTGATGACCTGTTCGATCCACAGTTGGCGGTCGCCCTCGATGGTGTTGGGCTCCCAAGACGGCAGGCGGATGTCCAGGGAGAGATAGGAATAGGACTGCTCCGGAGAGGTGGCGGTATCGAATGTCGCCTCAGGGTTCAATGCCGACCAATTGTCGACCACCGGAGGATCATCCCCGGCAGGAATGTGGCAGAAGTGTTCCTCCACCAAGCCTTCAAGCGTGTCTCGGGGCAGGTCGCCGACCGCCACCACCGCCATATTGGAGGGCACGTACCACGTCTCATAGAAGGCCCGTAGATCCTCCGCGGTGGTTGCCTCGATGTTCTCCGCCGTCCCACCGGGCGAGCGGCCTTCATAAGGGGTGCCCTGGCCGTACATCCGGTCGAACACGTCGAAGATAATGCCCTGGCCGGACTCGTCCAGCAGGCGGTATTCGTCTCGGACAATCCCCCGCTCTTCTTCCACATCATCGGGGTCGATGGTGGCGGCATGGGCCCACTGGGACAGTACGTCGAAGGCGGTCGCCACCGAGTCTTCCTCTTCGTCGATAACCAGGTCGAGCATGTAGACGGTCTCGTCGTAGGAGGTATAGGCATTGATGTCGGGGCCGAACTCCACCCCGATGCTTTGCAGGGCATCGGTGATCTCGTTGCCGGGGTACTTCTCGGTGCCGTTGAACAGCATGTGCTCGAGGAAGTGGGCGTAGTTGGCCCCTGCGAAAGGCTCATTGAACGATCCGGCGTTGACCACCAGCCGCAGAGACAGGGCACCGCCCGGGCTGTCGTTGGACCGCACGTAGTAGGTGAATCCGTTGTCCAGCACGCCGATCTTCACGTCGGGGTCCACCGGCAGCAAACCCTCATCGACTGCGGCCCCATCGTCTCCGGCGGTCTGGCACCCATCGTCTGCTTGCGGCGTCTCAGGCTGAGCGACCTCGGCCTCATCATCGGAAGCCTCAGGCTGAGCCGTCGCGGTGGCATCCGCGGTGGGTTCCGCGGTGGCTTCAGCGGTCGGTGCTGCCTCGTCGGCGGTCATGTCCTCGCCCGCGTCGATCTGCCCGGTGACCGGAATATGCGATTCGCTGTCGGAGCAGGCGGCTGCGATCAAAGCCGCGCTGAACAACAGGATTAGGAGCTTCTTCATGCCCGCCTCTGGTGGTCAGTCTTCTTGTCGGCTCAACCGAGCCCGTGGCCGAACACAGTACCGATCGTCAGTGACACAACCCACACCACGAGGCAAGAAACCCCAGCGTAACAGGGCGATTAGTGCTGGCTGTAGCAGATCTCCACGATGGCCGGTTCGGTCACGGCGTCGCCTTCTAGCTCGCCGACAATGCGGCCCTCATGCAGCACGAGCACCCGATGGCACACGCCGACCAATTCGGAGAACTCCGAAGAGATGAACACCACCGCCTTCCCCTCTGCGGCCAGCTCCTCCATGATGTCGTAGATCTCTTCCTTGCCGTCCACGTCTACCCCGATGGTCGGCTCGTCGAAGATCAAGACGTCGGCGCCCTGCTCCAGCCACTTGGCAATAACCACCTTCTGCTGGTTGCCGCCCGACAGCAGGCGGACCAACTGGCGGTCGTGGGGAGTGGCAATGCTCAGGCGGTCGATCCGACGGTCGGCCGACTGCTTCTCCGAACGCCCCGATGGCGCCGGCACCCGGGGCCGAACCCGGTGGCGGTCGAGGGAGGCCAGCGTGATGTTGTTGCGCACGCTGAAGTCCATGATGTTGCCTTGGGTCTTGCGGTCTTCCGGCAGCAGCGCCAAACCGGCCGACATGGACTCGGAAGGATGGTTGCCGTGGATCTCCTGGCCGTGAACTCGCACGGTGCCCTCTTGGCGATGATCGGCACCGAACACCGCCCGAACCATTTCGGTACGGCCGCTTCCCATCAGCCCGCCCAAGCCCAAGATCTCGCCCTTGCGCACGTCGAAGGAGCAATCGTTCACGCCGGTGTCGGCGGTCACTCCATCAACCTCCAACACCACCTCAGTCTCCGGTCTCCCCCCTACTCCCCGGCTGGCTCTCCGCTCGGTGGCTGTCTGGGCGTGCTCGTGGCCGGTGATGTGGGAGATCAGCGAGGCCCGATTTAGGGCTGCGGTGGGCTCGTCGGCCACCAGCTGTCCGTTGCGCATCACGATGACCCGCTCGGTGAGCTCGAATATCTCCTCCAGCCGGTGCGACACGTACACCACGGTGATCCCATCGTCACGGAGCCGCCGCACTACGGCGAACAGGTGCTCGATCTCTTCATCGGTCAGTGAGGCACTGGGCTCGTCCAGCACAAGAAGCTGGGCCTGCTGAGCCAGCCCGTGGGCAATCATCACCAGCCGCTGCTTGGCCACGCTCAGCTCCCCCACCGGCTCGCGGGGATCGATGTCGGCTTCCAACCGGGCGATGGGCTCGGCGGCCCGGCGGTACAGCTCGGCCCAGTCCACGAATAGTCCCATCTTTCTGGGATAGCCCAGGCCCAGCATCACGTTCTCGGCCACCGACAGATCGCCTACGTCTTGCAAGTCTTGGTGGACGAAGGCCAGCCCAGCGACGGTGGCATCGTGGGGACGGTGCAACTCCAGCGGCGCTCCATTCAGCCGCAAATGTCCCTCGTCGGCGTGCTCCGCGCCCGCGATGATCTTGATCAGCGTGCTCTTGCCCGCGCCGTTCTTGCCCACCAGCCCGACGATCTGGCCGGCCTCCAGCGACACCGACACATCGTCGACCGCCAAGACCCCGGGGTAGCGCTTGGTGACGCCAGATACCTCGAGCAGTGAAGTCGAAGCCGACTCTGGGGCCGCGGTCATCGCCGCTTCGCTCCCAGCGCGGTAAGCAGCATGGCCAACACGAGGATGGAGCCCCGAGAGATGTCCAGGATGTCGCGGTCGTAGCCCAAGATGGTGAGGCCCGACTGAACAGCCTGCAAGAAGATCACCCCGAGTACCGTGCCCGGCACGTTGAACAGACCCTTGCGAGAGGCCGCCGCTCCCAGGAAGGCCGCCGCATAGGCCGACAGCAGCAGCGAAATGCCCACTCGGGGTATCGACGATGCCGTCCGAGCCGTTTGCGAGACGGCGGCAACAACGGCGACGAAGCCGACAATGACGAATCCCAGGGCCCGCAATGCCTTGACGTTGATGCCCGACAGCCGAGCAGCCTCGGGATTTCCGCCGATGGCGTACATGTAGCGCCCCAACTCGGTCTTGGCCATGAGCAGCCACAAGATGATGGCCAGCCCGGCGGCGATCCACACCGGCGAGGTGAACTCGGTAAGCGGCTCGGGCTTGCCGATGCCGAGATCTCGGTACAGGTCCGGCATGTCGGCCGCACCGGTGATGTTGCGCCCGTCGCTGATCATGTATTCGACACCCAGCAATATCAAAAAGGTGGCCAGTGTGGTGATGAACGATGGCATCTCCACGTACGACACCAACAGGCCGTTGATGGCGCCGATAAAGAGGCCGAACGCTATGCCGACCAACACCGCCAAGCCCCAAGGCCAGTCGTGGTTCACGATCAATATCACGATCGCCGCCGCACTGGCCGAGAGCGTCCCGGCGATTGACAGGTCGAAGTCGCCCATGGCCAGCACAACGGTGAGCCCGAGCGAGAGCATAAGCAGCGGTGCGGCTAAACCGAGCTGGGTGCGAAGGTTGTCGATTTCGATGAAGTCGCTGTCGAGCACCGAGAAGATCACTATGCACGCCACCAGGGTGATGAAAACCCCGTACGTCGAGATGAACGACAGCACATCGAATCCCGAGCGAGAGCCCCCCGATCCTGACTTGGCCGACTCTGGCGGCACCGGGACAGTGTTTGTTTCAGCCATTCGCTTCCTCCCCTGCGTTGAAACTAGTCGCTGGACGCGATTGAGCCGGTGACGGATGCTCCCGTCACCGGCTCAATCATGTTCAAGCCTGCACCCGAGGGTGCGGGTTCACGGACTTAGCAGTTGGGCAGGCCGTCGTACTCGTCGCACCACTTGTTGCGGAAGTACTCCTCGTAGTCACCGGGTGGATCCGGGGCGGGAACCTCGGTGCTGTCGGCCGGCATGGCGTTCACCGTTTCGATGGTGACCACCTGGCGGACCGAGAAGTTCCGGCCGTCATAGTTCGGGGCCCGCTCCTGGCTGGGCTCTGTTCCATTCTCCAGCCAGGCGGCAACCGCGTCGACCTGGGCCCAGCTCTGCCACTCCAGCTTCTCATCCACCGCGGCATCCACCCGGCCAGTCCGGATGTCGTTCACGGTGGTGGGATTGGCATAGAAAGTCAGAAGCTGAGGACGATCCGGATCATCGGCCTCGTAAAGAGCGCCGATGGCCTGGGCGGCACCGATGGAGGCCACCGAGAAGTTGATCCACACTGCGTCGATGTCGTCGAACTGCTGGAGCTTGGTCGTCACATCGGCTTCGGTTCCGGCCACCAGGTCGGCGAAGTCGCCCTCCCACTGATCGACGATCTCGATGTTGTTGCCCTGAATGACCGAATTCAACCCCTCAATACGCTTGTCGCTCCACGCGGTGGGAACCGACTGCACGATGATGCGGGCACCGCCGGGGAACTGGTCAACCAGATAGTTGGCCAACTGCACGCCGAGGTCGGTGTCATCGGAGGCAAAGCTGGCGATGTAGAAGTCGCGGGGCTCCACTTCACCGCCGGCGGAGAGCACGGGAATGCCCTCCTCCTCGGCTCGCTCAAGCACGTCGGTGATGAATGCCTCGGGAATACCGTCTGTGAGCATCACGTCGATGTCCTTGTCCAAGAGCTGGTTGCCGCAGACCGGCATCTGGGCCGGATCGCCGGCCGCATCGCAGGTCTCGTAGCTCCACCCGAAGAACTCAACGGCTTCCTTGGCCGCGTCCTCGATCCTCTTGCCGGCCTCATCAGCGTAAATCCACTGGAGATAGCCGATAGTGATGTCGGAACCGGCGGCTACATCGCTGTCGTCGTTGCCGCAGGCCCCTGCGACCAACGTCAACGCCAGCAATCCTGCCAGCAACTTCCACAAAGATCGTCTCATGGTTGTCCCCTCTCCGGACGATTAAGCGTCAGACCAACGCTTGAGCTTGCAATAGTAGGAAACTCGTGAAATCGGCACCAATCGCCTGTTTGTTCAGCTGGCTTCCGCCGGGTCGAACTCCACGTGGAGCTCTGCGGGAGCCCGAAGGAACACCCCGACCTCTTTGGCCTCGAATCCATCAGCGAAACGGAGGTTCTCAGTGCAGTCCAAAACGATGTTGAGCGCGGCCTCGATCTCGGCCTTGGCCAGATAGGAGCCCACGCAGTGGTGCCGGCCAAAACAGAACGTGGTGTGCTCGGCGTTGGCTGCGAAAGCGCTGGACGCCGGCAGGTCTTTCCGGTTGATGTCGAATAGTTCAGGATCGGTATGGGTGTACTTGCGCTCGTCCCGGTTGGCCGCGCCGATGATGCCGGTCACCGTCGCCCCCGCGGGAATGGTGCCGGTGCCCGACGGAAGCTCGGCCTCCTCGTGGGGCAAGCGCTGGATCCAGTGAGCCGGCGGGCTGTAGCGCAGGGTCTCGGCCACCGCCATGGTGACCATGGAGCGGTCGTTGCGCACCTGTTCGAGCTGGTCCGGGTGCTCAAGCAGGTTTTTGAACAGGCTGGCGATGGCCTTGTCGGTGGTCTCTCCCCCGGCGGTGAGCAGCAAGCTGGTGAACGACTTGACCTCGATATCCGACAGGCCGCTCCCGTCGATCTCGGCGGTGACCAGGTTTGACAGCAGATCGCTGCCGGGGTTTCGGCGCCGCTCGGCGATCACCGGCATCAGGTACTCCTGGAACTCCACCCGGGTCTGCTCGCCCTCGGCGATGATGTCGGGGTCTTGGTTGATGTTGGACACGAACCGGTTGATCGATTCGTACCAGTCCTGGAACTTGGGGTGGTCTTCGTCGGGCAGGCCCAGCATGGCCACGATCACCTTGATGGGCAGGTACCGTGACAGCCCCTCCACGAGATCGCAGCTCCCGTCGTCGATCCACTGGTCGATCATCGAGCGAGCCTGGGCCTCGATCATGGGCATGAAATCGGCCTCCAGCAGCGCCCCCCGGAAGAAGGGGGCCACCAGGTTGCGGTAGCGGGAGTGCTCGGCCCCGTGCTTGGACAACAGCGTCGGCCCGTGGGCCGGTTCGATCATCCACTCGTACATGTCGGTGCTGAACTCCGGGTTCTTGAACACGTGCTCCACATCGGCGTAGCGGCTTACGAACCAGGTGTCCGATGCCTCATCGTGAAAGCACGGGTATTCGTCCCGGTAAACCCGGTACACCTCGTAGCGGTCTTCGTCAGAGCTCAGCAGATCAGGTGGTGCCATGGCGGCACTCTAGCCAGGGGGGACCGTCTCCCTCCGAGACAGGATCGCCCCATCGAGACAAGATTGGTTGTCTACCGGGTGCAGATCACCGAGGAGCCGTGGCCGAACATACCGTGGTTGATCGACAGGCCCACTCGGGCCCCCTCCACCTGGCGGTGGCCAGCCTCGCCCCGGAGCTGCCACACCATCTCGCACACCTGGGCGATGGCTTGGGCCGGCACGGCCTCGCCGAAAGCCCCCAGCCCCCCCGAGGGGTTCACCGGGATGCGCCCGCCCAGGGCGGTATCGCCCGCCCGCAGCAGCTTGGCCGCCTCGCCCCGCTCGCACAGGCCGATGTGCTCGTACCAATCGAGCTCGTAGGCCGATGACAGGTCGTACACCTCGGCGAAGTCCAGATCCTCGGGCGACACCGAGGCCTCCTCGTAGGCCCGGCCCGCGATGTTGTCCTTGAACGTCATGGTCTCGTCGCCGGCCGCGGCCCACGAGTCCGACGCCAGATACGGCAGCTCGATCACGCTGTTGGGATAGGTGGGGCTTACCGTGGAGATGCCCGACACCCGCACCGGGTCGGTCACGCCCCGACTGGCAGCCCACTCCAGGCTCGACACCACCAGCGCGGCACCCCCGTCAGAGGTGGCGCATATCTCCAGCAGGCGCAGCGGGTCGGCCACCATCGGCGAGTTGGCGATGTCGTCGACGTCGTACTCCTTGGTGTAGCGGGCGTTGGGGTTGAACACCCCATGGCGGGAGTTCTTGACCTTCACCGCGGCGAAGTCCTCGGGCGTGTCGCCGTACAGTTCCATGCGCCGCCGGGCATAGAGCGCGAAGTAGGTGGGGTTGGTGGCGCCCACGAGATGGAACCGGAGCCAGTCGGGGTCTTCGTGGCGCTCCCCGGCGTTGGGGGCGAAGAACCCCTTGGGTGTCGTCTCGGCCCCCACCACCAGGGCCACGTCGCACACCCCCGACAGGATCTGGGCCCGAGCGATGCTCAGGGCGGTGGCTCCCGAGGCGCAGGCCGCATAGGAGCTGGCCAGCTGGCAGCCGGTGAATCCCAGAGCGTTGGCGAAGGTGGACGCCGACACATAGCCCGGATAGCCACAGCGCACGCTGTTGGCCCCGGATACGAACTGGATCTCGTCCCAGCCCACCTCGGCGTCGGCCAGCGCGTCGCGAGCCGCCTTATCCCCGTACTCCACGAAGTTGCGACCCCACTTGCCCCAGGGGTGCATCCCCACGCCCAAAATGGCGATTTCATCCATCAGCCTTCTCCGTTCTCGCTATGGCCTGCCGGGGCCCACTTCCACACCAAGTAGTCGTGCTCGTCATCGGAATACAGCACGTCGATAACCAATTCCATCTCCATGCCTACCGACAGCTCATCCACCGACACCC
>JAJDTA010000138.1 GCA_022827405.1 Acidimicrobiia bacterium
CTGTGGCTCTCTTGCAAGGCCTCGAGTACCTGGAAGAACCGAGCGAACGCGTTGGAGAGCGCCTCAATCGTCACCTCACCACCAAGGTGGAACCTCACATGGCTCTCGCTCATCTCAAGCATGCTAGGCGGGGTGCAACTACAGGGTCACTACCCAATTTCGCATGAGCCCCCTGCAAACCCGCAGGGGACATCATTCATGAGGGGCGCTGCCGCTGCCTCTCAGAACAGCGAGGCGATGCCTTGGATGGTGCGCCAGGTTAGGTAGATTCCGGCGGCGGTTATGGCTAGCCAGAAGTGCCAGGGGACTTTTTGGCGGGGTGGGGGGGCTGTGTCGGGTGGGGTTTCTACGGGGGTGCCGCAGGTGGGGCACTCTCCGGCTTCGGTTACTGAGGCGGGGTTCCAGAAGCGGTCGCAGGGCTCGCACCAGGGCACGGCCATAGCTTGCCACCACGAGACGCCGAGACCCCGCAGCCGGAGGCGCCGAAGCTGTTTCCGTCGGCCAGCGACTCCCCGGCGCTGGGGAAAGATGCGGGTTTTGCCGGTGGCGGTGGTAGCCTGACCTCACTCGGTCGAAGATTTCTGCCGAGCGGGTTGCCTCCGAGTTTCTTTCTCTGATTCCGGGCAAGCTGCCCGATGCTGAATTGCGCCACGCTGACGATTTCAGGCGCCAACCATCCCCAAGTCGCCCGCCCGACGCGGGCAAGGAGCCCCAATGCCCCCCACTTTCGCCCAGTTGGGCGTGCCCGAATCCATCTGCCGCGCGCTCGAGCGCAACGGCATCCACAAGCCGTTCGAGATCCAAGCCGCCGTCATCGCCGACGCCATGGACGGCCGCGACATCTGCGGTCGAGCGCCCACCGGGTCGGGCAAGACGCTCGCCTTCGGCATCCCGCTGATCGCCGACGTCGGCCAAGCCCGGCCCCGGCGGCCCCGAGCGCTGATCCTGTCCCCCACCCGCGAGCTCGCCGACCAGATCGCATCGGAACTGCGCTCGATCTCCGGCCCGATCACCGTGGAAGCCGTCTACGGCGGCGTCGGCTACACAAACCAGCGTAAGCAGCTCCAAAAGGGAGTGGACATCCTGGTGGCCTGCCCCGGTCGGCTTGAAGACCTGATCAACCAGAGAGCGGTGAGCCTTCACGAAACCGACCAAGTCGTAATCGACGAGGCCGACCGCATGGCCGACATGGGCTTTTTGCCCGCCGTCAGGCGCATCCTCGACCAAACCAACTCCGAGCGCCAGACCGTCATGTTCTCGGCCACTCTTGACAACGACGTGGCCAAGCTCACCCGCGACTACCAGCATCGCCCCGTCACCCATGAGGTGGGCGACGCCACGCCCGACGTCAGGTCGGCCGATCACCGGTTCTGGACGGTGGAGAAGACCGAGCGGGTCGATGTCTGCGCCAATGTGATTTCCACGGCAGGTCCGACGATCGTGTTCTGCCGGACTCGCCATGGCTCAGACCGGTTGGCCCGACAACTGTCCCAGCGGGGGGTCAACGCCGCCGCCATTCACGGGGGCCATGCCCAGAACCGCCGCACCCGGACGCTCCGGGAGTTCACCGACGGCCGGGTTGAGGCCCTCATCGCCACTGATGTCGCCGCTCGGGGGATTCACGTGGACTCGGTGGCTTGCGTCATCCACTTCGACCCGCCCGAGGATCACAAGGCGTATCTGCACCGCTCGGGCCGCACCGCTCGCGCCGGCCAGACCGGCCTAGTGGTGTCGCTGGTCCAAAACGGCCAGCATGCCGACGCCAAGAAGGTCCAACAGCGGCTCGGCCTCCTTCAGCCCATCACCAGTCCCGACTCCATCGATGGGCACACCGCGCCGTCCCGCCCCCACAGGCCGCATCATCCCCGCCCAGAGGGCCGCGACAAGCAAAAGCCAAACAGCAAACCCCAAGGCCGCGACAAGCAGAAGCCAAACAGCAAACCCAAGGGCCGCGGCAACCAATCCGGGCGGCAGGGCCAGAACCGCAACGGGCAACGGTCGAACCACAGGCCGCAGGGTCGCCCGCAACAGCAGAAGGGGCGGAAGCCCCGAAGCCGCGCCTCCTCCCGGTAGCGATCCGCCTGCCCGCTAGTCCGGGCGGCGGAAGCAGATCAGGCTCGGCGGACGGCGAGGATGGCCACGTCGTCGCCGATGGTGCCGTCGGCGAAGTCGCGGGCGGCCTCCAACAGCGACTTGCACAAAACGTCGGGCGACACGGTGGGATCGCGCCGCAGGTGCATGGCTATGCGGTCCTCGCCGAACTGGGCGTCGCCGTAGCGCACCTCGGCCAGTCCGTCGGTGTACATGAGCACCATGTCGCCGGTGTCGAGGGGGATCTCCCGGCTGAAGAACGAGCTGTCGGGATCCAGCATCAACAAAGCGCCGGTGGCCCGCAGCGGCTGCACCTCCCGCTCGTGCCACAGCCAGGCCGCCGGGTGGCCCGCCGATGCGTAGCGCATGGTCTGGGCCTCGGTGTCGAACACCACGACCACCACCGAGATGAACTCCTCGGCCCGCTCGATCGACGACATCTGGGCGTTCAGCTCCTCTAAGGCCTGGGCCGGGTCGCGGAACTGGCGCAAGAACACCCGAAGCAGGTACTTGGCCTGAAAGGCGGTGATCGACGACTCGATGCCCCGGCCGGCCACATCGCCGATCACCGCGGCCACCCGGGTCGGGCTCACCCGGAACACGTCGAAGAAGTCGCCGGCCATCACCCCCTCGCCGGCCTGGTACACCCGGCCCATCTCGTAGCCGGCGAAGTCGGGCAGATCGTCGGGGGCCAGCCGGTCGGCCCAGGCCAGCGGGGCCAAGTCGCCCTGGCTCAGGGTCTCCTCGGCCCGGCGCTCCATCTCGAATCGGTCCTGGGTGAGCCGGGCCTCGGCCACCGAGCGGCGCCCCCACCACAGCGGGAACAGGGCCGGCACCACCACCAGCACCAAGATGGCGGTCGCCGCCCGCGACTCCACCGCCGCCATCAACGCGGCCACCACCGTCAACGCGGCATACAACAGCGCGGCGTGGGCGTCGCGGCGAAAGCTCGACTGGGCCAGCGTGTAGGCCGCCTCGTAGGCGTCCTCGCCCTCCTCGTCGTACCCCACGCCGGCATGGGTGTGCTGAACCCGCAGCAAGAACCGATAGCGGTGCCGGGCCGACCGCCCGAACACGCCCGCGGCCACCAAGCACACCCCCGCGACGATCACGAGGAGCAGGTTCTCCATGGCCGAAGGCTACCCCGCCTCCTCGGGTAGTTCTTGCCAGATTTGTGCCATTTACTCCCCCGGCTAGTCCCCCGAGCGGCGCCGAACCCGCAGCTTGATGGGAACCGAGCCCAAGTCGAATGACTCCCGGAGGCGGCGCTCCAGGTAGCGCAGATAGGTGCGGGGCAGCGTCCGGTTGGCGAACAGCGTGAAGGTGGGCGGATCGGTGGCCCCCTGGGTGGCGTACAGCACCCGCACGCCGTCGGGGGCGGGATGGGCGGCCTGGGCGTCGCGCAGCACCCGGTTGACCGCCTGGGTGGGGATGCGCCGCCGGTACTCGGCGATCACCCCCCGCAGCTCGGGCAGCAGCCGGTTCACCCCCTTGCCCGACAGCGCGCTCACCCGCAGCACCGCGGCCTCGCCCAGAAAGTGCAGCCGCCGGTCGATTTCGCCGGCGATGGCCTCGCGGGCCTCGGTGTCGAGCAGGTCCCACTTGTTCAACAGCACCACGATCGGACAGCCCGCGGCGTCCACCCGCTCGGCCAGGCGCTGGTCTTGATGAGTCACCCCCACGGTGGCGTCCACCACCAACAAGGCGATGTCGGAGCGGTCGACCGCGGCCAGCGCCCGCAGCAGCGAGTAGTACTCCGCGGCCTGGTCGATGCGGGCCCGGCGGCGCATGCCCGCGGTGTCCACGAACCGGATCGCCCCCAGCTCGGTCTCCACCACGGTGTCGATGGCGTCTCGGGTGGTGCCCGGCTGGTCGTGGACCACCGACCGGTCGTCGCCGATGAGGCGGTTGAACAGGGTGGACTTGCCGGCGTTGGGCCGCCCCACGATGGCCACCGACACCATGGGCGACCCCGGATCATCCCCGGCCCCCGCAGCCGCCCCCGAAACCATGTCGCCATCAGCCTCCAGGCCAGCGTCAGCGGCGAGGTCGCCGGCCAACTCGGCGGGGAACGAAGCGGTCACCGCGTCGAGCAGATCCCCCACTCCCCGCCCGTGCAGCGCGCTCACCGGGAACGGGTCGCCCAAGCCCAGCTTCACGAACTCCCAGATGAGGCTCTCGTGGGCCTCGTCGTCCACTTTGTTGACGGCCACCAGCACCGGGCCCTCCCGGCCCCGCAAGCGCCCCGCCACCCCCTCGTCATCGGCGGTGACCCCGGCTTGGGAGTCCACCACCATCACCACCACATCGGCTCGGGCCATCGACTTCTCGCTCTGGGCCGACACCTTGGCGTCCATCGAGGCGTTGTCGCCCGCGCCCGGGGGCAGCCAGCCGCCGGTGTCCACCACGGTGAACTCCCGCCCCTGCCAGTGGGCCGGCATCTCCTTGCGGTCGCGGGTGATGCCGGGCTGCTCAGCCACGATGGCCTCCCGGCGGCCCAAGATGCGGTTCATCAGCGTCGACTTGCCCACGTTGGGCCGCCCCACGATGGCCACCGTGGGCAACGCGCCAGCCGCCGCGCCAGCCGCCGCGCCAGCCATCGAACTAGCCACCGAGCGCCCTTCGCAGTGCCGCCCCGTCGGTGGCCACCACCTCCACGGGGCGGGGCAAGTCGCCCGGGCGGGTGCCGTCCAAGAACATCCCCTGCGACAAACACACGTCGGGCAGCAGATAGCGGTGGCCCTCGGGCTCGGCGGCCAGCGTGCGGGCGATGTCGTCGCCCACCAACAGCCCGGCCACCGCGGTGGTCCCGCCGAAGAACCGGTTCTCCACCGCCACCACCCGCACATCGTCTCGCCCCAGCGAATCAACCAGCGGCCCCAGCACCTCAGCCCCGTACTCCCCGGTCACCACCGCCACCGGCGCGCCCCGGCGGGCCCGCAGCCCCACCGGCGTCGACCCGTCGGCCCGCGGCGCCCGGTAGCCGGCCGCCGGCGCACCCTCGACCCAGGCGAAAAACCCGGGCTGCGTCCCGGTCACCTCGGCGGCCTGGCCCATGAACTCCATCTGAAGGGTGGCCGCCATGCCCACCCCGTCCTCGTGCATCCCGAACCCCTCGTAGGCCTCGGGGCCGGGGAACTCCACCCCGCCAAGCAGGTAGTACTCGTCGGCGGCGAACACCAGCCGCCGCCCCAGCACACGCTGGTTGATCGCCTGCCACTCGTGTACCGCCTCCACCACCGCGACCGCCTCGGCGGCGGTATGGGGTCGAAGCCGGGGCTCAGAGGTGTGGCGCGACACCCCCAGGGGCACCACGCACAAACTGGCCAGCTCCGGGTACTCGTCGGCCACCCCGCACAGGGTGTCCTCCAGCACGTCGCCGTCGTTCACCCCGGGGCACACCACCACCTGCCCGTTCACCTCGATGCCGTGGTCCAACAGCGCCCGCAGCCAGCGCAGGCTGGTGGCCCCCCGGCGATTGCGCAACATGTCGGCCCGCACGTCGGGGTCGGTGGCGTGGATGCTCACGTTCAGCGGCGACAGCCGCTCGGTCACCACCCGCTCCAGGTCGGCCTCGGTGAAGCGGGTCAGGGTGGTGAAGTTCCCGTACAGAAACGACAGCCGGTAGTCGTCGTCTTTCATATACAGGCTGGGCCGCAGCCCCGGCGGAAGCTGGTAGATGAAGCAGAACTCGCAGTGGTTGTCGCACGTCCGAACCCGGTCGAACAGCGCCGAGTCCACCTGTGCGCCCAGCGGCGCCCCGGCCATCTTCTGCACGTCCAACTCCAGCACCACCCCGTCGCGCCGCACATCGAGGCTCAGCTCCGGCTCGTCCACCAGCATCTGGTACTCGATCACGTCTTTGGGCACGCTGCCGTTGATGGCCAACAGCTCGTCGCCGGCCCGCAGGCCGAACCGCTCGGCCACCGACCCGTCGGCGACAGCGGTGATCCGAGGCGCGGACATGGCTGCAATGTTACGAGTACCAGGCCGCTAGATTGGGCCTGTGCATGTGGACAAGGTGATCCTGGCCGCTCCCCGGGGTTTCTGCGCCGGCGTGGAGATGGCCATCAAGGCGCTGGCCTGGCTGGTCCGCACCTTCGACGGGCCGGTCTACTGCTACCACGAGATCGTCCACAACAAGCTGGTGGTGCGCCGCTTCGAGAAGCTCGGCGTGGTGTTCGTCGACGACATCTCCGAGGTGCCCCCCGGCCACCCGATCATGCTGTCGGCCCACGGCTCGGCCCCCGAGGTGGTGGCTGCGGCCACCGAGCAGGCCAGCTACATGGTCGATGCGGTGTGCCCGCTGGTCACCAAGGTGCACCACGAGGTCAAGGTTCGGGCCGGCAAGGGCTACCGCATCATCTACGTCGGCCACGAAGACCACGAAGAGGCGGTGGGCACCATGGCGGTGGCCCCCAAGGCCATCCACCCGGTGGAGTCCACGCAAGACGTTGACGCCCTGCCCGAATTCACCGAGCCGGTGGCCCTTTTGGCCCAGACCACCCTGTCGCACCGCGACTGGGAGGGGGTGCTGCACGCGGCCCGCGACCGGTTCCCCAACATGTGGACGCCGGGGCGCAGCGACCTGTGCTTCGCCACCACCAACCGCCAGGCCGCGCTGACCGCCATCGTCAGGCGGTGCGACACCTTCGTGGTCGTGGGCTCGGCCAACTCCTCCAACACCCAGGCGCTGGAGAAGCTGGCCCGCGAGCTGGGCTGCGAGAACGTCTACCGGGTGAACCGGGCCGCAGAGCTGCCCGACGACATCACCGGGGTCGTCGGGGTCACCGCCGGGGCCTCGGCGCCCGAGGAGCTGATCAACGAGGTGTTGGAGCACCTGAACCCGGCCGAGGGCATCGAGGAGGTCTCGGTCACCGGCGAAGACGAGTACTTCCCCCCGCCCCGCAACCTCCGCGAGCTCATCGAGGCCTCCGGCTCCCTGGCCTCGTTCACCCTGGGCGGCCCCCCCTCACCCCCCAAGATGGTCGACCGCCAAGTAGCCGCCAGCGACGTCCTAGACGTCCTAACCGCCAGCCGCTAGCCGTCGTCGGGTCGGTCGGTGGGTATCCCCAACTCTTGTTGCACGTTGTCGAACATGGTTTGAAGGATCTCCCGCAGCTCCACCGAGTATGCGGCGAGAGCCTCCCGGCTCACCCGTCCTCGTCCGTCGATTTCGGGCGGGGCCAGCGGCTCGCCCCACACAATCCTCACGGTGCGGGGGCGGGGCATGCGGATGCCGATGCCCATGGCCCGCTCGGTGCCGCCGATGGCCACCGGCACCACCGGCACCCGGGCCTTGCCCGCCAGCCAGGCCACCCCGTCCAGCAATGGGAAGATGCGGGGGCCCGACTTGCGCTCTCCCTCGGGGAACATCACCAGCGTCTTTTCGGCCTCCAGCACCGTCAGCGCCGCCTTCAGCGCGCTGCGGTCCACCATCTCCCGCCGAACGGGAAAGGCGCCCATGGTCACCAGAAACCGCGTGGTGATCGGGCCCCGGAACAAGCCGCTCTTGGCGAAATAGCGCGACGCCCGGCCGGCTGACGCACCCACCAAGAGGGTGTCGAGGTTGGAGCGGTGGGTGGGGGCGATGATCACGCCCCCCACCCGCGGCAGGTTGCGACGACCCCGGGTGTAGCACCGGAAATACGCCCCGAACACCACCCGAGCCAGCCTCTGCACAAAGAAGTGGAACACGATGCCCGACAGTCGCCCCTTGGCTTCCAACTCCTCTGGGTGAAGCTCGGGCTGGTTCATGCCAGCCGGGCGATCAGCCGGTCCACCACCTCGTCGACGGTGAGGCGGGTGGTGTCGATGTGCACAGCATCGGGAGCCTGGGCCAGCGGGTCGTGCTGGCGGGAGGAGTCGGCCGCGTCCCGGGCGGCCAGGTCGGCGGCCACCGTCTCGTAGTCGAGCGCGCTCACTTCGCCCGCCCGCCGCTCGGCGCGCACCTCGGTGGAGGCGCTCAGATACACCTTCAGCTCGGCGTCGGGGAACACCACGGTGCCGATGTCGCGGCCCTCCAGCACCCCGCCGCCCCGCTCCACGGCCCACGCCCGCTGGCGCACCCGCAGCACTTCTCGCACTCCGGAGATGGCCGCCACCGTGCTCACCGAACGGGTCACCTCCGGGCCTCGAATCTGGGTGGTGGCGTCCACCCCGTCCACGGTGACCGAGGAGTCGTCGATGCGGATATCGCTGGATCGGGCCACCTCCACGATGGCGTCCGCGTCGGCCAGGTCCACCTCCCGGGCCATCGCGGCGAACGCCACCGACCGGTACATGGCCCCGGTGTCCAGGTACTCCAGACCCAGCCGCTCGGCCAGCCGCCGGGCCACCGTCGACTTGCCCGACCCCGCCGGCCCGTCGATGGCGATCACTCTCATCTGATCACCCTCCCGAGCGCTCATCCGCGATCACTCTCATTGAGCCCATCCTGTGACGTGCTGCATGTCGCGGGCAAAGCCCGGATAGCTGGTGGCTGTGGCTTCGAATCCCTCGACTGTTACTGGGCCGCCGAATGCTGCTCCAGCAATGAAGGCCGCCATAGCGATCCGGTGGTCTCCGTGAGCGTTCACCGTTCCACCGCCCAGCCCCTGGTCCGGGGTTCTCCCGGTGACCACCAGGTTGTGACCGTCGATCCGGCACTCTCCCCCCAAGGCGGTGAGCATTTCCACAATGGAGGCGGCTCGGTCGCTCTCTTTGACCCGCAGCTCGTCGATGCCCTCGAACACGGTGACCCCGTCGGCGGCTGCGGCGGCCACTGCCAAGATCGGCACTTCATCAATGCACCCCGGCATCTCTTCGGCAGTCACCCGGGTGGCCCGCAGCTCGCTCGTGCGAGCCCGGATGTCACCAGAATCCGAGTCAACGGTGATGTCGGCCCCCATGCGGGCCAGAACATCGACGAAGCCGCCCCGGGCCGGGCCGAGGTACACGTTCTCCACCGTGAGGTCGCTGCCGGGGGCGATGCACGCCCCCACCAACCAGAAAGCGGCCTGCGATGGGTCGCCGGGTATACCTATCAAATCGGGGGCCTTTACCTCGCCGGGCCAAACGGTCACCGAGCCGTCGCTGCTCTCCACCCTCACCCCGGCGTCGGCCAGCATCTCCTCGGTGTGGGCCCGGGTGGGCGCCGGTTCGCGAACGGTGGTCGGCCCCTCAGCCCGCAGACCGGCCAGCAGCACCGCGCTCTTCACCTGCGCCGAGGCCACCGGGAGGGTGTAGTCGATGCCCCGCAGCGGTCGGCCCTCGACAGTCAGCGGCGCCAGGGCGGCGCTCTCACCGCTGCCCCGCACCGACGCTCCCATGGCCGACAGCGGCTCGATGATCCGATCCATCGGACGTCGGCGGATGGAGGCGTCGCCGTCCAGGGTCGTGGTGAAGCCGTATCCGGCCACCAAACCGGTAAGCAGGCGGATACCCGTGCCGGAGTTCCCGAGGTAGATGGGATCGGAGGCCCCGGTCAGGCCGCCGGATACAGTGACGCCCCCCGATCCATGGTCCTCAACCCCAGCGCCCAAGGCCTCTACGGCTAGGCGGGTGTGGGTCACATCGTCGCCGTCGGACAGGCCCTGGATGGTGCACGGTTGCCGGCCGAGGGCGGCGATCATCAGCGCCCGGTGCGAGATCGACTTGTCTCCCGGCACCCGTATTCGTCCGACAAAGGGACGCGGCCCGCCGACAGTCAAAGCCGTCACGACAGGGCTCTTGACGACGGGGCGTAGCCCTGCTTCCCCAGCGCCTCGAGCAGCCCGTCGGCTGCTTCGGCGTTCACCACCAAGATGGCCACGCCCTGGCCGCCTTCCACCGAGTGGGCGATCTCCAAGTCGAAGATGTTCACCCCTACATCGGTGGTGAGGCTGGTGATTCGGGCCAGCTCGCCGGGGCGGTCGAACACCGGCACCCGCACCTCGGCCAGCGATACGTCGCGGTCCAGGCCGTAGGGCAGGTGGGCCCGGGCGCTTCGGGCCTGCTCCAACAGCTCCAACAGCCCGCCTCGGTTGCCCTCGGCCACCAGGGAGCGCACGCCCGATAGCGCGGCGATGAATCGGTCGAGCACCGAGCAGATGGCCTCGGAGTTCTCGTCGCAGATGTCGGGCCAGATCCCCGGATGGCCCGAGGCGATGCGGGTCATGTCTCGGAACCCCCCGGCGGCGAGGCGCAGCATCACCTGATGCTCCTCGGAGCGCTCGTCGGCCATCGCCATGAGCGTGGCCGCGGTGAGGTGCGGCACATGCGACACCACCGCCACCAAGGCGTCGTGGCGCTCGGGGGCCAGCGACACCACGTCGGCGCCCAGCGAGGCCACCACCGAGCGGATCTGCACCAACGAGTCGTCGTCGGTGTCGTCGGTGGGGGTCAGCACCCACACGGCGTTCTGGAACAGGTCGGCCCTCGCCCCGGCCACCCCCTCTTGCTCGCTGCCGGCCATGGGGTGGCCGCCCACGAAGCGGCGATCGTTCACCGCACCCACGATGGGGGCCTTCACGCTGCCCACGTCGGTTACCAGCCCCGCGCCCTCGGCCAGTGCCTTGCGGGCCTCGGTGGCGGCTGCCCCCACCGGGGTGGCCACGAACACGATGTCGGCGTCGGTGGGCGGCCCCAGCGAATCGAGCGCCCCGCGGCGCAGAGCCTCGGCGGCCACGGCCTCGTCCTGGTCGGTGCCCACCACCTGCCAGCCCCGCTCGCGCAGGGCCAGGCCGATGGAGCCCCCGATGAGGCCGGTGCCGACGATGGCGGCCCGCTTGCCCATCATCACTCGGGAAGGTCGTCGCGCAGGCCCTGGGCGCCTTCCAGGTAGATATGGTGCAGCTCTTCGCGCCCCCGCTCGGTGTTCAAATGGATGAGCACCCGCAAACAAAGCGGCGTGCCCCCGTCGATGTCCAGCTCCTGGGCGCACAAAAGCGGCACGTCGCCCAGGCCGAATGACCGGGCCGGTGCCGCCGGAAAGACCGAGTTGATGTCGGAGGTGGCGGTGAACACGATGCTGATCAAGTCGTCGTGGTGGATGTCGTTGCGGTCGAATATCTCGGCCAACAGCGCGATGATCCGCTCTTCAATCTGCTCAGGAGTGTCGGCATCGATGGTGGTGGCGCCCCGCAGGGCCCGCACGGCGCGGCTCACGCCCGAGATTCTACCGACCCCCGCTGCCGCCCCCGAACTCAGAATCGGGGGCGGTGCCGGTGCGCTCCAGGGCCCGCACCTCGCTTTGCGACAGCTCCCGCCACTCGCCGGGCGCAAGGCCGCGGTCGGCTAGGGGGCCGATGCGGGTGCGCACCAGGCGGAGCACTGGGTGGCCCACCGCCTCGCACATCCGCCGCACCAGGCGGTTGCGGCCCTCGTGTACCACGATGCGCACCACCGAGGGCTCCAGCAGCGACACCGCCATGGCGCGGGCCGCCCCGTCGTCCAGCTCCACCCCCTCGCGAAGCCGCCGCAGCGCCCCCCGGCTGGGGTGGCCCTCCACGTGGGCCAGATATTCCTTGTCCACCCCGAACGAGGGGTGGGTGAGCCGGTGGGTCAGCTCGCCGTCGTTGGTCAACAACAACAGCCCCTCGCTGTCGGCGTCGAGGCGGCCTACCGGGAATACCCGAGGCTCGCCCGGCACCATCTGAACCACCGTGGGCCGCCCCTGGGGGTCGGAGGCGGTGGTCACCGCGCCGGGGGGCTTATTTAACAGGTAATACACCAGATCAGCCCGCAGCCCCACCAAGGCCCCGTCCACCGCCACCGAATCATGGTCGGGATCAACTCGCTGGCCCAGCCGGGCCGGCTGCCCGTTCACAGTGATGCGGCCCTCGGCCACCATCTCCTCCACCGCCCGCCGACTGGCCACCCCCGCCCGAGCCAGCACCTTCTGTATCCGCTCCGGCCCGCTGTCCATACGGGGCTACCATGGCATGCGTTGCCCGATGTTGCCGAGGCATTGGGGTCAAACGAGCAAATGGCTGTGGGTAGTTTCGCCGTATTGAGCTCCTGGCGGGTTGCAGGGGCGGTTGCTTTGGTGGGGGCCTTGGCGCTGTGGGGCGCCTTGTTGGCTCCGATGCCCACCGCGGGGGCCCAGCCGAGTGTGCCCGCTGAACCGGTCAATGTGACGGCGACGCCGGGCGACAGCCGGGTCACGCTGGCTTGGACCCCGGGCGCCGACAACGGCAGCACGATCATCCGCTACGAGTACACCTACGACGAGAACGGCGTGGCGGTCAACGTGTGGCACCCCATTCCCGGCAGCAATCGCCACACCACCGGCTACACCGTCACCGGGCTGACCAACGGCAACACCTACCGGTTCCATCTGCGGGCGGTCAACTACGAGGGCAACGGGGCGGTGGCCACAGCGGCGTCGCTGCCCGCCGTCCCGGCCACCACCCCCGACCCGGTCACCGAGTTGATAGCCACTCCGGGCAACTCGCAGGCCACGTTGACCTGGATCCCCGGCTCCGACGGCGGCTCGCCCATCTTGTACTACGAGTTCCGCCAGCGGTCCGGCACCGGCCCCTACAGCCCGTGGACCACCATCGTCGGTTCCACCGGCGCCACCACCAGCTACGTCGTGACCGGGCTGACCAACGGCGTCACCTACTGGTTCCAAGTTCGGGCGGTGAACGCCATCGGACCCACCCCGGCCCCGCCCGACCCCGAGCCGGAGGAAGAAGAGCCGGAGATCACCGAGCCGGGGGAAGACGAGCCCGAAGAGGAAGAACCGGAGATCACCGAGCCGGAGGAGGAAGAGCCGGAGATCACCGAGCCGGAGGAAGAAGAGCCAGAGATCACCGAGCCGGAGGAAGACGAGCCCGAAGAGGAAGAACCCGAAACCACCGAGCCCGAAACCACCGAGCCCGAAACCACTGAGCCGGAGGAAGAAGAGCCCGACACCACCGAGCCGGAGAAGACCGAGCCGGAGGAGGAGCCCGAGCCGGAACCCGAGCCCGAGGAAGAAGAGCCCGACACCACCGACCCCGAGCCGGAACCCGACCCCGAGCCCGAGCCCCAGCCCGACCCCATCCCAGTGGTGCCGCCCGCCGGCAGCAGCTTCTACTCAGACGTCATCACCGGGCCGACCTTCTGCGCCAACCAGTCGCTGGGCGGGCCCATCACCTACCCGCACGACTCAAATGGCGACGGCGTGGCCGACGTGTGCTCGCTGCCCTACACCCGCCGGGAGGCCATCGCCCGCCAGCAGGCGCTGATCGCCCTGGCCCGCCAGCACGCCGACATCTACACCACCCTCGTCAACCAGGCCTGCGCCGCCACCGAGGGCACCGCGGCGTGCGGCGGCGCAACCCTGGGCGGGCCGCCCCCCGTCCCGCCCGTCGGCGACCCGCTCTACTCCGGCGAGGTCATCACCGGCCCGGGCTTCTGCGCCAACCAGTCGCTGGGCGGCCCCACCACCTACCCGCACGACTCAAATGGCGACGGCGTGGCCGACGTGTGCTCGCTGCCCTATACCCGCCGCGAGGCCATCGCCCGCCAAAAAGCCGCCAACACCCTGGCCGCAACGTTCCCCGCGCAGTTCCGAACCCTGCTACAGAACAGTTGCCAGGCCCTGGCCAACACCGACTACGGCGACAACCCCGCCGATCTAGCCAACGACATCTGCGCCTAAGCCCCGCCGCCAGCCTCCCCGCCATCGGCCCCGTCGCCGTTGGCCCCAGAAACCGGGGTTGGGCGGCTGTCGGCCATGAGGCTGGTCTCCAGGGCATCGATCACCTCGGCGCCGGGCACGAAGTCCACCAGCGGGGGCAGGTCGCGCAACGAGTCGAGCCCCAAGCGCTCCAAGAACGCCGCGGTGGTGGCGAACAGCCGGGCATTGCCCGGGCCGGGGTCGCGCCCCGCCTCATATATAAGGCCCCGCTGCTCAAGCGTGCGCATGGCCCCCTCGGCGTTCACCCCCCGGATGGCCGACACCTGGGCCCGCGACAAAGGCTGCTTGTAGGCCACGATGGCCAGCGTCTCCAACGCGGCCGAAGACAGCCGGGCGCTCTGGCCGCTCACCACGAACCGCTTCACGTAGCCCTCGGCGTCGGGATGGCTGCGGTAGCGGTAGCCCCCGGCGGCCCGCACCAGCTCGAACCCCCGCCCCTCGGCCCGGTACTCATCGGCCAGCTCGTCGCAGATGGCCTCCACCTCGCCGATGGGGATCTCGATCAGCTGGGCCATGAGCCCCGGTGCCACCGGCGTCTCGGCCACCATCACCATGGCCTCCACCGCCCGGCGGGCCTCTTGGCGGTCATCCCTCATAGGCGTATATCCCCACGCCGCCACCCTACCGCCCCGAAGCTGCCGCCTCAGTGACGCCCGTTTGGGCCGGTGGACCGCCTGTTGCGGGCATGCCGATGCGGGGTTAGGGTGACGGCGAAGCTTCCCCCTTTTCGAGCTCCTCTTTTGAAGGGGGGTTGGTATGGGTTCGTATTGGCTTGCGCTGGTCAGCGCTGGTGTGACTCAGGCGGTTAACATCGGGATCATGTGGGTGAAGGGAAGGCGCCAGGCAAAGGGCGACCGGATCTCCGATTTGCTGGTGGCACAAAGCGAGCGCTTCGCCGACATGCGCGAAGACTCGAACCGGCGCTTCGACGAAGCCCGCGCCGACTCCGACAAGAAATTCGCCGACATGCGCGAAGACTCGAACCGGCGCTTCGACGAAGCCCGGGCCGACTCCGACAAGAAATTCGCCGACATGCGCGAAGACTCGAACCGGCGCTTCGACGAAGCCCGGGCCGACTCCGACAAGAAATTCGCCGACATGAATCGGCGCTTCGACGAGGCCCGCGCCGACTCCGACAAAAAGCACGATGCCCTACTGGCCTTGATCGCCGCCCAAGGCCAAGACATCAAGGCGCTGGGAGCCGATGTCAAGGAGTTGGAGCTCAATCTCACCGCCGATGTCAAGGAGTTGGAGATCAAGCTCACCGACAAGTTCACCAGTGAGATCAAGGGGTTGGAGATCAAGCTCACCGAGAAGTTCAACTGCGGGTTGGGCGATCTCCGCAAGGAGATGCACGAGGGCTTCCGCGACCACGGTGAGCGCCTGGCCCGCATTGAGACCTGGCTCGAGTTCAACCACCCCGCCCCCGACCCCGCCCCCACCCCAGCAGACACCGAAGCCGCCTAGCCGCCCGACCGACTCGGCAGCTTCTCTCTCGACAACGAGGAGTCATAAGGGGGCGCCGGATGGGATCGTCGTGGCGCTGGCTGTGGCGAGCTCTCCTGTCGGCGGGCCTCTTGGCGGTCATCCCTCGTAGGCGTCGGTCTCCAATAGCGATGCCAATCCGTCGTCGCTGGCGTCGCCGCCGCTCCAGGCGATGACTATGCGCCCGAACACCGACGCCTGCGAAACCTCCACCAGCCCCCGCTTGAACAGCTCCAACACGGCCAAGAAATACACCACCACCTCGATGCCGGTCACCAAGTGCTCGGTGAGGTCCCGAAACCCCACCGGGCCCATATCGGGCAGCCGGGCGGCCAGATCGGTGGCCACCTCGTTCACGGTGAAGGGGATGTCGGTCACATGGGCCAGGCTCACCTTGGGCTCGGGGCGCACCGCGGTGGCCCGCACAAACGCCGCCCGCAGGTCTTCGGGGCCGATCCCGGCTAAGAAGTCGGGCACCAGGTCCATATAGCGCTCATCGGGCCCCGCAACACGCCCCAGCCCCCGCCCGGCCGCCGCAGCCAGCTTCTCCAGCGCCGCCGATGCTGCTTTAAAGGTGTGGCACTCCAAAAGCCGGGCCAACAGCAGGTCGCGCTCGCTCCACAGGGCCAGCTCCTCGTCGAGGTCCACCGAGGCGGGGTCGGGCAAAAGCCGGCTGCTTTTGAGCTGCACCAGGGTGGCCGCGATCAACAAGAACTCGGTGGCCACCTCCAAGTCGAGCTGCTCCATGCGTTCGAGCTCGGCCAGATAGGCGTCCACGATGTCGCCCACCACCACTTCGTACAGGTCCACCTCGTCGCGCAAGATGAGGTGCAACAACAGATCGAACGGCCCCTCGAACACCTCGGTTCGCACTTTGAACGGCCCGTCGGAAACCTCGGCTCGCACCACCACGGGACCCTCGGAAACCCCGGTGTCCGCCCCTGCTGCCACGTCGCCACCCTACTGCCCCGCGGCTGCCACCTGAGTGACGCCCGTTCGGGCCGGTGGACCGCCTGTTGCGGGCGTGCGGATGCGGGGTTAGGGTGGCGGCGAAGCTTCCCCCTTTTCGAGGTCCTCTGTTGAAGGGGGGTTGGCATGAGTACGTATTGGCTTGCGCTGGTCAGCGCTGGTGTGACTCAGGCGGTTAACATTGGGGTCATGTGGGTGAAGGGAAGGCGCCAGGCAAAGGGCGACCGGATCTCCGATTTGCTGGTGGCACAAAGCGAGCGCTTCGCCGACATGCGCGAAGACTCGAACCGGCGCTTCGACGAGGCCCGGGCCGACTCCGACAAGAAATTCGCCGACATGACCGAAGACATGAACCGGCGCTTCGACGATGCCCGGGCCGACTCCGACAAGAAATTCGCCGACCTCCTTGCCTTGATCACCGCCCAAGGCCAAGACATCAAGGCTCTGGGAGCCGATGTCAAGGCGTTGGAGCTAAACCTCACCGGCGACATCAAGGCGCTGGAGCTCAATCTCACCGAGAAGTTCACCGATGGGTTGACAGACCTCCGCACCGAGATGCACAAGGGCTTCCGGGACCACGGCGAGCGCTTGGCCCGCATAGAGACCCGGATTGAGTTCTCACACCCCGCCCCCGCCCCCGACCACACGCCGGCAGATTCCGAGGCCGCCTAGCGGCCCGTCTGCGCCCCGATGGCCCCGCCGCCTCGGGTGGGTGGTTTGGGGGCTGTGACGTTCATTCGGTTCTCCCTCTAGCCCATCCGTCCACCTGCCCAGGCTTCTGCGATGCAGCCCTTCGCCGGGTCCGCTGTTTACTGTTGCCCTTAACGTCATCAGGCGAGGTGGCGTTGAATCCCAAATCGGTAATTTGGGACACTTGGGAGTCCATGGAGAGCGGCAGCGATATCCTTAATCTCATCATTGCTTTGGCCACAGCTGTTCCGGCGTTGGTGGCTGGCGTCGTGGGCATTGTGAAGGCCAACCACGCCAAAGAGATGGTGAATGTTCTCTAGCAGGCCAATGCCCAGGCCGTGAACGTCAACCAGAATCAAGTTCTGCCGGAGACCCAGCAACGTCGAAGCGAGGATCACTATGACTGAGAAAGCAGCGTCGGCTTACACGCTGACGGGACAAAACGGCGACTTCGACCCGACACCTGCGAACAAAACCTTCGTCACTAAGAGAAAATACGACCTTGAAGTGTTGTTTGCTGATGTGGATTTTTCGACTGAGCCGCCCTACACCGGTACCGTCGTCAAATCGCTGAGTGTGGATTACGAGGTTGCCAGACGGCTGAAAGACCAGCTCGCCGACATAATCGCCAAGCGAGAAGAAGAACTCTTGGAACAGGCATCAGCTGCTGGCTAGTCAGCAGGCGATGAGGTCGGTGTAGCGGAGCCGCTTGCCCACCATGCATGTAACAGCGGTGCTGAGGCGCGCCTCAAACCTTCGCCGCCCCGCAGGCGTCGTAGTTCGCCCTGTGCGCTTTGGCGATCATCGGTCTTAACTCGTTCGCCCGGCGCAGCTCGCACTTCTCCCGCTTGAGATCAGCGATCCGGGCACGCTCGGCGGCGGCCACTCAAGGCCGGGTACCGCTAGGTAGCCTCGGCTGGGGGATCGTGGTCGAGCTTGACCTTGATGCGGGCCAGGCGCTCGCCATGGTCCCGAAAGCCGTCGTGGACTTCTTTTCGGAGGTCGGTCAAGTGGGCCATGAACTTGTCGTCAAGACCCTGTAGCTGGTCGGCCAGCCGGTTCAGGCGCCCGACGATCGTTCGGAATTGAAAGACCAACAAGCCGATCAGGCCACCGGCCAATACCCCTAGCAGCGTCGAGTACATCGCAGTGCTCATTCGTCTCTCCCTCTGCGAGGAGGAGTTGGGAGGGGGAAGTGAACGAGGTCGCCGTAGCACCCAGTTGACGGACTGCAACAGAGCATCGCGATTTCGGGGCTTTGGGGACTCATTACATTCATTACAGAATCGTTAAGAAAGTTCACATCTAATGGGCCAAAGGCTTGTATCTCGATACCTCACCTCGTAGAGTACCCCCTATGGCTAAAAATGTTTTCTCAGGAATTCGCTCTGCGCGGCATCGCCGCGCAGAGTCTTCGCGTGCCCGGCGACGGGTGACAACGTGGGCCGCGCTGGGCATTCTAGCGCTGCTGGCCACGCTGTTAACCCCGTTGTCAACGGCGAGTGCGCAGACGCCGACGGCGCCCGACGCGCCCACGGTGACGGCGACACCCCTCGATGGGAGTGTCCTTCTGGAGTGGGAAGCAAACGACGACGACGATCCAGCTGACGGTTTCGACAACGGTGCCACGGTCCTGCGGTGGGAGTACCAGACGGTTGGGTCGGGTGTCTGGCTCCCGATTCCCGGCAGCAATCGCCAAACCAGGGCTTACACCGTTACCGGGTTGAACAACGGCGGTCCGACTCGCGATGGCACCACCGGTTACCAGTTCCTGGTTCGGGCCATCAATAGTGCGGGCAACGGCGCTGCGTCTACCGCTGCACCTGCTTCTCCCGGTGCCATTCCGACTACGACTCCGTCGGCGCCCGCTGGTCTGAGAGCAGTCAGAGGGGATTCGCAAGTGACGTTGAACTGGAATGCGGCATTCACCTCCGGTGGTGCAACAGCCGGGCAGAACGACGGATTTTCCACCATCCTCCGCTACGAATACCGGCAAAAGATTGGCGACGGAGACTACGCACCGTGGGCCATCATCATCGGCTCCAGTCAGACAACTGCGACTCACGAAGTGACCGGTTTGACCAACGGCCTCACCTACCAGTTCGAGGTTCGGGCCGTAAACCGCAATGGCCCCGGAGCCGCATCCGAGACAGGGCCCACTACTCTTGCCACCACGCCGGGACGTCCTCGCTCGCTGACCGCAACGCCCGGCAATAGGCAGGTTACTTTGTCTTGGACGGCGAGCAACGATGGCGGCTCTCCTGTCGTCGCTTGGCAGTTCCGCCTCATACCCGCGGACGGCGTAACTACCTTCTCTGCTCCCGATGCTGCCGTTGCCTCCCCTGCCTGGGTCACCATTCCCAACAGCAACGCTGAGACCGACCAATACACCGTGATGAGCTTGAACAATGCCACGACCTACACATTCCAGGTCCGCGCGGTCAACGCCCGAGGCGGGGGTTCTGCCGCTGAGAGCTCGCCGGTGAGCCCAGGAGCGCCCCCCGGCGCTCCGACGGCTTTGGCCGGTACCGCAGACGAAAGCTCCGTCACATTGAGCTGGATGCCACCCAGGAACCAGGATGGCACTCTGAATGACGGCGACTCCGCGCTGACCCAATATGAGTATTCGCAGAAGACCGGCTCAGGCGACTACGGCGAGTGGACGGAAATTCCGGCAGCCCAACTTGTTACAACAACTGCTACTGATCTCACCACAGCTGGTGCTGATCGGACTCTTACCACCACTCAGGTAGACATAAATGATGCCACTCTAGGCGTGCAGGGCATGGGCACGAGGATTAGAGGCCTGACAGCGGGCACGGCGTACTCGTTCAGGGTCCGGGCCGTCAATGCCGCAGGTGCTGGCCCCCATGCCGAGCTATCTGCTCCCGTGCACCCGGGCACGACTCCCTCGGCTCCGGGCAACCTGAGAGCCGCAACCGCCTATCAGGCTGCTAGTGGCCAAGCAATGATCACTCTGTCGTGGAACCCGGGCAGCGACGGTGGCTCTCCGGTCACCCAGTGGGAATACAAGGTTGGTCAGACCCTGGCGAATCTGTCGGCATCCACTACGTGGACGACCATCTGCCAAAACAACCCACCCACGGCGCCTGATCCCTCTTGTGCGTCCACGTCGTCGGTCACGATTCCCCGGCCCGATCCTGATGGACCGACCGGGCCTCAAACAGCGCCTGATCTCAACGTAGATATAAACGGTGATGGCACTGTTGACGACCTCACTTCCAACCCAGAGCTCAGGTGGCCTGTGGCTGGCGGCACCTACTACTTCGTGGTCCGCGCTACTAACGCTCGCACCGACAACAACCACTTGTCGTCTGGTGTGACGAGGGCAACCTTCAGCCAGAGCGTTCCCTCTGCACCCCGTAACGTGCTCATCCAGACAACGGCTGCTGGTGCCACTCCGGGCACGTCGAGCGTCACGTTGTCGTGGACTGCTTCGGTTACCGGCGGTTCACCCCTCCTTCGCTACCAATACCGTCAAAAGGCTGGTGACGGAGCATGGGGTTCGTGGGACACGGCTACTGCATCGGCTGACCAGGGCGTTACCGCTCCAGTCACCACGTACCAAGTCACAGGCTTGAATGCTGGCACTGTCTATACGTTCCAAATCCGGGCCGTGAATGCCATTGGCGTCGGTGCCCATTCCGAGTCTGATGCCATCATCCCCGGTGCCCCCGGTTCGCCTGGTGGGGCCTCCGGCACAGCTGCTGGTTGTCCAAGGCTCGTTGCAGCACCAGGGACAACCGAGGTTCTCCTGACCCACTTCGGCACCGACGACAGCACCCTGTGCACAACCGGCAATGTCAATACCAACACCCAGTGGCAGTACTCCTACAAGATTGGTGACGGCGACTGGGGCGGCTGGCTGTTTGCCGGCTCCGACGGAAGCTTCGATCCTTCGGAGATCAACCCCTCCAACGCAGCAGGAAATGCCATTGACGGTCTGGAGAACGGTGTGATGCACACCTTCAGGATTCGAGCCCTCAACGGCCAGTTGAGCAGCCCCATTCTGGAGTCCAACCCGACCACTCCTGGTGTTGAACCGCCAGCACCACAGGGAGTGACCGCCTCTGCCGGCAACCGGAGCGTCACGTTGTCGTGGACCTCAGGTGGCAACGGCGGTCCCCCGATCACCGGGTGGCAGTACTGCACGTACATCACGCAGACGCCTACTCAGAGGGCTGCTACTCCTCCGGAGAGCACAACAGCCACAGATTGCGGAATTGGTACTGGTGATACCAACGGCGGCTGGACGGCCATGCCAAGGAGCGGTGCCGACACCACCCAGCACGTCATTGCCCCCGCGGATCCCACTGATACTGCGGCAGCGCCCGTAAACGGCACTGCCTACACCTACCTGGTTCGGGCCATGAACGCCATTGGCGGCGGCGCTGCCGCTCAGGCCAATTCGGCGACGCCGGGCTTGGCACCGCTTGCTCCCGCTCGGGTGTTGGCGGATCCGTTCGACGGCCAGGTGCGCATTACGGTGGACGAACCGCCGACCAACCGCCAAGACCCCGCTGGCGTGCGCACGGGCTATCAGGTTCGCAAGCGCCAGGGTGACGGCCCCTATGACGCTTGGGAAGCTCTGGGCTCACGTTTGGCTGCTGAGACCACGGGTGCTGTTGTATCCGGTCTCATCAACGGAGTCAGCTACACCTTCGAGGTGCGAGCGGTGAACGCCCACGGTCCTGGTGGCGCAACCGAGTCGAACACGGTCACGCCGACTGGTGCTCCTGAGGCCAACGAACTGGCGGCCTCTCCTGGCGATGGCCAGGTGGCGCTGAGCTGGAATCAGCTGAGCAGCGGCGGCAGCACCGTCGTCAAGTGGCAGTACCGCCAGAGCGAGTCCGGCGGCGGCTACGGCGCCTGGATGGACATCGCTGACAGCGGTCCGTCCACCACCAGCCATACCGTGACTGGTCTCGACAACGGCACCAGCTACTCCTTCGAGGTTCGCGGCGTGAACGTGAACTTGGAGATGGTCAACGCCGAGCCGATCACCTCTGCTGCGGTCACTCCGGGCACGGTTCCGGCGGCTCCGTCGGTGACGGCTGCTCGGGGCAACGGCCAGGTCGACCTGTCGTGGACTGCTGGCACCGCTGCTGGTGCTGCGGCCACCACCGGTTGGCAGGTCCGCACCGATGACGGCGACTGGATGGACGTGAGCGGCGCTGACACCAGCAGCTACTCCGTGACCGGTCTCGACAACGGCACCGCCTACACTGTCGAGGTGCGGGCAGTGAACTCCTTCGGTGCTGGCGAAGCCGGCAGCGCTTCGGCTACTCCGGCCACCACCCCGTCGGCGCCTTCCGTCTCCGCTGAGCGCGGCGACGGCTCCAGCACGGTCTCGTGGACCGCTGGTGATGACGGCGGCTCGGCTGTGACCGGTTGGCAGGTGCAGGTGAACGACGGCGGCTGGACCGACGTCGCCGCCGACAGCACCAGCGCACCGGTGGACACCGACGACGGCGCCGCCTACACCTTCAACGTGCGAGGCGTCAACGATGTGGGCGAAGGCGCAGCAGGCTCTGCTTCGCTCGAAGCCGGCTCTACCCCGGCAGCGCCCACCGTCACCGCCACCGGCGGCGATGGCTCCATCACGGTCTCTTGGACCGCCGGCGACGACGGCGGCTCGACGGTGACCGCATGGCACCACCGCATGAAGGTGAGCATCGGCGAGTACGGCGAGTGGACTGCGGTTTCGGCCGACACCACCAGCGTCACGCTCTCCAACCTGGGTAGCGGTACCGGCGTTTTGTCCTACACCTTCCAGGTGCGGGGTGTGAACGGCGTGGGCGAAGGCGAAGCGGGAACCTCCGGTGAGGCCTCCCCCGTTGCGGCTGCGCCGGTGAACGGCACCTTCTACTCCGGTGTGGTCACCGGGCCCGACTTCTGCTCCGACATGTCACTGGGCGGCGCACGGTTGTTCGCCCACGACTCCGACGGCGACGGCGTGGCCGATGTGTGCTCGCTGCCCTACACCCGCCGCGAGGCCATTGCCCGCCAGAAGGCCGTTGAGGCCCTGGCTGTGCAGCACGCCTCTGAGTATGCGGCGCTGGTGATGGCAGCCTGTGCGGTCACCGAGGGCGACGACCCCTGCGGTGAGGGCATGACAGCTGCACCTCCGGCAGTGCCGATCAACGACGGTGGCCCGTTCTACTCGGGCATCATCACCGGACCGAGCTTCTGCGCCAACCGGTCGCTGGGTGGGCCTACCACCTACCCGCATGACTCGGACGGCGACGGAGTGGCCGATGTGTGCGCCCTGCCGTACACCCGCCGCGAGGCCATTGCCCGCCAGTTGGCTGGCGATGTGCTCGCAGCGTCCAACTCGGCAGATTTCGCCCGTGAGCTGGCCTCGGCTTGCCGTGGGCTCACCGGCGCCGACTACGGCGACGATGCCGACGACTTGGCCAGCGACGCCTGCGCCTAGGCGCAACATCGCATAGCCGGCCCCGCTAGGGACCGGCCCTGAGAAAACAAAAACCAAACCCGGCTCCCCCGGTAGGCAAAAGCCTCCGGGGGAGCCGGCGTTTAACCCGGTGGTTGGCCTGTTGCGGGCCTGCAGATGCGGCGTCAGGGTGGCGGCGAACGTTCCCCCCTTTTCGAGTTCCTCTGTTGAAGGGGGGATGGTATGGGTTCGTATTGGCTTGCGCTGGTCGGCGCTGGTGTGACTCAGGCGGTTAACATCGGGATCATGTGGGCGAAGGGAAGGCGCCAGAAAAAGGGCGATCGGATCTCTGATTTGCAGTCGGCCCAAAGCGACCGCTTCGCCGACATGCGCGAAGACTCGAACCGGCGCTTCGACGAAGCCCGCGCCGACTCCGACAAGAAGTTCGCCGACATGAACCGGCGCTTCGACGAATCGCGCGACGACATGAACCGGCGCTTCGACGAAGCCCGCGCCGACTCCGACAAGAAATTCGCCGACATGAACCGGCGCTTCGACGAAGCCCGCGCCGACTCCGACCAAAAGCACGCTGCCCTCCTCGCTTTGATCACCGACCGGGGCCAAGAGATCAAGGCGTTGGGAGGCGACATCAATGCGCTGGAGGTCAAGTTCACCGAAAAGCTCAACGCCGGGTTGGGCGACCTCCGCACCGAGATGCACAAGGGCTTTCGGGATCACGGCGAGCGCTTGGCCCGCATTGAGACCCGGCTCGAGTTCGCCCACTCCATCCCCGATCCCGACCACACCCCGGCAGTTTCCGAAGCCACCGCTGGCTAGGCCCATCAGAAACCCGCTTCGGCGGGTTTCTGTGCTTTACGGCCGGGCTAGGCCGCCTCGGCGGGTGGGTCGATCTCTAGCTTGGACTCGATGCGGGCGAGTCGCTCGCCGTGCTCGCGAAGCACGTCGTACTGGGCTTTGAGCTCGACGGTGAACTTGTCAGAGATTCTGATCTCCAGTGCCCTGAGCTCCCCGGTGAACCTGTGGTCCAAGCCGGTGAACTTGTGGTCTAGGCCCCTGATGTCTTCGCGCAGGCCTTGGAACTGCATGAAGAACATGCCGAAGAGGGCAGTGGCCAAGACGCTGAAAACGGTGATGGCTGCGACATTCATTCGATTCTCCCTCTGCTAGCGATGGAGTATGCAGGGGGAAGATTTGAAGACCACCCTAACACCGTCGATCACCGATCCGGCTCGAGTTCACCCACCCCGCCCCCGACCCCGCCCACACCCCGGCAGATTCCGAAGCCGCTCCGTGGGTAGCGTCTGGCCATGGACAAGAATGACCAACTCGAAGAGATCACCGAATGGCT
>JAJDTA010000101.1 GCA_022827405.1 Acidimicrobiia bacterium
ATCGACCTGGGTTCTCGGGTCTCGGCGCCTTTCTGCGCGGCGATATTGGGCGAGCAAGGGGCCGAGATAATCAAAATTGAGGATCCCGGACGAGGCGATAGCCTGCGCTATCTCGGCCCCTACGTCGACAACGACGATCAGCTGTACTCCCTCTATTGGTCGGTGGAGGGCCGGGGCCGCAAGTCGGTGACCATCGACCTGCGCCGCCCGCAGGGCCAGGAGATCCTCCGTTCCCTGGTCGCCTCCAGCGACGTGTTGTGCGAGAGTTTCCGCCCCGGCACCCTCGAACGCTGGAACATCGATCCGTCCCGTCTTCCGTCGAGCCTGGTGACGGCCCGCTTCAGCGTGTTCGGCCAGGACGGCCCGAAGTCGCTGCGTCCGGGACTCAACGGAAACGCGCTGGCCTTCAGCGGGTTGATGCACCTCACCGGCGATCCAGATAGGCCTCCGGCCAGGCCGGGAGTGAACATCGCCGGCTACCTGACCGGCCTGTTCGCGGCTCAGGCGATCACCAGCCTGCTCTATGAGCGCGACGCCCGGGGCACCGGGACCGGCGGCGTCATCGACGTGTACATGTACGGTTCGATTCTTCGCATCATGGAGTGGACGATCGCCGCTTACGACCGGCTGGACTGGGTCCGCAACCGCTCAGGCAACAGCCTCGACAACGCCGCGCCGATCGGCAACTACGCCAGCCGCGACTCGCGCTACGTGTACATCGTCGGCGGCAGCCAAGTGTTCTTCGAACGGCTGTGCCAGGCCATGGACCGGCCTGATCTGGCCGAAGACGAGCGCTTCGCCACACCTGCGGCCCGAGCCCGCAATCGCAAAGAGATAAACGCGACAGTCGCCCAATGGGTGTCAGAGGAAGACGCCGACGAAATAGAGGCCCGCTGCGTCGCCCGCGACGTGCCCGCCGGCAAGATCTACGACGTTGCCGACTTCGCCGCCGACGAACACGTCCAGGCCAGGGGTGACATCTGCACCATTCAAGACCCAATCATCGGACCAGTCCGCCAACAGGCCCCCTTCCCCCGCCTGCTCGGCGAGACACCTGCCGCACCCACCGGCGCCCCCCGCCTCGGCGAGCACACCGATGAGGTGCTCTCAAGCGTGATCGGCCTCTCCAGCACCGAGTTGGACTCGCTCCGGGCCGACGGCATCATCTGACCGCAGCTACTAGTGGCCTCTTGACCACCACTGCTGGTCAGGGGACACACAGTCCCCGACAAGTAGGGTCCATCTTCTTTGGGGTGGAGGTCCATTTTTCTGATAGCAGCCGAATCTAGGCGTCTCCTGCGAAGCGTTTGCCCAGGTCACAATTGTGGTGGATCCTCAGAAACCCATTGTCGCTCCTGGCCCAGCAAACGGCGAGGGAACCCATAGCGCTGTTCGTGCGGACAGACCGTGTTTCCCGTACTGCGCCGGCGCGACGTAGGAAGTACGGACAGCACCATACCCAGGTAGGTTCACCCTGTCGGTACTCTCCTGGGGGCTTGGCAGCCATTGAAGGCATAGCCGGGCAGTGAGATATCCCCTTGTCGGGTGAGTCTTGTTTCCGGTTCGGCGGCGGTGTGGTCATCGGCTAGCTGTTGTTCGACCGGCAATGGACAGGATCGCGAGGCCGCCGAGCGCGGCGGCCAGCGAGCCGGCGAGGATGCCGATTTTGACCTGGTCTTGGACAAGGGGGTCTTCGAAGGCCAGCGCGGCGGCGGCCGCCGCGAGCATCAGCACGCCGCCTGCGGCCTCCACCGCCAAGAACTGCTGCACCGGCCGTCCGAAATAGCGCACGAGGCGGCTGTTGCGGCCCCGAAACGTCAGGTCGCTGAGGGGGTTGCGGTCAGCCACCGCCCAGACCTCCCGACCCGGCGGCTCCCCGTCGAAGATGTGGGCGCATGTTCGGTGTCCTCACGGCGCCTTCTGGCCGTCCTACGCCGTCTGCGCCGCGCCGGCGAGCCCTTTGGAGGCCGGCGCGGCGGCTGCGGTCCCGCTGGCTTGTGGCGTGTCGCGGATGAGTCGTTTGGCGATGTAGATGAACAAGCCGGTCAAGGTGAGGTTCAGGGCCAACGACAGCATGGCCACGGTGACTATGGGGCCGCCGATTCCGAAGCTCAGGCTCAGCACCAAGACCCCGGCGCCCACCTCTCCTCGGGGCCACATTCCGATGGACACGGCCAGCCGGTGCCTCCAGTGGGCCTCGTCGCGGTAGCAGAACGCGGGGAACATCTTCCCGATGTTGCTAAGCACGGTGATGGCGAGAACGTGGGCCAAAATCATGGTCCAGCCCATCGACGGCTGACGGGCGGTGACCGTGTCCTCGAACTTGCCTGCTTCCTGGCCGCCGTGGACGGTCGGATCGTCAACTGAGCTTGCCGGTGCGGCCGCGTGCAGGGTGCTGAGGGTGGGCTCGGGATGCTCGGCGTCGGCGCCGCCGAACAGATAGGGCATGCTCAGCCCGACCAACACCATGAACACCATGGAGACCGCTGTGGAGGCTTTTTGCTCCTCGGGCCGCTCCACCACCTGGTGTAGGGCCTCTTCTGGGTCTTGTGGGCCGCCGGCTGCGCTGTCGGTGTTGGGCCGGGCCAAACAGCCCAAAGCGAACGCTGGCAGCAGCACCTCGATGTGGATCGGCACCGACGGGTCGATCACCTTCCCCCAGGCGTAGATGGCCTCGCTGGCCCCGGTTATCGCCGCGGCGTACAACAGCACCCAACCCCAGGTGACCGGCATCGGGACCCGGTGGAGCCAGATGTAGGCCACAGACACCAGAACGGCCATGACGAACACGGTGATCCCCAGCTGCCATGCGATCCCCACCATCAGCATCTTCAGCGGGATCATCAACAACACGGTGTCCAAGTCGTCGAATATTGCCAGGATGCGCGCCTTGCGATACACCCAAGTCGCCCCCAGCCCGGCCGCGACCAGCATGCTGAACAAGACGCCCGCCGAGGTCGGGGCGGCGAACCGGCCGGCGAGCAGGGTCTCCTGCCACGCGTCGAAGTCGGTCCAGTACTGCGACGGGAGCATCACAACCAGGAAATAGCCGGTCACGAACACCCAGGGAAACGAGGCCGCGGTGAAGGCCACGAAATAGTCCCACCCGTAAGACCTCAGGTCGGACTTGTCGATGTGGAACTCGAAACCGACGCGGATCATGATGAACGCCAACCCCGTCATGGTCAGTCCGCGGATCGACTGCGACGCCGCGTCGGGAACCTCGCCGAAAACCGCGGGCAGCGCCTGGGAAAGCGTGAGGCCGACGACCAGCAGCGCCGAGAACGCGAGAACCTTCCTCATCTACTCGCCCCAGCTCTCCCATTCCAAAATGACCACTCGAAGAACGCTACCGGGGCGAAGACAAATTCCGACCCGGCCGCAAACGGCAGACAATCCGGCAATCCGACCGCGAACCAGCCACCGCTGGTCGCGGCCCAACCCCGGGCCTGTCAGCAGATCGCTGCATCCAAATCCGGGGTTCAATCCGTAATAGGAGATGAAGCCCAACAAACGGAGGTTCGTCATGTCCAGAAAACTGTTGTCACTGCTGGCGGCTTTGCTGGCGCTGTCGCTCGTCGCGGCGGCGTGCGGCAATGACGACGACGTAGAGACTCCAGCCACGCCTGCCGAGGAGCCCGCTGAGATACCTGAGCCTGCCGAGGAGCCCGCTGAGGAGCCGGCGGTGCCGGGGACGGTTGTGGAGGTGGCTGTGGAGTCGGGTGCTTTCCCGACGCTAGTGGCCGCGGTGCAGGCAGCCGGGCTGGTGGAGACCTTGAGCGGGCCGGGCCCGTTCACGGTGTTCGCCCCCACCGAGGAGGCGTTCGCCGCCGCCTTGTCCGCTTTGGGCATGACCGCTGAGGACCTGCTGGGAGACACAGAGCTGTTGATGGCGGTTTTGACCTACCACGTGCTGCCCACAGCCGCGCCCGCCGAGGTGGTCGTCGGCCTCGACGGCCAAAGCGTCGCCACCGTCGCCGGCGCCGAGGTGCAGATCACCGTCAACGGCGCAACGGTGATGGTCAACGACGCCACCGTGGTGACCACCGACATCGAAGCCTCCAACGGCATAATCCACGTCATCGACACCGTCCTGCTGCCGCCCGCTGAAGAGTAGGGCATTGGTCCCGGCGGGCGGATTGCCGTCCCCCTCAGGCATCCGCCCGCCGCAGCCCATCGCGCCATGCTGGTTGTGCCGATTCTCAGACCCAAGCCCATTGTTGCCGCGTTGCTACGGTTCTGTTGTGGGCAGTTCTCCGGGCCTTGGTGTTGAAGGCGTGGAGTCAGCATTCGCCGAGGGAGCAGAGCGGGCGCTCGAGGACGCCTATTTGTTGCACGGCAGCCTCATCTACACGTTCTGCCGCCGGACGGCGGGGGAGTCTGTGGCCGAGGACATCACCCAGGAGGTCTTCATCAGGGCGTATCGGAACCGGGAGCAGTTCAAACCCGAGAGGGGCACCCTCGCCGGCTGGCTGATGGCCATCGCCAAGAACCGCGTCGTCGACCATTTCCGCGCCGAGCAGCGACACGCCACCAGCCGGGGCGCGCACGACCGCTTCGAGGCGGCCGAAGAGCATCAGATCGAGCGGACCGGCGAAAGGCTGATGATCGCCGAGGCGCTCCGCCGGCTGCCTGAACGGGCCCGAAAAGTGATCGCGCTGCACTATTTCGACGACCTCACCCACCACCAGATAGCCGACCGGCTCCAAATGCCGCTCGGCACGGTCAAAAGCGATCTGCGCCGGGGCCTGGAGCAGATCCGACGTCAACTGGAGTCGGCTCATGAGTGACGAACGCAGACGATGGGACGACTCCGAGATCGAGGCGGCGCTGAGGGACCTGGGCGCCGACGACACCGAGCTTCTGGAGCCGCCCCCGAGCGTGTGGGACGGCATCCAAGCAGCGGTGCGCGACTCCGAACAGCAACCGGGATCGAATGTCGCCTCGATGGCGAGGCGCCGCAAACGGCGCCAGATCATCCTCGCGGCCGCGGCCGCGGTGATCCTGCTGGCGGCGGTCGCCGTCGCGCTGACAACCCTCGGCACAGACGATCCCGGCCGGGTCGTAGCAACCGCCGAGCTCGGCCACGATCCCGAGAGTTTCGATCCGCTAGGCGCGCAGGCCCGAGGCCGCGCTGAACTCGTCGAGCAGAGTGGCGGGCACACCATAGACATCTCCGACGCCTCCCTGGTGCAGCCCGGCACCGGCGCCGACCTCGAGGTGTGGCTGATAAGGCCAGACGGCCAGGGCGGAATCGCCGACCTCGTCTCGATCGGCCTGATCGACCCCGACGACCCTGCCAGCCTCGACGTGCCCGCTGGCTACGACCCGCTCGTCTACTACATCGTCGATATCAGCATCGAGCCCCGCGACGGAGACGCCGCCCACTCGGGCCGCACGATACTGCGCGGCCCGCTCGAGCGAACCTGAACCCCAACGCCCACCGAACACCGCGAGATGCCCCGACACCGCACACAACACGCACCGCCGCACGCCGCTGAAGCCGGCTCGCCGCTGCAATTCCGCAGACTGCCGTTGGGGCGGCATTCGCCGCCGGGCGGGGCGGATAGAGCGGCAGCTGAAGCCGCTCATTGTCTGTGCGGGCGGGGGTGAGCCGATGATCGGCGCGATAGCGGGCTTCGTCAGCAGCCCAAGGGGCAAGTGGGCCACGCTTGTGCTTTGGATCGCGGCTGCGGCGGCTTTGATCTCGCAGCTGCCGCAGCTCGCCGATGTGTCCGAGAACGACCGGGCCCTGTTCTTGCCGGCCGATGCCGAGTCGACCCGGGCAGTCGAGCTCCGACAGGAGCGCTTCCCGGCGTCGGGCACGCCGGTTCTGGTAGTGGTGCGCGAGGAGGCCGGGCTCAGCGCGGGGACCTGGGCCGGCGTCGAAAGGCTGGAGGCGTGGCTCAACGGGCCTTCGGGGCCAGACGCCGTCCAGCAGGTCCGCGCCCCCTCACAGGGGCAAGCCGCCGGATCAGAGTTGGTTTCCTCGGATCGGTCCACCCTGTATGTGCTAGTCGACCTCGCAGGCGAGCCCGCGGAGACGGAGTTCGCCGAACACGTCGCCTCCATCAGAGACCGCGCCGCGAATCTCGAGCAGCCCGGTGTCGAGGTGGCGGTGGGAGGATCGGGCGGGCTCACCGTCGATTTGGTGGGAGTGTTCGACAACATCAACTCGCTGCTGCTGGTGGTCACCGTGAGCTTGGTGCTGGTGCTTTTGGTCTTGATCTACCGCTCGCCGGTGGTCGCACTGATACCGCTTGCGTCGGTCGGGCTGGTGTTCGCTCTGGCGGGGGCGGTGGGCGCAGCCGCAGCCCAGCAGTTCGGCCTGCCCCTGTCGGAGCAGACCACCGGGATCATGACCGTGGTCTTGTTCGGCACCGGCACCGACTACGTGCTGTTCGTGTCGGCCCGCTACCGCGAGGAGCTCGCCCGCAACGCCGACAAACACGAGGCGATGCGCCGCACCCTGCGAGGCGTCGGCGGCGCCGTCGCCTCCGCGGGGATCACGATTCTGGTTGCTTCGGCCGCGTTGGGGCTGGCGACGCTGCGCTCCTACCAGTCGCTCGGCCCCGTCATCGCCATCGCCGTTGCGTTGATGATGCTGGCCGCGCTGACGCTCGTGCCCGCGGTGCTGACAATTTTGGGGCGACGGGCGTACTGGCCCAAACAGACCCGCTTCGACCCGGCCACAGCCACGCCGCAACACCCCGGAGACTGGCAGCAAAGCGCCTACGGGCGCATAGGCGGAATCGTGCTCAATAGGCCCCGGGCCGCCCTTGCAGTGACCACCGCAGCGGTGGCGCTTTTGGTGCTGGGCCTGGTGAAATACGAGGCGAACTACGACCAGCTGGCCAGCCTCCCCGACAACACCGAGTCGGTCCGCAGCTTCGAGCTGCTGCGGGAGGGGTTCCCCCCCGGGGAGCTGTCGCCCACCAACCTGTACGTGGACCTGCCCGAGGGACAACAGGCACTAGAGCCTGACATGCTCGAGAAGCTCGACCGGCTCACGCTGGCCGTCGCCCGCCACCCCGGCGTCGCCGGCGCGGCAGGCCCCTCGCGGCCCTCGGGCACAAGCGCCCCTCCCGGCGGCGGGCCCGGCGACGCAGACCGGTTCGTGTCCCCCGACGGCGCAGCCGCCCGCATAGACGTCGTGTTGGACCAGAACCCGTTCTCCGAAGAAGCGCTCGACCTCATACCCGAACTGCGCGAGCTGGCACGAGGCGAAGCTGCTGCGGCCGGACTCGACCCGGCCGCAGTGCTCGTAGGCGGGGACACCGCCGAGGCCGCCGACACCCGCTCGGCGGGCAACAGGGACAACTGGGTCGTGCTGCCTTTGATCCTGCTGGCCATCGGCGCAGTGCTCGCCGTTCTGCTGCGCTCGATAATCGCCCCGCTGTATCTCATAGCGACCATCGCATTCACCTACTTCGCCACCCTCGGACTCGCCGTGCTGGTCTTCCTCGCGCTCTTCGACCACGCAGGAATCGGACCGTCGATGCCGTTCTTCTTGTTCGTGTTCCTCAACGCGCTGAGCGTCGACTACAACATCTATCTGATGTCGCGCATCCGCGAGGAGGCGCGCGCAGCGCCGCTCAAAGAAGCCACCGGACGCGCCCTGGCCCGCACCGGCCCGGTTATCACCTCAGCCGGCCTCATCTTGGCCGGCACATTCTCCGCGTTGATGGCACTGCCCCTCGAAGAACTCGTCCAACTCGGCTTCGCCGTGGCCGCCGGAGTGCTGATCGACACATTCATCACCCGCACACTCATCGTCCCCGCCCTCGTAGCAGTGGTCGGCCGATGGAGCTGGTGGCCGTCCCGCCTGGCCCACGCCCCGAACCCCCCGGCCGAACCCGGACAGTGAAACCAGGATCCCTACACCCGCTGTTGCGCGGGCACAGATAGCCGCGTCATGGGCGGGGTTGCCGTTGCGTGGTTCCGGCGCGACCTGCGATTGGCCGACAACCCGGCGTGGGCCGCGGCGACCGGCTTCTCGTCCGCTGTGCCGGTGGTGGTGCTCGATCCGCGGCTACTCGCCGCGGCCGGCCCCCACCGGCTGCGGGCGTATCTCGGCGCGGTGGGGGCCCTGGACGAATCGCTCGGCGACATGGGCGCCTCGCTGCGAGTGGCCGTCGGCAACCCCGCAGACGCCATTCGACGCGTGGCCGCTGAAGTGGGCGCCTCGAGGGTTTGCGTGAACTCCGACGTGACCCTGCACTCCACGCGCCGAGACCAGCAGGTGGCCGATTCGCTCGATTGCCCCCTCGACGTCCACTGGGGAACGCTCGTACACCCGCCGGGCAGCGTGCTCACTCGCAACGGCGCCCTCTCGCAGGTGTTCACAACGTTCTGGCGCCGCTGGCAGACGGTGCCGCTCGGGCCCCAAGCCCGAGAGCGCCAATGCTCGTTCGGCTCATCAGACGTCGCCATGGCGCTGGGCGAAGCGCTGGGCGAGCTGCGACGACTCGGCATCGACGCGCCGCCCACCTCGCCAACCGCTGGCCAGCGCCCCACCGCTGGGCCGTGGTCCGAATCAGCAGCGGCAGCCCGGCTAGCCGAGTGGCTCGACAAGGTAGACCGCTACAACGAGAAACGCGATGGTCTCGGCGCGGCGGGCACATCCGAGCTGAGCGCCGCCCTGCATCTGGGACTGCTGTCACCACGATCGATTGTGGCCGCCGTCGGCACCCGCACTCCGGGCCGCGAGGCGTTCGCGCGCCAGCTCGCCTGGCGCGACTGGTACGCCCACCTCGCATACCAGCACCCCGACATCGCGACCGCGGCCATAAAGGCGCCCTATGACCGGATCGCGTGGCGCAGCGGCCACGCCGCCAACCGCGACTTCGAAGCATGGGCCGCCGGTCAAACCGGCTACCCCATTGTGGACGCCGCCATGCGCCAGCTCGCCGCTACCGGATGGATCCACAACCGCCTGCGCATGGTGGCGGCATCGTTCCTGGTGAAAGACCTGCTCATCGACTGGCGGCGCGGCGAACGCTGGTTCCGCCGACTGCTTGTAGACGGCGACATCGCACAGAACGCAGGCAACTGGCAATGGGTAGCCGGCACCGGCCCCGACGCCGCCCCCTACTTCAGGATCTTCAACCCCGTCGCCCAAAGCCGCCGACACGACCCCGACGGCGACCACCTCCGCCAATGGCTCCCCGAACTCGCCCACCTGGCGAACAACGCCATCCACGCCCCATGGGAGGCCCCACCCACCCAACTCGCCGCCGCCGGCGTGAAACTGGGAGATAACTACCCCATGCCCATCGTCGACCACGCCGAAGCACGCCAGCGAACCCTCCACGCATACCGAACCGCCCTCAATCACCCCTCAGTAAACGCGCCTAAGCCCCACCCAAGAGCATAAAGGCGTCCTAGACGGCCCAATCCGTCAACCGGGCCGCGGGGAATTCGTAAAACCCCCCAGAGTGGACTCTTGACGACCACCCTTGACCTGGGGATAGACGACCCCAACTTCGGGGGGTCCATAAGAGCTGAAAGCCCAGGTTATAGGGTCAAAAAGCGATGCGGCGACAGTCAATGGGGCACCGGCTGTCATACCTGCTGTTTAGGCTGTGCCGGTGCCCACGGACTTGTGCGAGAGAGCCTGGCTGCCCGAGCCTGCCGAGCGCCGCGGGGGAGGGCCAACGGCGGTGGAGACGCGGGCGCACGTCATGGACCGCTGATCGACTGCATGGAGGAGCCTGGCGACGATTTCGCTTCTCGCGAGCTCCGCGGGTAGCCCCTGTGCGGCCTGGTCGAACGCAGCGGGCATCTGCCGGGCCAGGTTTTCGGCGCGGTCCACTGCCCAGTCTCCGTCGAGGCCCATCGCCTCTCCTGTGCTGTGCCAGGCAGACTTCCGGTCGCTCTGGGCGATGCGGTAGCTCTTGCCGACTTTCATGGCCAACTTCTGTTTGTTCAAAGCGCCCGAGTTGTCGACGTAGGGGAGCATTGAGGCTACGTCGTAGAGGGGGGCGAGTCTGACGGAGCCGCGGTCGAGCAGGAATGAGTAGTTCTTCGCGTGAGCGTCCGTCCCCACGATCACCCAGTTGTAGATCAGGGCGTCGAAAAACCGCATCGCATCTCCGTCGGGATCAGCGCTGTGCGTTCTGATGGCCTGGGCTATGGCTGCTGGGGTGGGGCCTCCGTCACCCTGGTACTTCTTCCCTGGAGCTACGCCTAGGGCCTGACACATGTCCTCTTGGTGGACGCGGACGACTCGGCCGTCGTCTGTTCGCACGCGGTCGTAGCGGGTCACGATGATGCACTGAATTCCTCCGACCTCGGCGACCTCGGTGCGAACGGCGTCCACATCCTGAAGGTGGCCCGCGGCAGCGAGGCAGAGGTGCTCGTTTAGGGCTTGCTCGGGGTAGTCGGGGTCGTTGATGGTGGGCTTGACGATGTGAGTGCTGGGCCTCGTGCCCTCGGGCACCCCCCATTTGCCCGACTCGATGACCACGGCGGTCTTGGCCTGTGCTCCCGACAGGGAGAATCGGCCGCAGGGAGCGCCGATGCTCCCGTGCCAGGTGGTGTCCCTGTCCCTCAGACTGGCCACCAGGTCTGCCCGCTCCTCGTCGGAGAGCCAATTGACACCCTCGGTGCGCGACAGGACCTCGCCTTCGTCCCCCTCGGGACAGAACTGGACCGCCCCAGGACAGTCAAGGCCCACAGGGCTGGCGAGGATCGGCATCGCACCCCTGCCTTTGATGCCGAACTTGTCCCTCCACTGTTTCTGCACCCTGTCGTTGTCGGGCAACAACCCGTCGAGCCAGCTGGCCACCCGGTAGGGCGGGTAGTCCCCGCGGGCCGACAGGGCGAATGCTGTGGAGAGCGGCGTGGCTCTGGGGCTGGACGCATAGTGGTCGTCATAGGAGAGCAAAGGGCCTCGGCCACTGCGTCTGATGGACCCGGCCTTACGGTCCCCCAGGAAAAAGCTCAGATCAGGCTGGATCATGGCGGACCCGCCAGCCCCCCAGAGTCGGCGATGCGCTCCAAGATGTCCTCGGGCTTGTCGTCGATGCTCAGAGACTTTCCGAGACACGCGAGCACCTTGAACACGAGATCGATCTGGACGCTCCGCTTGCCTGTCTCGGCGTTTGACAACCACACGGTCGAAACGCCAGCCATCTCGGCCAATTGGCGCTGGGTGAGGCCGCGGTCTCGACGCATCTGGCGGATAGCCGCCCCGAGCTGGCCCTGATGGGTCAACCTATACACAAGCACCCCCTTCATCCGGCGGGCATTCCATCAACGTTCGTTTATACTAGCAGATACCTGGCAATATCAGCGAACGCATATATTATCCGACTCCAAGGCGTATATGCGTACCTTTATTCCTCCAGATACCTCAGCACTTCACCAAATCGCGGCACAAGAGGACATCCAGGGAAGGCAAAAACGGCTGAAACGGCCTAAATCGTCAATTACATCGGGACAATTGCCGAAGAGACGTTCGTGGCGGGGGCGGGATTTGAACCCGCGACCTTCGGGTTATGAGCCCGACGAGCTACCAGACTGCTCCACCCCGCGTCGAGTGGACTGGTTACTTTACCCGCCTGCCGCCGGGCTGTCACTTGGTTTTAGGTGGATATGGAGTCCGTGACAGCCCGGCGGGTCGCCAGGGGGTCGGCGAGCTTGTTGGGCGGGTGGGTTAGCCGGGGCTGGCCAGGGCTTGGACTTCGGCCACGGCGATGGGGTGAGGCGGGGCGGTGAGCGACTGGGTGGGGACGGCGGGAGGCGGGTTGGTGCAGGGGCCTCCGTTGAAGGTGCACGACACCGAGACTTCCCAGTAGGCGGTGAGTACCACTTGGTAGCGGAGGTTGGGCTGGTTGACCGACGCTTGTCGGTAGTAGTGGAAGCAGCCTGACGGCTGGTTCAACGGGTCCCGGGAGTAGTCGAAGGCTGCCACGTCGTCGGCGTCGCACCACAGCGTGTTCCCGTCACCCATGTCAACCCGAAGAAAGCCCAGCCGACGGGGGTAGGCAGTAGCGGTGAGGCTCAGCTCGTGGCCATCCAGCGTGGTGGTAACCGTCTCCGACACCGGGGCTCGGTCGGCGGCCGACACCCACACATAGGTGGGGATCTGGACGATGGTGATCTTGCCCGGGGCCATCACCGTGGTCGGCTCGGGGATGGCCAGCTGGCTCCAGGCCTCATTGCGCAACTGCATGGTTTCCTCGATGGTGGGCGGCTGGGATTCTTCCGGCGCCACGGGCTGGTGTACCCAGAAGGTAATGAGCTGGGTTTCCCCGACGGTCTCGCAGAGCTTCAAGATGTAGATCTCATCGGGGTCGGGCGCGAACACAAAGTCGTTGTCCAACCAGGCGTTTAGTTCGGCGAAGTTGGCTTGTCGGAAGTAGCAGGGTGGCAGCGAAGGGCTATCGGGATGGACATCGGGCTCGGACGCCCCGGGAATGTCCACCTCAATCCATACCCCAAGATCCACCAATCCCTCTTCAGCCTCTACCGACGTACCTTCATCGGCCTGCCGCCACCCGGCCGCCGTTTCCAGGTTGGACACAGCTAGGAGACAGACAACAGCCCAGACCACGAGCGTGGAGCCTCGCATTGAACTTCCCTTCGGTTCATTGGGGCGCGCTAGGCGCGATGAGGGGGAAGTTCAGGGGGAAGGCACCAACTCTCCTACGCCGACCCTCCGATGTCAATAGGCAGATTCAATATGACACCTCGAGCTGAGGGCGGACCAGGGTGCGGCTCACCACCAGGGCCACGAGCGACAGCGAACCTCCGGCAAAGAAGGCCATCGAGTACGACGACACCTCCACCACGCCGCCCAGGATCAGCCCGCCCAAACCGACGGCCAGATCGAAGGCGATGCTGAAGGTGCCGATGGCCTGGCTGCGCCGGTTGACGGGTGCCGACTGGATCGCCAGCACGAACAATGCGGGGAACAGGAACGTCTGGCCCATGGCCAAGATGGCGGTGCCGACGAACACACCGGGGATCTCCTGCCAAAAGGCGATGACCCACAGCCCAGTGGCCGAGCAAATGTATGACAACGTGCTGGTGCGCTGGGGCCCGATGCGATCGGGCAGGCGGGCCAACAGGATCCGCAAGCTGATCACCATCACGGCGAAGGTGGCGAACACCGCGCCGGAGTGGGCAAAGCCGATGTCGTCCACATGCAGCTTGATGAACGCCAGGAACCCGGAGTAGCCCATCAGTCCCAGTCCCAACAACAACGCAGGACGGGTGGCGGGCCAATGAATGAACGAGGCCGGCCAACCCGACCGGGCACCCTCGGGGCGACTGGGCATGGACACTGCGGCCAATGCCGTGCCGAGCGCGCACAGCACACCGCCTAGTACCCAGACGGCATTGGTGCTGACCGCGGCCTCCAACTGCTCCCCAATGATCGGTCCTGCGGCCAAACCGGAGTACACGGTGACCGAGAAGTACGAGGTGGCCTCTCCTCGGCGATGCTCGGGGGCCATGTCTTGGGCGGCCGCGGCAATGCCCACGAAGTAGGCCGCTTCTCCCAAGCCGGTAAGCAGCCGAAACAACACTGCCACGGCCACCGAGGTGACCCACAGGTTGCCGAGGATGCCGAACCCGGCCAGCACACACCCCCAGACCACCAGAAATCGCCTGCCCTTGGAGTCGCCCAGCGGACCGACCAAAGGACGGGCGATGGCAGCCGACAGGCCGAAGCCGCCGACGGCCAGACCCACCGCTACCGGCCCTCCGCCCAGGTCGTTTTCCACGAATCCCGGCAGCACCGGGTACACCAGGCCCAGCGACATGAAATAGAACACCCCGCACAGGCACAGCACGATGAATCGGCCCGTTAGGAGGGGCTGGGTCTGGTCAGTCACTGTTGGCTAAGGAACGCTGTGGGACATCACTGGCGGACTATCGCCGGTCGGCGAGAAATGGATAGCGGGAGCGGATCTTCTCCACCATCGACAGGTCGATGTCGGCGTACAGCACGGCCTCCTCGCCTTCAGGGGCGCCGGCCACCTCAATACCAAACGGGTCGATGACCACAGAATCGCCCTGGTAGTCGATGCCTCCTCCAGTGCCCACCCGGTTCACCCCCACCACATAGGCCTGGTTCTCGATGGCCCGGGCCACCAGCAGCGCCGACCAGTGGGCCCGGCGGGGCGCGGGCCAGTTGGCCACCACCACATAGCAATCGGTGTCGGGGGCCAGCGTCCAGAATTCGTTGGAAAACCGCAGGTCATAGCACACGAACGGGGTGATGCTCACCCCTTCCACGGTGATGGTCAGCCGTTCGGACCCGGCGGCGTAGTGCTCATGCTCACCGCCGTAGGAAAACGGGTGGATCTTGTCGTAGGTCGCGGCCACCCCGTCGGGGCCGGCCAGCACGAACCGGTTGAAGGGCAGCGGGGCTTTCGACGGGTCAAGAACCGGCACCGACCCGCACATCCACACCCCGTGGGCTGCGGCCTGGTCGGCCAGAAAGCCCACGCTGGGCCCGTCGGGGTCCTCGGCCACCCGGTCGGAATCCATGGAGAACCCCGTGGAGTACATCTCGGACAGCACCACCAGACGAGCGCCGTAGGCCGCAGCCCGGGCCACCTTGGGGGCCAGCCGCTCGAAGTTGGCCTCGGGGTCTTCCCACACGATGTCGTGCTGGACGGCGGCGATCTTCATGAGCCGGTCCCCAGCTTGGCCAGCCGCTCCACCGCCTCATCGAGCACCTCGGGACGCTTGCAGAAGGCGAACCGCACCAGATGCCGCCCCTCGTGTTCGTTGTCGTAGAACACCACGTTGGGCACGGCCACAACTCCGCACAGCTCCGGCAGCCTGCGGCACAGCGCCATGCCGTCGTCGAAGCCCAGCGGCCGCACATCGGCGGTCACAAAGTACGTTCCTGCCGGTCGGTACACCTCGAATCCGGCGGCATCCAGACCGTCGGCGAGCTGGTCGCGCCGAGCCCTCATGCTGTCGCGCAGCCCGTCGAAATAGTCATCGCCCAGCCGCAAGCCCACCGCGATGGCGTGTTGGAAGGGCGCTCCGTTGACAAAGGTCAAGAACTGCTTGGTCGTGGTGACCGCGTCGCGCAATTCCGGCACCGCGCACACCCAGCCGATCTTCCACCCCGTGAACGAGAAGGTCTTGCCCCCCGACGACACCGAGATGGTGCGTTCCCGCATCCCCGGCAACGAGACCAGGGGGATGTGCTCCCCGTCGTAGGCCAGGTGCTCGTACACCTCGTCGGTCACCGCCAACAGGTCGTGGCGGCGGCACAGCTCGGCGATCAACTCCAGTTCGCTGCGGTCGAACACCTTGCCGGTGGGGTTGTGAGGTGAGTTCACCACGATCATCCGGGTGCGGGGCCCGATGGCCGCAGCCAACTCGTCGGGATCGAACCCATAGTGGGGAGGACGCAGTGTCACCAGCCGCCGCTGAGCCCCCGCCATGGCAATCCCAGCAATATGGGAGTCGTAGTAGGGCTCGAACAACACCACCTCGTCGCCCGGCCCCAGCAGCGACAGCATGACGGCGGCGATGGCCTCAGTGGCCCCCGCGGTAATGAGGACCTCGGTGTCGGGATCGAAGTCCAAGTCGTAGAACCGCTTCTGGTGCTCGGCCACCGCCAGCCGCAGATCAGCAATCCCCAGCCCCGGCGGATACTGATTGTGCCCCGCCCGAATAGCCGCCACCGCCGCATCCGCCACCTCCCGCGGCCCATCAGTATCCGGAAACCCCTGCCCCAAATTGATAGCCCCCGTAGCCAGCGCCAACGCCGACATCTCCGCAAAGATGGTGGTCCCAAACTCCACCAACCGCTCATTCAAAACCCGCTCCGGCACGGCAGAAGCCTACTTCCCCCTCCCCCCTCCCCCCTCTCTCTCAAAAGGAGGGCTGGCCCAAACGTAGGCGGGGCGGCGGGCCACAAAATTGGGTCGTGGTGGGGGGTGGCCCGGCTCAGGGCGCCCGCCGCCCG
>JAJDTA010000189.1 GCA_022827405.1 Acidimicrobiia bacterium
GTGCGGATGAACTTCTGGGCGATGTAGTTCATCTCGTTGGTGGCCTTGGAGCAGCTGAACATCCCGAACGCCTGCGGTCCATGCTCAGATAGCACCTGGTTGAAACCAGTCGCAGCCCGTGCCAGAGCCTCTTCCCACGTCGATTCTCGCAAGCTCCCGTTGTCCCGCACCATCGGCACGGTCAAACGTTCCCGCCTCGCCATTTGCACCCCCTTTGCCCAGAGACACCCTGGGGCAGTGTCTAGCCTACCTGTCCTGGAGGGCCGCGATTCCCTTAGCTCAGCCCGACGATCTCGCCGTTTTCATCGAGGTCGATGCCCATGGCGGCGGGTTGGCGGCCTAGGCCGGGCATGGTTCGCATGTCGCCGCAGATGGGGTAGACGAAACCGGCGCCCACCGAGGCCCGCACCTCCCGTACCGGCAAGGTCCAGCCGGTGGGTGCCCCCGTTAGGGAGGGGTCGGACGAGATAGACAGGTGGGTCTTGGCGATGCACACGGGGAGGTGGCCGAAACCGGCGGACTCGTAGGTGTTGAGCTGGCGGTTGGCGGTGGCTGAATACTCCACGCCGTCGGCGCCGTACACGGTGGTGGCCACCGCGGCGATCTTGTCTTTGAGCGACAGATCGTCCTCATAGAGTACCTTGAAGGAGCTGGGCTCCTCGCAGGCCTCAGCCACCGCCTCGGCCAGCTCGGCCGCCCCCGCGCCGCCGTCGGAGAAATGGGTGGTGACCGCGCAGCGAGCGCCGTACTCATCGGCGATCTCGCCGATAGCAGCCAGATCGGCGTCGTGGTCGCCGGGGAAGGCGTTGATGGCCACCACCGGGGTCACGCCGTGGGCCTTCATGTTGGAGAGCTGCTTGCGGAGATTGTCGCCCCCGGCGTGCACCTCATCAGGGTTCTCGGCCAGCAGCGCCTCGGGCAGCGGTCGCCCGGCCACGATCCGGTGGTTGCCGGAGTGGGCCTTGAGCCCCCGCACGGTGGCCACCATCACCGCGGCGTCGGGATCGATGCCCGAGTAGCGGCACTTGATGTTGAAGAACCGCTCCGCGCCCATGTCGGCGCCAAACCCGGCCTCGGTCACCAGGAAGTCGCCGGTGCGGATGGCGATGCGGTCGGCCACGATGGAGGAGTTGCCGGTAGCGATGTTGCCGAACGGCCCGGTATGCACCAGGGCAGGGCCGCCCTCCAGGGTCTGCATCAGGTTGGGCTTGAGGGCGTCCTTCAACAGCACGGCCATGGCCCCGGCGGCCTTGAGGTCCTCAGCGGTCACCGGATCGCCGTCTTTGGTGTAGCCCACCACGATTCGGCCCAGCCGGGCTCGCAGGTCCGACAGTGATGTGGCCAGCGCCAAGGTGGCCATCACCTCCGACGCGGCGGTGATGTCGAAGCCGCTCTCCCGGGGGACCCCGTCGAGCCGCCCGCCCAGGCCCACGACGATGTTGCGCAAGGCCCGGTCGTTGATGTCCACCACCCGTCGCCAAGTGATGTTGTGCAGATCCAAGCCCGACTCGTTGCCGTGGTAGATGTGGGCATCCAACATGGCCGAGCACATGTTGTGGGCCGCGGTCACCGCGTGCATGTCGCCGGTTAGGTGGAGGTTGAATAGCTCCATGGGCACCACCTGGCTGTAGCCGCCGCCGGCGGCGCCGCCCTTGATGCCAAACGTCGGCCCCAGCGAGGGCTGGCGGATGGCGATGGTGGCCTTCTTGTTGATGTGGCCGAACCCCTGGCCCAGCCCGACGGTGGTGGTGGTTTTGCCCTCGCCCAGTGGTGTGGGGGTGATAGCGGTCACCACCACATAGCGGGCCTTGGGTCGGTCGGCCAGCGCCTCGATGGCGTCCAGGCTGACCTTGGCCGCCCCCGCCCCGTAGGGCTCCAGCATCTCGGTAGGGATGCCGGCTTCTTCGGCAATCTCGGTGAGTGGTCGCAGATTCGCCCCGCGGGCGATCTCAAGATCGGATGGAAAAGACATGGGCCCGCCTCTCATGCTCAATGCTCGATGTCAACCCCGCCAGCGTACGCGCAATCGAGCGGGTTCGTGCGGCGAACCTTAGAATCAGGCGGCAGATTTCTCGTCGTGACGGAGCCCGATAATGACCGACTTCTTTGACACCGTTACCGAACCGGTGACCCATGCCGGGGGTAGCGCCGGACTCGGCCAACTGGCCTATCGGGTGTACAACCCCGACCGGCAGGTGCTGGGGCGGCGAATGGAAGACCATCTCCGGATCGCGGTGTGCTACTGGCACAGCTTCAATTGGCCGGGGAGCGACATCTTCGGCCACGGCACGTTCGACCGCCCCTGGCTGGAGCCCGGCCAAGATCCGATGGACGCCGCCCGGGCCAAGCAAGACGCCGCTTTCGAGTTCTTCGAGAAGCTGGGCACCCCGTTCTACTGCTTCCACGACGTGGACATGGCCCCCGAGGGCGACAGCCTGGCTGAGAGCCGGGCCAACCTCGACGCCATGGTGGAGCGAGCGGCGGGCAAGATGGAAGCCGCCGGGGTGCGGCTCCTGTGGGGAACGGCCAACCTGTTCTCCCATCCCCGCTACGCGGCCGGGGCGGCCACCAACCCTGACCCCGAGGTGTTCACCCACGCCGCGGCCCAGGTGCGCCACATGCTCGAGGCCACCCACCGCCTCGATGGGGCCAACTACGTGCTGTGGGGCGGGCGGGAGGGTTACGAGACGCTGCTCAACACCCGGCTGCGCCAAGAGGCCGACCAGCTCGCCCGCTTTCTGACGCTGGTGGCCGAGCACAAGCACAAGATCGGATTCACCGGCACGCTGCTGCTTGAGCCCAAGCCCCAAGAGCCCACCAAGCACCAGTACGACTACGACTGCGCCTCGGTCCACGGGTTCTTGGAGCGCTACGGCCTTGTCGATGAGTTCAAGGTGAACATCGAGGTGAACCACGCCACCTTGTCGGGGCACTCGTTCCACCACGAGGTGGCCTATGCGGTGGACAACGGCATCTTCGGCAGCGTGGACGCCAACCGGGGCGATCCCCAGAACGGTTGGGACACCGACCAATTCCCCAACTCGGTGGACGAACTGTCGCTAGCCCTCTACGAGATCTTGCGAGGCGGGGGATTCACCACCGGCGGGTTCAACTTCGACACCAAGCTCCGGCGCCAGAGCATGGCCCGAGACGACTTGTTCTGGGGCCACATCGGGGGCATCGACACGCTGGCCCGCTCCCTGCTGGTGGCCGAGGCCATGCTGGCCGACGGCACCATCGAGCAGGCCCGAAACCTCCGCTATGGCCGGTGGGAGTCGGGCTTGGGGGTCGACATCATGAAGGGCGAGGTGGACTTGGACACCCTGGCCGACCAGGCGGTGGCCGACGGGCTCGATCCCCAGCCGGTGTCGGGACGCCAAGAGCGCCTTGAGAACGAGGTGAACCGCATCATCTGGACCACGCCGAGTTGATGGAGTTGGTGGCGGGGGTGGATTCGTCCACCCAGTCGACCAAGGTCGAACTGCGAGCGCGCGACTCGGGCCAGTTAACGGCCAGAGCCAGCGCCCCGCATGCCCATGTGCGCTGGGATCCGCCGGTGAGCGAGCAGGATCCTCACGCTTGGTGGGAGGCGCTGGCCGGGTGCTTCGCCCAATTCACCGAGGCCGACCGGGCCCGAGTGGTGGCCATCAGCGTGGCCGGCCAGCAGCACGGCCTGGTTCTGTTGGGCGACGACGGCGAGGTACTACGCCCGGCCAAGCTGTGGAACGACACCACCTCTGCGGCCCAAGCCCACGACTTGGTGGCCTGTCTGGGCCCGCAGGGGTGGGCCGAGCGCTGTGGCTCGGTACCGCTGGCCTCGTTCACCATTGCCAAGCTGGCCTGGGTGTTGGACCACGAGCCGGAGATGGCCAGCCGGATCGCCCGAATCATGCTGCCCCACGACTGGCTCACTTGGCGGCTGTCTGGCGCCCATGTCACCGACCGGGGCGACGCCTCGGGCACCGGCTGGTTCGATGCTGATGCCAATGAGATGGCTCCCGATCTGCTGGGCTTGGCTGTAGGCGACCCGGAAGGCTGGCTGTCGCGGCTGCCCCGGGTACTGGGACCCGATGAGGCTGCCGGGACTCTTACTCCGGAGGCGGCCGCCGCACTGGGATTGGGCGATGCAACCCTCGTCGGCCCCGGTACCGGCGACAACATGGGCGCGGCCCTCGGCCTCGGACTGAAACCGGGCGACACGGTGATCTCTCTGGGCACGTCGGGCACGGCCTATGGCGTTTCCCGCACCCCGACCAGCGACCCGTCAGGGGCAGTGGCCGGGTTCGCCGACGCCACCGGAGCGTTTCTGCCCCTGGTATGCACTCTCAACGCCACCCGGGTCACCGATACCGTGGCCCAATGGCTCGGCGTGGACGCGGCCGGCCTGGCCGGGCTGGCTCTGGCTGCGCCCGGCGGCCCCAACCCGCCGGTACTGGTGCCTTACTTCGACGGGGAGCGCACCCCCGACCTGCCCGATGCCACCGGGGTAATTGCCGGACTGCGCAATGACACCACCCGCGAGGAGTTGGCCCTGGCCGCCCACGACGGAGTGTTGTGTGGGCTGTTCGACGGGCTCGACGCTCTTCGGGCCGCCGGGGTGGACGTCGGGGGCACGCTGCACCTCATCGGCGGCGGGGCTCGATCGAAGGCCTACAGGCTGAGAGCCGCCGCTCTGCACGGCGAGCCGGTCACCGTGCCCGACGACGATGAGACGGTGGCGGTGGGCGCCGCGGTGCAGGCGGCGGCTGTTGCCACCAATCGCCACCCGGCTGAGGTTGCCGCCAACTGGCCGCTAGGGAGGGGAGATCAGGTGGAGCCTCCAGCCGGCATCGCCAGCGAAGAAGTCAGAGCCCGGTATGCGGAGCAGCGCCGGAAATCGTTCCCACTTTGATCAGGACGGTAATGCCCGGCTATGGGAGAGTAGGCCCATGTCCAGCGATCAGATGATGCGGGAATTTGGGGCCAACCTGCCGGTTCCGGAGTTCGAAACCACCCCGTGGACAACACCACCTTCACTGGCCGAGGCCACCGTGGCCATCGTGACCAGCGCCGCGCTGCACCGGCCTGATCAGGATCTGTTCATACCGTTTGACACGGGATACCGGATGATCGACCGGAGTGATCGCGAACTGGTATTGGGACACTGGAGTTCCAATTTCGACCGCTCGGCCTTTCTGCTAGACCACAACGCGGTGTACCCCATCGACCGACTCGAGGAGTTGGCCGCCGGCGGGGTAATAGGCCAGGTGGCGCTTCGGCATGTGGCGTTCGCCGGAAATCAGCCCGACACGGTGGAAGAAGTCCGACTCGACACCGGCCCGGCCGCGGCGGCCGAGTTGAAGGCCGATGGCGTGGACGTGGCCATCTTGACGCCGGTTTGACCCCTGTGCACGCGCACCGTGTGTGTGCTGGCCCACGTTCTTGAAGATGCCGGGATCGCCACCGTGGTACTGGCCTCGATGCGACCGGTGGCCGAGAAGATGAAGGTGCCCCGCACGCTGTACTGCGAATTTCCCTTGGGTCGGCCGCTGGGAATTCCCGGCGATGCCGAGTTCCAACACGACGTGCTGCGGGCGGCATTCGATCTACTGGAGGCTCCGTCGGGGCCGGTGGTGGAGGACTACCCCAAGGCACTGGAGTCTGATGAGACTCCACTGGCGTGCGACCTGCCTCCTAGCTTCGACCCCGACCTGTCGCCGTCGGTGGCTGAGGCTCAGGGGTTACGGGCGGCCTACGGCAGGGCGGTGGCTCGCCGGGGGGCCACCGAGGTTGGCCGGTCAATCGGCAGCGATGAGGTGCCCGGTGCGCTGGCTGATTTCGAGCGGGTGGTCGCTGGCGAGCACTGGAAGGAGGTTTACGGCCCTCGCCTCGACACCATCGCGGTGTCCCATGACATCCGGGCGTACTACCAAGAGGCCGCCTTGGAGCTGGTCGACGGCCCGCCTGCGGGTGCTCGGCAAGTGGAGGCTTGGTTCTTTGAGAAGACCGAAGCGGGCAAGACGCTGGCCGCGGCCCGCGATGCCCTCAATGAACAAGGGGCTCCCGGCGGCATCACCTTCTACATGGTGCCGATCGGGCGCTGATCTTCGGGGATCTCAGGCCACCGCAGGCAGCGGATCGCCGATGCGGGCAAAGCAATCGGCGGTGGTCGCCCCCATGAACCCGGTCCTGACGTCGTCGTCGAGTTCGTCGAGCGCGGGGCGGTAGAGCTCGATGGGGTCGGCGTTGCCCTCCTGGTGGGGGTAGTCGGAGGAAAACACCACCATGTCGGGGAGCGCGGCCAGAACGTCGAGTGCGTCGGTGTCGCCGAACCCGGGCAGGGGAGTGAGCCGCACGTTGCGGTGCAGCATCTCCTCGCCGCTAACCGGCCACGGCCAATCACCCAATGACGGCGATGACAGACACTGGCGCGACAGGGTGGCCACGTACCACGGCAGCCATCCGGCCCGCATCTCCTCGATCAGCACAGTGAGGTTGGGGAACCGGTGGAACACCCCGCCGAACAGCAGGCTGGCCACCAGGTTCTGGGCCGCGTGCAGCCGCTGGGTGTTGGCCAGCCGGATCAGCCCGCCGATGCCGGACCCATCGGGCAGGTCCCACCCGATGTCGGCCCACTTGGAGAAGTCAGCCTCCGTGTTGCCCACATGGATTACTGCCACCATGCCCAGCGAGGTAGCCGCAGCCCAAACCTTGTCCCAGTCGGGGTGGCCGGGCGGGCCACCGACGGGCTCCCCCCTCAGGGTGTAGAGGAAGAACGCCCGAGCGCCCCGGTCCCGGCACCGCTCCAGTTCGGCCACCGCGTGGCCCAGGTCGGAGAAGTCGACGGTGGCCACCGTGTGGAGACGGTCGCGTTGGTCCCAAAGCTGCTCGGTGAGGAAGTCGTTGCACCGCTGGGCGGCGATCACCCGATCGTCAGGCCGCAAGTAGTCGAGCTTCTGCCAGTAGCCGCCCGGGTTCACCAGGCAGTGGTCGATACCCACCGAGTCCATCCACGCCACTCGCTCAGCGGCAGTGGAGTCATGGCGGGGGTGCAAGATGACCGGCCCGCCGGATTCCTCAGCCCGTTCGAACAGCTTCGGCAACAACTCCGCCGGTCCGGGCCTTCGCTCCGCAGGCAGCACCTGGAGTAAGTCGCCAGCGATGGCGTTGGCCAGATGCGTCCGGTTGTCGGGAATCTGATCAGCCCACTGCTTCATGGGGTCAACGCCGGCGGAATCCCCCGTGATCTCCCAGTGGGTATCCACATCGATGATCATCCGCCGAGTCTATGGGGCAGCCCGCACCCCTGCCCTCAGCCCACCCGGGCGATGAACCAGCGAGCGGGTGAGGCAAGGCTGTTGGGAGCGGTGAGGATGCCCGACGGTTGGGCGTCGCCGACGCCGATCTCGGCGTCCTCGTACAAGTCGGCTTCGGGGAACACAAATGTCTGAACCTTGGCAAGCACGAAGTCGTGGCCCACGGCCACTTGGACTTCGATGAAGGAGTTGTCGTCTTGGGTGCTTTCGTCCAGGCCGAACGCCTCTTCGAGCGTCTGCCATTCCCAGTCGGTCCCGTCCAGAGACCAACCAACCGAGAAATCGTAGGGGTCGTAGGCGCTTCGGGCGGCCGACTCCTCTTCCATGAAAGCAGCCGAAATCTCCTGCTCGGAGAATGCCACGAGCTCGGCTCCGGTTTCGGGATCGTCGAACACCACCATAAATCCGCCGCTGTCCTCGACTCCCCGCACTCCCTCAGGCGGCGTCTCGCTTTGGACCGCCTCAGCATCGAAGACATATACCGCCGTGTTCTCGTTCAAATCCCACAATGTGAGCCCGCCCACAGGCTGGTTGTACCGAAGATCAAAGCCGTCTTTTTCGATGCTGATGTCAGGCAGGGTGAAGTCCTCACCAGATCCGTCGTAAGGCAGTGCCGGTCCTCCCACCGCGGCGACTCCCGCAGGCCCGACGGCCAGGTCGGCAATCCAGCTGATGCCGTCGGGCAGCGTCAACACTTGATCTGACCCGTAGACGCCGTCAAAGCGCTCCACTTTGAACATGCCGTCGGTCGGATCAGCAGTCCAGACCTCGTTCCGAGCGCTATCGGTGATCTCGATGTCAATAGTGCTGCTGTCCCACTGAAGGCCGTCAGGGGAATACAGCAATTGGTGACCGTCGGGGCCGTACATAAGCAGGTGAAAGCCGTCCGACGCTCCATAGCCACCCGAAGCCCAACCCGGGAATTCGGCTACCAGCTCAGCTGGCCCACCGTCGCTCAAGAAGAGGTGGACACGTGCCTCGCTCGGCTCGTCGCCAACGTCCTCGTCAAGAACTTCGTCGCTTAGAGCCGTGACCAAGATGCGCTTCTCAGCCACGATCGCGCCGCCTATCCAAGCCGTACCACCGAGTGGCCCCAATTCGATCACTAGCTCAGTCCAACTTGCCCCTTCATCATCGGAGAACAGAATCTGAGCACCGGGTGCTTGGCTGTTCACGTCCCATCCCTGAATCAACCAACGGTCTCCTGAAATATCAACACTCCAGTGGCTGAAGCTGGCCGGAATGGGAAGCGCAGCCCAGTCCACCCCGTTGTCGGACACAAAAGCGCCCTTGGTGACTTCGGGCCTGGCGACAGTGGCAAGCACTCGGCCGTCGCCGACCGATTCGAGCCTTATTGGCTCATCTTGATCGAGGTCGAACACTCCGCTGAGATCAACCTCGATCCATTCCAGCCCAGTGACATTTGGAGCCTCCGTGGGTGTGTCTTCTGGCCTGACTACGGGCTCTGGGGTTGGGGCAACCCCCTCGGGGGTGGCGGCTTGGAGGGTCGGTATCGGCGCGGGATCGGATAGTTCGTTGGACACGATCAATTCGTTCGACCCTGACGAGCCACATCCCGCGAATCCGATGACCAAGATGGCCAATACAGCGGCGAGGCCCGCGACGGCCGGCCTGCCGTTTCCGGTTGAGGTCAAGATCACTGAACAGTAGCGGCGATGAACCAGCGGGGAGGTCGGCCGGTGAGGGAGACGGCGTAGTCGCCGTCCGGGGCAGGTTCGGAGGGCTCGGAGGGCTCGGCCTCGTAAGTTACAACTCGGGCGAGCACGAAGTCGGTGCCGACGGCCAGCTCCACGTTGGCGAACTCGGTGTCGGAGTCGGCGACGTTGAAGGCATCGGAGATGGTCTGCCAGCCCCAGGCGGAGCCGTCGATTGACCAGCCCACCCATGGGTCTGGTTGTTTGGGCTGGTCGGGCGGGGGGGTCGGCTCATCACCGGGTTGGGGTAAAGATCCGAGCAGGGCAGCGTTCAAGTCGTCCAAGTTGAACGTCACCAGATCGTCCCCGGTTTCCGGGTCTTGGAAGACCAAATAGCCGCTTCCACCGCTTTCGTCTTCGACCGGCCGAAAGCCCTCAGGTGGGGTGTTGCCCTGGAGGGCTTCGGAGTCGAACTCATAGACCGGGGCGTCCTCGGACAAGTCCCACAGGGTGAAGCCACCCACCGGCTCGTTATACCGAAGCTCGAAGCCGTCTTGGGCCAACCGGAGTTCGGGGGAGCCCCCAAGAAGTTCGGGCGTGCCGCCGGGGATAGCCACGGTGGCGATACCCGCGGGTCCGACCGCCAGGCGATGCACAGCGGCTATGCCGTTGGGGAGTTCAGCGACAAACGGAGGGGCGTAGACGCCTTCGGGCAGCTCGATCCGATAGTCGCGGCCGGTTTGGCCAGAAGTCCAGATGGTCTGCTCCGCGGATGAGTGCCACGAGGCGTATCCCCAGTCCGGTGCGCCATCGCTATAGAGCAGGGGCGCTTGGCTCCACTGGCGGCCATCGGACGAGGTGAGGAGGTGCTCATCCTGGTAGTAGCCCAGCAGCGCAAGATGGAAGCCGTTGTCGGTGCCATAGCCACCGGTGGCGGCGCCCGGGAACTCTGCCGCTACCTGGGCGGGACCGCCATCGCTGTAGTAGAGGCGGGCGTGCTCCCGTATCCCGCCGAAGAGCAAGGCTTCCTCTTCTGCGGTCAGCTCGAACGACTCGGGGGCCGACGACTCGTCGCGGGTAAAGCTCACCGTATCGCCCTCCACGCTCGTCCATCCCCGGATCGACTCCTTGTCGGGCACTAGGCCCCGGGCCACGATCACCGAGGCGACATCGGGATGTTTGCGGCTGTTCACCGCCACCACCATGTTCTCGCCGGATACCAGCGCCGCGGCCACCCGCGCCGACTCTTCGGCGGGATCAAGCGAGAAGCCCAGGTCGGTCCATGTGGCACCCTGGTCGTCGGAGAAATATGCCTGGTGTCGCAGCGACGGAATCGGGGCGGTTTCCGGCGCTGGGGTGGGGCCCTGGTCGTCGGAGAGGAGGCCCGGACCCTGGAATGTGCCTCTGTTGGCCCCCAATCCGGTAACCAGCCACCGACTGCCGGTGATATCGATGTGCTCGGGGTCGAAGACCGGCGGCATCGGGACCACTGCCCAGTCCACGCCGTTGGCCGACACCAGCACCTGGCTGCCGCTGGGGCCGTATACCAGGGCCAGCACACGGCCATCGCCTACCGAGTGGATTCGGCCAATGTGAGTCACATCAGCGCCGAACACGGAAGCCGGGTCGAACTCTGCCCAATCGAGCACCGGTCCAGTGGACAGACTCTCCGGGGTGGCCGGCTCGGCGCCCTCGGCGGGCGTGACCGGGGGCGTATCGGGGGGTCCGTTGACGGGGTCAGCGGTCGGAGCCGGTTCGGAGGTGGTCGGGGGCTCGTCAACCACTATCACCTGGGTGGGCTGATCTTCGTCCAGCGCATTCCAGGCGGCGATGCCGCCGGCCACCAGGGCAATCGACGCCGCGATGCCCACAACGGCCCGACGGGTGTTGCGGGCCTTGGCCCGGACGGCGGCCCGCTCGGCTATCGAGGACACCGGCGGCCGGGCGGCCGGGGTATCGACCCGTCCGCGGATGGCAGAGCCCAAGGCCTCACCGAGGGCCTGGTCGTCGGATTCAGTCGGATTCTCAGGAGGGCGGCGCTCGTTGCTCATTGCTCGACCACCTTTCGCAACTCAGCCAATCCTCGGGAGGTGGCGCTTTTCACCGTGCCCGGCCGTACCCCCATGGCCTGGGCGATCTCTTTCTCCGTCATGTCGGCGTAGAACTTCAGGACAAGGGCGGTTTTCTGGCGGGGTGAGAGCTGGTCGAGGGCATCAATGAGGTAGTCCTGATCCTCGGGCTGAGGGGGAATGAGCGGCCGAAGACCGATCCGACGCCTCACTTCTCGCTTGCGCAGCTCGCTGCGGGCGCCATTCACCACTGCGGTGCGCAGATAGCCGCCGGGCTGACCGAGGCGGCTCCAGCGCTCGTACACCTTGGCGAAAGCGTCCTGCACTATCTCTTCGGCAATCGCCGGTGCGTCCACCAGCCCTCGGGCCAGCCGGACCATCGGCTCGTACTCCGCCCGGTACAGGTCGTCGAAGCTGGCCAGCGCAACGGCTTCATCCGCTGGCGCGGTTTCCGGGGAAATCGAGAGTTCCCCTTCGGAGAATTCTGAGACCATTAAACAGACAGTCTTCATCACCCCACAACGACGCCCGGTGATGCTGATCGGTTCCCGGCGCCACGGCGTGGGGCGCGAGCCGATGGGCAATGGACCAGTGGTGTTCCGCTGCTGTCGGCCGTTTCAGGCCGCGACGATGTCAGGCCGCGACGGCGTTTTTGAGCAGGGCCTCGTTGGGCTCGTCGGGGAGTTCGTCGAGGGGGACGGCGATCTCGTCGTGGGTCGGGCCGTGCTGGGCGGCCAGCGGGGCCAGGGCGTCGAGGTCGAAGCCGTAGAGGTCGGCGGCGTTGCCGGCCAGGATTTGCTGGAGTTCGCCCGGGTTGGTGTCGCAGAACACCTGGCGCAGGTGCTCGCGGGTGTAGGGGCCGGTGCCCTCGTTGTGGGGGTAGTCGGAGCCCCACATCACCTTGTTAACCCCTAACACCTCGCGGGCGGCGGCGTCGTCGTGGCCGGGCTGGCTGATCCCCACCCAGCAGTTCTGCTGGAAGTACTCGGTGGCGCTCTTGGGCAGGATGTGGCTCTCGTCGTAGCGCATCTCGCCCATGCGGCCGGTGTCGCGGATCTTGGCCAGGGTCTCGTCCATGTGCGACAGAGCCCCTAACAGCCAGGCGCAGCCCTGCTCGGTCATCACGAACTTGAGCTTGGGGAACCGCTCGAACACTCCAGACAACAGCAGCTGGTAGAAAGGCCGGTGGGAGTAGAAGCTGACCTCGGTGATGAACAGCAGGTCGGCCACCGAGTACTTGCCGTAGTTGGGGACGCCGGTGCCGCCGTGGCTGTTGACGATCACCCCGAGGTCCTCGCAGGCAGCCCAGAACGGGTCGTACGCCGGGTCATACAGGGGGGCGAGGTCGTCGCAGTCGGGCGGAATGGCCGAGATGAGCACGCCGCCGCGCAGATTGTTGGCCGCGATGAACTCCACATCCTTGATGGCCTCATCCACGTCGTTCAAGAAGGTCTGGCCGATGCCAGCCCGCTGGTCGGGATACTGGGCGCACCAGTCGGCCAGCCAGCGGTTGTGAGCCCGGATGCCGGCCAGGCGGTGCTCGAGCTGGTCGGCCCGGGGCGGGCGGGCGAACAGGATGAAGCTGGGGAAGAACGGGGGCACGGTGTTGGGGAACACCACCTCGCCCACCTGGCCGTCGGCGTACAGGTCGCCTAGTCGGCGCTCGTTGTCCCAGTTGCGCACCCGGCCGCCGTCTTGGAGGTCGCGGAACGGATTGCGGTACTTCTCCCGCCAGGCGTCGAAATCGTCGTGGTACTTCGACTCGAGAAATCCGCGGTAGGTCTCGTGGTTGGCGCCGGCATGGCAGTCGGCCGAGATGATGGTGTAGCGGTCGCTCATTGCACTAGTTTGCCAATTGTGAGCAACTCGCCGGGCATCGTGGAAGGGGAATGGGACGACCAGCCCCGCAACTGGCGAACGTTCTTCAAGAGGTGGCGCCGCAGCAAGGAACTGTTCCGGTTAGAGGTGGTCCGCACCGAGGCCATGTCAGCCGATGATTTCTATGTAGTCGGCCGGGCCACCGCTGGCCGAGTCCAAGTAGGCGACGCGCTGGTGGTTGATGTCGGCGATCAGGCAGTGGCCACATCGGTTGTCTCCATCGACCACACCGTGCAGAACGAGGAAGAGTTCCACATGCTCACGGCCCTCAAACTCGACGGCATCGGCCCCGACTCCGGCATAGAACCCGGAACCATCATCCGCCAACCGGGCTAGCTGGAATTCTAAGGATCCCGCAGCGGAAAGACCAGGCCCGCTTCGGCCTCGGCCTGAGATCTGCGAAGCGAGGCCACCAGATCAGGATCGCTCATGATGTCTAGGGTCTCTTCTAGGGACTCGAGATAGTCGCAGTTGACCATCATGAACGAAGGGCGTCCATTGCGGGTCACCAGAATCCGGTCGGACTGCTGCTCAACGCGGTCGGCCAACTCTGACAGACGGTTCCAGACCTCAGAGAACGGCAGAACGGAATCCATGGGCATTCATATTGGCCCATTAGCCCCCATGGAACCCAGGTTGCTCGGTTGACGCGACCTCCGCAGAAATACCCTCCAGTGGAGCTCATCCAAGTGCCCAGCCAAAGGGGGGACATTTAAACCATCACCGACAACGACTAGAACAAGCCGCATAAACCAAGTGGCCAGCCAACAGGGGGAACCTCAAACCTGCGTTAGATGTGATCCCAACGTGTGCTAAGAGTGAAAGCAGTGCGCCGCGGGGTTGTGTTGCTGTGTTTGGGGTTGGTCGTTGCGGGATGCTCGTCTGGGCCGCAGGCAAGTGTGGAGCCGCCGTCGGCCACCGTGTCTGCGACGGCCGTGGCTGACCTGAAGAGAATGGAGAGACCGCCCGACGCGTCCGGAGCGGAAGGTCAAGGGGATGACCCGCGGGATGGCGAGGATTGGCCGCGGCCGCCGATGGCGGGAATGTGGGTGGACCACCCCGAACGGATGAGTCCGACTCATGGTTGGTTGCATGGGGTATTGTCCATAGAGCCGCCTTGCGCATACCTCACCAATGTCTCGGCAGAGTTCGTGTCCGACTCGTTGGCAAAGTGGGAGGGAAGGCGCCTGGCCTTGGCGCTGCGCTATCCCGAGGTGCGCTTTGACGAGGGCAGCCTGACGCTGTGGAACCCGCTGTGGGGTTACGACATCCCGATCTCCCATGGAGACCGGGTCATTGTGTCCTCAGACCCGTTACTCGAAACGATTGGGGACAAGGAACTTCACGAGCTGCACCTCTTCTGGGATGTTTGCCCCGCCCACGCTTTTGCCAGGCCCGAAGGCCTTTGGACATCGGTGGAATGGCTCTGCTTAAACAGACCGTCAAAGTGGGTATGGCACGAAGGCAAAGAACTGGATCGCATGTGCTTGGACGACACACGGCCTTGGAATCAGCGGGAGCTGTTGGAACAACAGGGCCTCGCACCTGTTGTCGAGCCGTCCGCCGCCGGCGGGGACTCCGGCGAGCCGCCGCCCGTTTCGGAGCTGGGGACGCCTCCGTTTTTGGGCATGCATCCGTACCATCCCGACAGGGAGATGGAGCTGTCCAAGCTGGTGGGGATCCTGTCGATAGAGCCCGCGCCCCCGAACTACGATCTGGAGCGAAAGTGCGTGTACCTGTACCCCACAGCGGCCTCGGCGCAGCAAACGCCGCTATGGGGCGACACCTGGAAGTACACAGGACCCTACGGCCAACCGCTCGCCGTACGGCTGGATCTGCCCTACCCCCAAGTCCGGTTCGACGAAGACACCTGGACGCTGTGGAACGGCGATATCGGCCCGATCACCACCGGAGACCGAGTCATAGCCGACCCGATATCCCCGCCCGACTTCCACACTGACGGCTACAACAACCGCGCCAAACAGCCCCATGAACCCCAGATACACTCCTGTATAAGAGCCGGTGCGAGCGCAACCGTGCTGGATATACAACCCGTGGAGCACTACTGCACACACGACCCTCCGGCCAGACACCAGAGCCAATGCGAACAGGCCATGAGCCTGCGCGATCAGGCCCAGTCCAACTTGACACTCCCCGAATAGGCCTCAGGACAGAACTACGGCGCCAGGAGTTGGCCGAGGCGCCGGCTAGGACGAGGAGGTGGGCGATGTTGGTGATCAGGCCGTGACCACCCGAGTTGTCTCCATCGACCACACCGTGCAGAACGACGACGAGTTCCGCATGCTCAGCGAGGCCACCACCTCAGGATCGCTAATGATGCCAAGGGTCTCTTCCAAGGACTCGAGACAGCCGCAGTTGGCTAGCTTTGTGAGGCTTGAGGTCGTCGGGATTACACGCGGTAGACGTGGACGTTGTCGGCGTAGGCGGCTAGGGCACGCATATCGGAAAGATCGCCGGTGAGCACTGCGCCGCCAGGCTCGGCGAGGGCGACCACAATGGCGTCGACCGCCGAACCCCGCTTGGCCAGAGCACGGAGCTCGCCTGCTCGTCGCGCCGCCGACCGGGGCACTCGCTCGTCGACTTCGCAGAGCTTGATAAGCCGGCTCACCGACACATCAGTTCGGGGATGTCCGGAGAGCGACTCGGCGAGAACCACGGTGGGAACAGTTGGAGGCCACAAGCCACTGGACTGGAAGGCGCCTATCAGGCCAACGGAGTCAGAACTTCGGCGAGCCAGACGGCTTACGCCCCCGGAGTCAAGAATGAGCCGGGGCATCAAGCGGTCTTGGCGTCACAGGCTTGATCTGGGACTCTCTTTGGATGCGCTCCACGAGTGCCTCCGCCCTGGCCATCTCCTCGTCAGTCGGCGGACCTACTTCTGCGATCAGCTCGGCTAGATAGCGGTCGGTCTCATCGAGCAATTCCTGACGTCTCAGTTCGGCTCGAATCGCGTCTTGCAGAAGCTCAGAAGCGGGCAGATCGCGGGCCTTCACCTCTTCGTGCAGCTCTATCGGCAGGTAAACCTGCATCCTCGGCATACGCCTATCCTACGCCTATAAGGCGAGGAAGTGCAGCGGACTTCCTGAAGTTCGCCCAACCCGCTTGGGTGTCAGCGCGGCCGATAAACGCTGCGGCGGTGGTCGACGCGGTGGACAAGGACGGTGGTCTCGGAGTCGAGAATCTCGTAGACGATTCGATAGTCGCCTCGGCGGGCCGAGTAGAGGCCTTCGAAGTCCCAGAGCAGAGGTTTGCCAGCTTGGCGCGGGTTCTCGGCTATCAGACCGAAAATGGCCTCCATGGCCGCCCAATAGACCTTGTCTGGTAGACGACCTAAGTCTCTGTGCCCCTCTGGAGTGATGTCGACTTCATGCACTGGTGTCCCTGAGGTGGTCGCGCAGTCGCATCCGCTGGCCCGCCTCGGCTTCGGCCCGAGACTTTCGGAGGGAGGCCACCAGTTCGGGATCCCTCATAATGTCAAGGGTCTCTTCCAAGGATTCGAGATAGTCGCAGTTGACCAGCATGAACGACGGGCGCCCGTTGCGAGTCACCATGATTCGATCGCGCTCCTGCTCAACTCGGTCGGCAAGTTCCGACAGGTGACTCTTGACTTCGGAAAACGGCAGTATTGATTCCATTGGTCATAATTCTGACCTGTTCCAACCCAAGGGGCAAGCATTTTTCTGGGTGACTATCGAATTCGCATCCCGCCTCGGACTGTCACAGGCTGATTCAGCAGCTCTTGGCCATCGCTGCACTGATCGAGTCCGGGGCAGCCCTGGCAAGTGAAGTAGGAAGGGGTGCGTTCAAGTCCATCCAGGCTTCGCGACGAAGCCGCAATGACTGCCCGCGCGGTCGAACCAGCGGTGTGGATTCCGCGCTCTAGGAGTTCTGCAACCACCAATTCTCGCGTCTTGCGGCGAGCAGGGTCCACGAGCAGCACACTTTCCGGGACCCTCCCCTTAGCGGCAACGTAGATGACCACCGCATAGGCAGCCTTCGCTTCTGCGGAATCTGTGGCCGGAGCCGCCATCACCAAGTTGCCTGTTTCCATAACAGCGTCGATGGTGGCTTCGAGCCGCAGTCCGCGATTTGGGTATTGCCATTCGACACGTTCACCGCCCTTCCAGCCAGACATGTCCGGATGGCCAAGCACTGAAGACAGCCTCGCGTTCCAGCTAATGGACATGGACGCGAGACGAGCTCGCTGCGGCTCATCAATCTCTTGCCACACATATCTGTAGAGCCAGTCAAGTTGTCTTGGGCGCTCATTTTCTTCCTTGAGAGCCATCAGGGTTGCCACCACAGCGCCCCTAGGCGAGCCATCGCGATGAAGTGAGTCTCGCGCCAGCGTTTTGAACGTCTTGAAGACGTCGGGGTTGAAGCCATCGTTGTTGAACACATGGGCGGCGCATGATGCCTCACACAACGACGCATTCGTTGCGTCGAAGTCTTTGACAATGTGCAAGTCAGCTTTCCTGCGAGGTCTCTCCGTGCACTGGAGGGCAGCAGGCTCCAGCCGTTCAATGAGTGCACCCTCGACATCCATAGCAGCTACCACGGCTCCTCCTCGGCTGAGTCAGCATCTTCGTCTACCTGGTGACCTGCCATGAGTAGTGCCTCCTCCAGATGTTCGTCCGAAATGTCCGGACACTGCTTTGCGAGGTCGCAGAATGTGCAGTGAAGCCCGGTGGTGGTCAATGGCCATCTGGCTGCTGCCACGGATTCGTCCACAGCTCGGCAACGACGGGCGGTATTGACTACAAGACTCGCAGCACGATCGAGGAGTTCTATGTTGACAGGAAGCGAAAAGGTGTTGGGAAGAGGAAGTAGAGATATCCCAACAACGAGAGCTGGTGCGACTCCCGCACTTAGGGATTCAACGAGTGCGTAGAAGGCGAGTTCATCTCCGATGCCATGTCCCTTACCTGACTTGACCTCGACGACTGTTCGTTCAGTTCCCAACACAATGAGGTCTGGTCGTGCCGATAAAACAACATCGGCTGCCAGGTCGACGAATGTCAGATTCTGGGAAACCACCGTAAAGGAGCGCAGGTCGCCGATGGAGCCCTTTAATCCCTCGCACCGGGTTTCGACAAGTTGGTCGTGGTCCTTCTTATGCAATGTGCTGAGAGCGTGGTACCAGTCTCCAAGCTCTGGGTCCTCGATGCGCAGTGGCTCAGCGATGGCGTGGCCCCAGGCTCCCGGTAACGGCTGACCGCTCTTGCTGTATCGATGAGGCGTGTCGGGAGCAGTGGCAATTGTAGGGGCGGCCGCGTCGACCACACGGCCAAGAGCAAGGTGCTCGTTCATTGGAACAGGACCGCCTCCGAGCAACTGGGCGTTACAAGCTAGGCCTCTTCTAAGCCGGTCCTTAGTGATCCTCAGAGGGTCCCCCGGTCGGTCCCAACCTGCGAGTGTTTCTTCGAGTTCGCTATTGAGACCATCGCGGAGCTCTGAGATCTCTCGCTCGCTGATCGCTGTCGAAACGGCCGTTTCGACGACCTCTTGCAAATTCGTCGCCATACCCAATTGTTTACACCCGAGGTGTGACACATTGTCCGAGCTCGGTTCGGCAGCCAGTGTGAATTGCCCTGATTTTGACTAGGGGCCACAGCCCGGTGGCATCATGGGCCTCTCCAAGGGGAGGACGTATGGCCGTAGAAATGGCGATCTGGCGAATGACAAGTGCTGGTCCGCAGCTATTGGAGTCATCTCCACTCGACTTCGAGGATCGTCTTGAAGACATGCTCGAGGGAGATCCCAGCATGAGCGGGACCGACCTGTTGATTCTAGGGAGGCAGGTACATACTGACCATGGCGGGTTCGTAGACCTTCTAGCGCTAGATGTAGATGGTCGTGTCCATGTGCTGGAACTCAAGCGCGACAGAACACCTAGAGAGGTCGTTGCACAAACACTGGACTATGGATCTTGGGTGACAGGCCTAGACCTTGATGACCTTGAGCAGATTTTCATCAGCCACCATGGTGATGAGAAGCAACTCGACGAGGCTTTCGCCGGGCTGTTCGATCGGCCACTTCCGGATGTCGTCAATGACGAGCAGCAGTTCACGATTGTTGCATCTGAGCTCGATCCGAGGTCTGAACGCATTGTTGAGTTTCTGGCTGAGGCCTATGGAGTGCCAATCAACGCCGTCTTTTTTCGCCACTTCAATGAAGGAGATCGAGAATACCTCGCTCGGACTTGGCTACTTGATCCGCAGCAAGCCGAGGCTAAGGCGGGTCGGTCGGTGCGTAGCAAAAGACGTCCATGGAACGGCCAGGATTTCTACGTTGTGCTAGGTCGTTCCGATGTGGAAGATGACCGCTGGTCAATTGCGAGCAAACATGGATTTCTTAACGCAGGCGGCGGTTCGTGGTACTGGAAGCCACTACAGAACCTCAAACCGGGACATCGGGTATTCGCATATGTGGGCGGAGCAGGTTACGTAGGAATCGGCAGGGTCACTGGCGAGATGGCCCTAGCACGTGATGCGAAAATCAAGGTCGCTGGGGGATACCAACCACTCTTGGAACAGCCAGGAATAAGTCCGAGATTCAAAGAGGGCGCGCTCTTGGACGATCCGGAGCTTGCTGAGAGGGTCGTGCCGGTTGAATGGCTCAAAACGCGCCCTCTTCCCGAAGCCGTTAGGGAGAAGGGGTTGTTCGCGTCGCAGCTAACTGCCTGCAAACTTCGTGACGAGCACACCATCGCAACTGTTGAGTCTGCCTTCGGAATTAACAAGACAACGGTCTAGTCCGACAAACCGGAATGGATTGTGGGTCTGATGGTCACAGCTGAATGGACTCCCGATGATCCCCTGGAAGTCACGGTGTGAGCAGCTGGCCGAGGCGGCGGCTGGCTATGAAAGCGCCGGTGGCGGCTAGGGCTAGGAGGTAGGCGATGTGGACGATCAGGTCCACGCTGATGTCGCCGGCGATGAAGGCTCGCTCCATGGCCACGCCGTGGTAGAGGGGGGTGGCCTGCACCAGGAACTGCACGGCGCGGGGGTAGGTGTCGAGGGGAAAGAACGTGGCGGAGAACAGGAACTGGACTATGAGGGGCACGGTGACGAGGTCGAGGTCGTTCCAGCTTCGCATGTAGCTGGTGGCGGCCATGCCTAAGGCGGCGAAGGTAAAGCCGATCAGCGTGGCGCCGGGCAGTGCGGCGATGGCCCACACGGAGTCCACCAGCCCCAAACCGGCCATGATGCCGAGGAAGCCGCCGGAGTAGAGGGTGGCCCGCAACACCGACCAGCCCATCTCTCCTAGAGCCAAGTCCACCACGCCCACCGGGGTGGCCAGGACCGCGTCGTAGATCTTGGCCCAGGTGAGCTTGTAGTACATGTTCATGGTGCTGTCGTAGAAGGTGCCGTTCATGGCCGAGGTGGCCAAGAGTCCCGGCGCCACGAACGTGCGGTAGTCGATGGTTCGTCCCCCGACGGTCACGTCGCCCACCAGCTCGCCGATGCCGATGCCGATGGACAGCAGGTAGAAGACCGGCTCGAAGAACCCGGACAACAACGTGACCCAAGTGCGCCGGTACACGGTGATGTTGCGCTCGACGACCCGGGCGAATCGCCGCGATGGCAGCAATCCTGCCGCCGAGGCCAATCCCAGCCGGTTGGGGCGCCGCCCCTGGCCCACCAGGCTCATTCGTACAGCCTCTTGGTAAAGGTCCGGCTAGCAACCAGGGTTCCGGCCAGTATGAGCGCCACCAGATAGGCCAGATGCCCGGCTAACTCCCAGTTCACCCCGCTGCCGGTGCTCAGCGCCCGGCACAACCGCACGCCATGCCACACCGGAGTGAGCCAGGCGAGCTGCTCGAGCACGATGGGGAGTTGGGATACCGGATAGAAGATCCCCGAGAACAAGAACATGGGCATGATCACGAATCGGGTGTAGGTGCTGAAGTTGTCGGCGTT
>JAJDTA010000200.1 GCA_022827405.1 Acidimicrobiia bacterium
CCGCCGCGATGTTCCTATGTCTCGCGACATAAGGTTCCTATGTCCTGAAACAACACACTGCCGTGGGCGCGAAATGACTACTTATTCCATTGCTGAGCTGTGGCGGTATCCCATCAAGTCGATGGGTGGTGAGCGGGTCGCGGGCCTTGAGCTGAGCGTCAGTGCCATCGTCGGGGATCGGCGGTGGGCGGTGCGCAGCATCGAGACGGGCAAGATCGCCAGCGCCAAGCGGCCGCGACCTTATGGGCAGCTTCTTTCATGGAGCGCCAGGGCGCAGGCTGATGGCCGCGTGATCGTGGCTGCCCCTGATGGCAGGGAGTATTCCGCAGGCAGCAGCGAGCTTGATGCTGCGTTGACCGAGGCACTGGGGGAGCCGGTGCAGGTGGTGGAAGTGGAGGAGGGGCGCGAGGAGACTTACGGCAGCGAGTGGCCGGAGATTCCCGGCACTGTGCTCTCCGATGTGGAGGTCGATCTGCCCGTCGCTGCGCTTACTGAGAAGACCTCGTTTGTCGACGCTGCTGCCGTCCACATCATCGTCAACCAGTCGATGACCCACCTCGCCTCGTTGCTGGACGGCGTCAAGCTGGGTGTCGAGCGGTTTCGCCCCAACATCGTGCTCGACGCCCACGACGACATCGGTTCAGGGGAGTTTGCCGATCTGGCCTGGAAGGATCTCGTTGTCAAGGTCGGCGACGTGGAGCTTCGGGTCGGTGACCCCACCCCCCGCTGTGTGATGACCACCTTGGCCCAGCCGGGCTACGAGCAGGCCAAGAGCGTGCTGCAAGTGCTCGCCACCGCTGCCCGCAAGGAGTTCGACTACGGGGCCTTTGCCTGCTTCGGCACCAACGCGGAGGTCACCGCCGCAGGAACCATCAACGTCGGCGACACGCTCGCGATTCTCGACTGATTGCTAGCCCCGGGACGACTGACCAATTCCGTAGGCGCTCAGAGCTCGCCGGAGGCGAGCATGTCGGCGGGGATTTTGAGGTCGAGGGCGCCGAGGTAGCCGCCGCCGTCGTCGATGGCGTAGTGGATGTCGTAGCCGAGTAGTTCTTGGGCCCGGCGGGGGAGGGTGCGAGCAATGTCGGGCGGGGTGGCCAGGCAGTTGTTCTCCTCGGAGCGCAGCCAGCCCAGCATGTAGCTCAGGTGGAAGGCGGGCCGGTGCTGGTCTTTGGAGGAGTTGGTGCCCGCGCCGTGGATGGTCGACCCCAGGTAGATCACCCTGGAGCCGGCGGGCATCTCGGCGTCGGCGAACTCGTGGGGCTCGGGCCAGCGGTCGGGCTCCCAGCGGTGGCTGCCGGGCACCACCCGGGTGGCGCCAATCTCGGTGGTGAAGTCGCACAGCGCGGTTACCGACGACAGCTCCATCTCGGGGCTGGGCTGGGGCATGTGTATCCACACATCCTCGTCGCGGTGGGGGAGCTGGGCCTCAGCCCCCGGGCCCACCATCAGCATGTGGGCCACATTCACCTGAATGTCGGCGCAGTTGGGTCCCAACACGGTGTCGGCGATGTCGAGCATCAGCGGGTGCAGCAGCACTTCGGTCACGAAGGTGGGCGACTTGGAGGCCAGGCCGGTCACGTGTCGGGTATGCTCGCCGAAGAACGCAGCGATCGAGGGGCCGATAGAGGTCTGGTTGGAGCCGGGCCTCTCCACATAGGGCATCAGCTCGGAGAGGATCTGGTTGATCACCTCGTCGCTGAAGCAATCCTCCACGATCACCGCCCCGTCGGCGTCTAGCCCCTCCAGCACGTGCTCGAGGGGCTCGTCGTTTTTCAGGTGGACCAACTCAGTTTGTGATGCCATGCCCTACCTTATTCCGAGCGGTTCAGCTAGGCCCGCTGGAGGAGCCAGAGGCCGACCACGCTGTAGAACACCATCACGAGGAGCATGGGGCGCTGGGCCCAGGTGGCCTCGCTGGCGTCGCTGGTCTCCACCGCCCGGTCGTGGGCCACCAGCACCGCGGCGATGTGACCGAGCACGATGGCCAAGAACTGCACCCAGGCGATGGCGTCGGTGGACACCAAAAAGAAGTTCACCGCCCAGTCGGCGGTACCGAACCAGTTGGACCCCCGGTCGAACGGGTTGGACAGCAGGCGCAGGAAATTCTGGCCACCATCGAGCACCAGCAGCGAGAAGTAGTGGGCCACGGTGTAGCCCAGCACGATGGGCACCAGGGAGTGGGCGAAGCGCCGGGCCACCTCGGAGGCGCTCTGCTCGGTGAACCAGCCCACGGCCAGCGACCCCAGGTAGTAGAGCAGCCCCATTATGGCGATGACGATGATCATCCCCGCGGTGTTGATCCCGGTGGCGGTCCAGCCCCGGTGGGTGCCCACCAGGTCGGGCCACAGGGTGCTGCCGGCCAGCGAGTCGAACGTGGTTCCGCCCAGCACCACCAACAGCACGGCCAACAGGTCGATGCGGGGGGCCACGGTGGTCAGCCCCGAGAGCGGTGCCCGCAGCCGTACCGCCCCAGTGTCGTCTCGGTACAGCGGTGACATCTTGGCCAGCAGCGAGAACAGCACCCCGAACCCGTCGGCCTGGCGCAGCCAGCGCCGCCCGTACACCGCCGACCCGCCCACCATGCCTACCGTGTAGGCGATCATTGCCCCGCCCACCGCTTCATTGGTGGTGCCCTCGTGGTAGGCCAGCTCGAACAGCAGGAACCAGAACAGCGCCACCGCCGCCGGCCAGTAGCCGCCGGGAATCTCGCCGGTGTCTTCGAGCTGGGGCAGGCCCAGCTTTCCCGCCGTCCATTCGATGGCTGCGGCGATGGTCTCGAACGGGTTGAGCACTCGCCACACATCGCCGAATACCGCAGCCACCATGGCCATCCCCACCCATAGCGCCACGTACACCGTGAGCGGTCCGAACCGCTGGCTTCCCACCTGCGAATTGCTGACGCTGCTGGCCAGGGCCAGCACGAACAACGCCAGCGACGCCAACCGGGCGGGCACGGCCACCACCTCGAGCGCCCGGCCGAAGGCTGTTCCGAAGCTCCGGCCTGAAGCGGCCGCAGGCAGCCAGGGTCGATGCCAGAAGAAGCTCAAACTGACAAAGGTGGCCATCAGGGCGACGGCGGCTCCGATGCCGAACAGATAGAACGGCAGGGGCAGATCGCCCCGCGCCCCCACCCCGTGGGCCAGCACTGAGCCCAGATCAGCGATCATCGCACCTCGAGCTCCATCACCAGAACCGCGATCATCGCACCTCAAGCTCCATCACCAGATCACCGTGGTGGTGGGTCTCCGCCTCGAATATGCCGGGGATGTCGGCCTCGAAGGTGATCATGCCGGGCTGGCCGGGGGCGAAGCCCACCACGAGGTCGTAGCCGTGGATGTGCAGCTCGTCGGTGGTATCGCCAGTCACAATGATGGTCACGGTATCTCGGGTATCGATCTGAAAGCGCTGAACACCGTCCACCGGCTTGCCCTCCGCCACCTCCACCTCGATGGTGGCGTCTGGCACAGTATCGACTCCGTCGTTGAGGCCGGGGATGGTCACCATGGCGGTGTCGTCGAGCTTCACCCCGTTGACGGCCAAGGGGGCGTGGTTGTTGGCCGACATCTCCACTCGGATCTCGTAGTCGCCGGGCTCCTGGAGATCGACGTGGGCCCAGTTGGCGTATAGCCGTCTGAGCTTCACCCCGTCCACGTAGATGTGGAAGTGCCCCTCCCCGGCGACCGGTTCGGTTGAGGCCCGCTCGGGAGCCAGGGTGAATCCGGTGCTGATCACTTCAAGGTTGACTCCCGACTTCGGATCGAGGTGGGTTCTGAGCTCGATGGTGGGAACCGGCTCGTAGTCCACCTCCATCAAGGTGGTGTGATCGTGGTCGTGGTCGTGGCTGTGATCGTGGTCGTGTCCGTCGTCCACCGCAGTCGGCGGGGGTACTGCGGCATCGTCGTCGTTGCCGCACGCAGCAGCCAGCAGGCTTAGCGCGGTCAGCAGGCCCATAAGCAGGCGCGTGCCAAGGGTTGATCTCATTTGGACTCCTCTCGTTGAGACGTATTCAGGTCAGATGGTCAGAACACGCAATGCGGGAGGACCGCGGGGCGAGGGGAGGAGGCCGAAGAACTGTGCAATCGCGGTGGCCGGCTCCTCGGCCGGGGCGGCCAGCACCACATGGCGGGACCAGCGCCGCCGGGGGGCGTTGACGATGGCCTCGACGATGTGCTCGATGCCTCGGGCGAGCTTGGCCAGTGCCCAACCCACGGGAAGCGATAGGGCCAGTCCGGCCAATACGCCGGGCTCGGTGAATGCGGCGTGGGATTGGCCCGATGGCACCCGTTCCAGCACCTCCAGAGCGAGGAACCCGGCCATGGTGGCGGCTGACACGGCCCACGGGCGGAACTCGGCCAACGCGGCGCGGGCCGCGGCGCGAACTATTGCCGCGGCCACCAGCAGCGAGGCCAGGGGGATGACCACCCAGGCCGCGGGGCCGAAGTATGCGTGCCCAGCCATCGCCACGCTGCGATCAGCCGCACTGGAATAGGCGATCAGATAGCCGAACGCGTGGGCGATGAACACGCCGGCGCTGGCCAGCGCCCCATACCCCACGGTCCGATCCAACCGCATGGGTTCAACCTACACCCTCAGATGGGGAGTTGGGGCAGCGGTGCGGTGACTTCGGGGATGTCGTTGGATGCCGAGTTGACGAGGGGCGACACCTCGTAGGCTTCCAGGGCGTCTTCGGGATACGGCTCGAGGAATTGCGTCAGTGTTTGGGAGTCGTCAAGGGCGGTGTCCAGCCAGAGGTCCTCCACTTCCTCGGACAGGATCACCGGCATCCGGTGATGGATGGGCGTGAGCAGATCGTTGGCCGCGGTGGTGATGACGGCGCAAGAAGAGATGGAGATTCCTTCCGAATCGGTCCATTTCGACCAGAGTCCGGCGAAGGCGAACGGCTCACCCGTGCGCATGGTGACCCTCATCGGGCGCTTGGCGTCGCCCACCTTCTGCCACTCGTAGAAGCCGTCGGCCAGAACTAGGCATCGCCGGCGTTTCAGAGAGTCGCGAAATGACGGCTTCTCAGCCACCGTCTCGGCTCTGGCATTTATCAGGGGGCGGCTGGAGGGGCCGTCCTTGGACCACGATGGGATCAGACCCCAGCGCATGAAACCGGCCCGACGAGGCTCGCCGCCGACCACGGTCAGCACTTGCTGGGTGGGAGAGACGTTGTAGCGGGGGCGGAAGTCGTCTCGGTCACCGTCGAATTCGAACCGCTGGGCTAGCTCACTCAGGCTGGAGGTCAGGCTGTACCGGCCACACATCTCCGCCCATTATGCGGCTGACGGGCGGCATCCGACCAACCTGTCGAGCGCGGTGTCAGTGCCAGTCGTGCGACGGGGGCATGGCGACGCCTGAATCGATGGCGCGCACATCGGTGGCGACCACGTTCACGGTCCCGTCCCAGGTGGAAATTCGCCCGGTGACCACGATCACCTGGCTGCTCAGCTCCCGGCGGCGGCGGGCGAACAGGTCGGAGTAGATGATCACCTGGGTGTCGCCGGTCTCGTCCTCGATGGTCACGAATACGGTGCCGTCGCGCCCACGGGGGTGTTGTCTGGCCACCGGCCAGCCCGCCACGGTCACCGACTGGTCGTCGCCGCACTGCTCTACCTCTGCGGTGGGGAGCACGCCGGGGCCGAGGCCCTCCCGGAGGAACTCCATTAGATGGCCTCGGGGGTAGATGCCCATGGTTCGGTACTCGCCCATCATCTTCTCCCGGTCGGTGAAGTCGGCGAGCTGGGGCACGCGGTCGTCCGTCGACAGAGAAAGGGCGGTTTGGCCACCTCCCGAGGGCCGGTTTTGCAGTCCCGACTCCCACAGGGCCTCTCTCCGGTTCGAGGCGATGGCGTCGAACGCCCCGGCCAGCACCAGCGAGAGCACGGCCTGGTCCTTCAGCCCGGTCCGACGCACCAGATCTCCGGCGGAGGCATAGGAGCCTTGGCGCTGCCTCTCGGCCACGATGAGCTTGGCCGACTCCGCCCCCACGTCCTTGATGAGCTCAAGCCCCAGCCGCATCGAGTCGCCCTCGGGAGAGCACACCGCCTGGCTCGCGTTGACGCACGGGTTCAGAAATCCAACCCCGAAGCGCCGGGCGTCCTGCTTGAGCGTCTCCAACGGGTAGAAGCCCATCGGCTGGTTGTTCATCAGCGCGGTGAAGAACTCCACCGGGTGGTAGCGCTTGAGCCACGCTGCCTGGTAGGCGCTCACCGCGAAGGCATGGGAGTGGGACTCCGGGAACATGTAGTGGCCGTTGATCTTGGAGAAAATCCTCTTGGCGGCTTCCTCGGGCACGCCGTTTTGGCGGGCGCCGTCGGCGAAGCGCTCCCAATGCATGGCGATCAGGTGCTCGCTGTTGGGCCGGGCGAAGGAGCGGCGCACTTCGTCGGCCTCGGCCGCGGTCATGCCGGCCACGTCCTCGATGAGCTGCACTACCTGCTCTTGCCAAACGATGATGCCGTACCCCCGTTCCAGGGCGCGCTTCTCCAGCGGGTGGTCGTATTCCCAATCCGCCCCGTGGCGGTAGCGCTCCACGAACTGGGAGACGGCACTGCCCTGCACCCCCACGCCGGGGCGGATGAGGGCCACTTGGTAGGCGAGGTCGAGCAGGTTGCGCGACTTCAGCCGCTGGGCCATCTTCAGCTGCGCGGGGGACTGGAGCAAGAACACCCCCTTGCACTGGCCGGCGTTGATCATGTCGTACACGCCGGGGTCCTCCGGGCTGATCCGGCCCAGGTCGGGCCGGGAGCCCTCCCGCTCCTCGATGAGGTCGAGGGCCTCGTCGATCTGGTCGAGCACCGGCAGCGACAAGATGTCGATCTTGGCGAAGTTGGCGTCGGCCACGCTGTCTTTGTCCCAGTCCATGATGTAGCGGCCGTCGGTGGCCCCGGCCCGGATCGGCACCATCTCGGGGATGGGAGAGCTGCTCAGCACCATGCCGCCCACGTGCTGGCTCAGCCCCCGGGGAGCGCCCATGAGCTGGGGGGCGAGATCCAGCAGATCCCGCCATCCGGGGGCGTCCACCTTGTCTTTGAACTCCGCCAGCTCGGCCATCTCGCTGCGCAGGTCGGCGGCGTGGTGGGAGTGCAGCCGCTTCGACAGCAGCCTGAGGCGCTCGGGGGGCAGTCCCAGGGCCTTGCCCAGGTCACCGATGATGCCCTTGACCTTGTAGGTGGTGATCGCCCCGGCCAACACCGCGTGCTCGGGCCCGAAGTGGCGGTGGACCCGCTCGATCAGCTCGTCTCGCAGCCCCCGGGGGAAGTCGAGGTCGATGTCGGGCAGCGTGGTCATGTCCTCGGAGATGAAGCGCTCCAGGGTGAGGTCCCACTTCAGGGGGTCGACATGGCTGATGCCGATGAGGTATCCCACGAGCAGGGCCACCGACGAGCCCCGCCCCCGCCCCGGCGGCCTCTCCTCTAACGGCGTGTCGGGGCTGACCTCGCCCCGCTCCACCAGGATCTGCTGGGCCAGAAGGGCGATCTGGCGGTAGAGCAGCAGAAATCCGGCCAGGTTGAGCCGCTCGATCAGGCCGAACTCCTCGGCTAGGCGACACTCCACC
>JAJDTA010000074.1 GCA_022827405.1 Acidimicrobiia bacterium
AGCCATGGCCTGTTTGATGTTGGAGTGGCCCACCCTGGTGCGAACTGCCGTTCCGCCCCCCTCGGCGATCACCTCGGGCACGGTTCGGGAGCAGATCAAGTTGTGGATCACCGTGGCTCCGGGATCATGGGCCAGGATCGAGCGGGCGATCATGGCGGTGGTCAACGACCCCGACACCGGTCGGGCTGTTTCGTCTACCAGGAACACGCGATCGGCGTCACCGTCGAAGGCCAATCCGATGTCGGCGCCCACCGCCACTACTCGGTCTTGCAAATCCCGCAGGTTCTCCGGCTGGAGGGGGTCGGCAGGATGGTTGGGAAAGGTGCCGTCCAGTTCGGGATACAGGTGATCGAGCACGAGGGGCAACCCCTCGAATACCGCCGGCACCACTAGGCCGCCCATGCCGTTGGCGGTGTCGGCCACTACCAGCAGTGGGGCCAGCGAGCCCACGTCAACGAACGAGCGAACATGGGCGACGTAGTCGCTCAGCAGGTCCCGACTGGTGCGGATGCCCTTAGTAGCTGCTGGATCGGGGCCGGCGATGGCCATGGCCTTGATGGCCTCCAACCCGGTATCGGCGCCGATGGGAGCGGCGCCCGCGCCGCACATCTTGATGCCGTTGTAGCCCGCGGGATTGTGGGAGGCGGTGAACACCGCTCCAGGCAGATCGAGGCTTCCCGAGGCGTAGTAGAGCATGTCGGTGGCACAAAGCCCCACGTCCACCACGTCGATGCCATGGTCCATTGCGCCTTCACCGAAAGCGGCCGCGAATTCCTCGCCCTCGGGACGCATGTCCCGCCCGACCAGCACCGCCGTAGCCCCCGATGAGGCCACGAACCGGGCGAAGGCGCCTCCGATGGCCCGGGTGCCGTCGGCGTCGATCTGGTCGCCCACCGTGCCCCGCACGTCGTAGGCCTTGAAGATGGCGTCGTAGTCGGTGGCCATTCAGGGCTGGCTAGTGCTTGGGGCGGTTCTGCGGCATCGGGCGGCTACTGCTTCTTCAGGTTCTGCTTCATCTCGTCGAGTTGCATCAAGATGGGGTAGCCGCTGACGCTGATGGCATTGCCGTGGCCGGTGTGGTGGACATCGAACACCGACTGGAGGGCGGTGTAGTAGCCCTGCACATCCAGGGTCTGGTTCACCGCCCGCTTGGCCTGGGCCAAACCGAAAGCGTTGTTCTTGGCGATCTGGGCGGCAAGCTCGTGGGTGCGCTCCCAGAGCTGGTCGCGGGGGACCGCCTCCCGGGCCAAGCCGATTTGGACAGCTTCCTCGGCCCCCAGGGTGCGCTGGGAGAACAGCAGGTCTTTGGCCCGGCGGGCGCCCAGCTCCCAGGTGTGGCCGTGGTACTCCACCCCGCCGATGGCCATCAGCACCACCGGGTCGGAGAACTCCACATCGTCGGCCACCACCAGCAGGTCGAGCGGCCATATCAGGTTGAGGGCCCCGGCGATGGCCTTGCCCTGGATGGCGCCGATGGTGGGCTTGGGGATGTTGCGCCAGTGCCAGGAGTAGCCCAGGTACTTGCGGGCCTCCCACCGGTAGATCTTGTTGAGCTGCCAGCTTCCATCGGCCTCGGCCAGCGACACGGCATCGGGGTCGGGGGCGCCGCCGCCCAGATCGTGGCCGGCGGAGAAGTGCCGACCCTCGCCCCGCAGCACGATCACCTTCACGTCGTCGTCGTACTCCGCAGCCAAAAAGTGGTGGTGCAGCTCATCGAGCATCCGCTCGTTCTGGGCGTTGGCCTTCTCGGGCCGGGCCAGCGTGATGGTGGCCACCGCGTCAGCGGTCTCGTAATCGACGTATCTGTACTCGCTCATGGGGTTTCCTTTTTCGATGCCTGCATTTGTGGGTTCTACCACGGTCTTGGTGTCAGGTCTTGCTGAGGGCGGCCGCTTCGAGCACGGCCAGGGTTTGCGTTGCGATGGGGGCCCAGTCGAATTCCGGTTGAAGGCTGATCAGGGCTTGGCGGGAGCGGTTCAAGTCTTCAGGGGTGAGCTCGTCGAGGCATCGGGTGAGGTCTTCGACGGTTTGTCCGTAGCGGATGTCGGCGCCGGCGAAGGTCTCGTCGAAGAAGTCCCAGTTGCTGGTAATGGCGGGTACGCCTGCTCCGATGCAGTCGAAGGCGGTGCCGGTGGTGAGCATCCCGGAGGGGGCGAACGGGAGGATCACCGCGTCGAAGGCCTTCACGCGCCGCAGGTACTGGTTGAAATCGAGATGGCCGAACTCGGCGATGATCCGGGGGTCGTCGGGCACGGCCACCGACAGGTCCACCCGGATCACCAGCTGAATGTCGTCACGGGCGCATGCGGCCACTGCGTCCACCACCAGTTGGAGGTTTTTCTCCACTCGGGGAGTGCCGATGACCGCGACTCGGAGTCCGCACGGTGCCCAGCCCTCGGCCAGCTCGACATCTTCGCGGGTGGTGTGGGTCACCGTCTCGTATTCGCGGCCCCAATGGCCGTGGGCGATGACGTGGTGCTCGGTGCTGGGGCCGTAGTCGTAGGTGGCTAGGGCCACCTCTAGGCCCACCTGGCTGTGGTGGATGACGGCGTCGGACGCCTCGGCCCATAACTGGTAGCTGGCTGCGGCCTCGTCGGTCTTGAAGAAGTGGGGTAGCAGGTTGTGCTGGGTCCACACGATGGCGGTTCCGGTGGCCTTCACCTGCGCCAGCACCTCGGCGGTGCGCTGGGGGTCGACACCGCTCCACCATTCCGGCCAGGCCATGTGCAGCACATCGATGTCGTGGAGCCTCTGCACCAGCTTGTCGTCGGGGATGCCTGCACCGAGCGCCACCACCTGGTCGGCCAGCGGGTCGTACAGCGACCGGTCGTAGGGGTGCCCGTGGATGGTGCTGGCCACCCGCAGCCGGGGGGTGACCTTCCAGGACAAGTCCACCGTTGCCGAGGGCGCGATCTCGGTCTGGTACACCCGGGGCAGCTCACCCCAG
>JAJDTA010000110.1 GCA_022827405.1 Acidimicrobiia bacterium
CACGCCCATCTAACCCGCCCCTGACTCGACAAGAATCGGAGATCTTGTCACTCATTCAGTGGAGATTCTGTACTGCACTTACTCGACATTCTGTAATTTAGGGACTGGACAAACCGTCATCTCCTCCCTCCACCACTGGACCATCCGCCTACCGCCGCAACGACGGTATTGCCGTCATCCCCGCAGCCCTCCTCGGCCCCTGAGTCCTCCTACCGGCCCCTGATCGGCCTTCGCGTGGTCAGCGGCGCAGTCCAAGGGCGAAGAGGCCAGGTCCAGCGGTAGCGGCGGGCTGGGCCATTGTACGGCGATGGTTTGGAGCACCGGCAGAGCCCTTCGGCGGGGTGGGTTGGCTCTGGTGCTTGGATTGGTGGTTGGAGGGCTGGCCCTCACCACTGCGTCAACCGCTTCGGCCCAAACCCTCGCCGCACAATGAGTTCGCGGAGGAATACTTCGGATGGCTTGATTTCGCGCAAGAATGCGGATATTTGAACAGCTGTATAAACCCAGAAGACACCCAAACCCTCATACAGGGACTATCGTCCGGTTGACTGAAACCCTCTTTGGTCGCTGCCCTGCTTTTGCTGTTTCAAGCTTAAGCGGGGCAGCGGCTGATCACTTAAAACTTGAGTGGCGCGTTAAGGCAATCATCTATTCTTAGCTTTGGTAATTATAGATGATTGATATTTACCGCAGGCGGGGGCGCGGAGGGGCTCGGCAGGGCGTCGAAGCCCGTTGAAGCACCAGACCTGAGGAACTGTCACTCAGGCTCTCTAGAGTCTTGGCCGTGAGCATTGAGGTGATCTTCACCCCGTATGGGCCGGCCGCCACTGAGCGGTTGGGCGAGCAGATCGCTGCGCTGAAGAACGGCGACCCGCTGGCACCGGTCACGGTGGTGGTGCCCACCAATGTCGCTGGGCTGGGGGCTCGACGGACGTTGGGGGCCAAGGGCCGGGGAATTGCCGCGGTGGACTTCCTCAAGATCTTCGATCTCGCCAAGCGGCTTGGTGCACCGAAGACGGGCCCACAAGACGAGGGCGGACGGATGCCGCTGTCAGACTTGGAAATCGGAGTGGCCATGCGCAGAGCGCTGGACGCCGACCCCGGCTTGTTCCGGGCCTCGGCCCACCACCCGGCCACCGAGCAGGCGTTGGTGCGGTCGTATCGGGATCTGCGCGACGTGTCCGACGGCGGACTCGACAAGCTGGCTGAGCAGAGCCCCCGGGCCGCCGATGTGGTCCGTCTGTGCCGCTACGTCCGAAGCGAGTTATGCCACGGGTGGTACGACGGGCAAGACCTGGCCGACCTCGCCGTCGAGGCACTGAAGCCCAAGACGAGCGACATGGTACTTGGCGAAATCGGCCCGGTGATCGTGTATTTGCCCCAGCGGATCACTAAATCGCAGGGTCAGATGATGTCTGCGGTGGCTGAGAAGGTTCCGGTTGTGGTGATCGCAGGGCTCACCGGCGACGACCAGGCTGATGCGCCGGTGGCGGCCTCGGTGCTTCGCATGGGCGGGACGCTTGACGCCAAGGCCGCCACTACCCCTCCTCATGGCCAGCGGATCATCACCGTGTCCACTGCCGCCGAGGAAGTCCAGGTGGCGGTACGAGAGGTGCTGGAGGCGGCTCGACAAGGCATTCCGCTGACCCGCACCGCCGTGCTGTGCGGAGGCGGACCTCCCGTCATCCGACAAGTGCAGGAGCAGTTGAAAGCGGCCGGTATCAGGGTCAGCGGCCCCAGTGGGCGCACCTTGGCCGACTCCCTAACGGGTCGAGGGCTCCTGGCCCTGCTGAACCTGAAGAGCCGCGACTTTCGCCGCGACGAGGTGTTCGCCCTGCTGTCGGTGGCCTTCGTCACCGTCGATACCAGCTCGGTCGCGTCATCACCGGAGATAGCCGATACCCAGCCCGCACCGGTGATGGCCTGGGAGCGGGTGTCGCGCCGCGCCGGCGTGGCCCGGGGCGCCGATCAGTGGCAGATGCGCCTTGGCCACCATGCCGATGAGCTTCGGGACAAAGCAGCAGACGAACAGCAAAACCCCGACAGCACCGACGGCCGAGTGGAGTGGCTGAATCGCCAAGCAACCCACGCCGACTCGCTGGCCCAGTTCATGGCTCGGCTAGAACGCGACCTCTCCCCCAGCCCCGCACCAGCCACCTGGAAGGGTTGGCAGAGATGGGTCGAGGGTCTCATCGACGACTACTTGGGAGGCGAAACGCCTGACGACGACTGGCCCGAATCCGAGAGACAGGCAGCCAAGTCCATCCGGGAAATCGTCGCCCGCCTGGGCGAGCTCGACGACATCGAAGGACGTCCTCGCACCAGCACGTTCTTGCCCACGCTGGTATCGGCCTTGAGCGCCCCCGCTGCCAGGGAAGGAACACTGGGAAAGGGGGTGCTCGTCGGCGGGGTCGGCGACCCGCTGGGCATGGAACTCGACCGTCTGATCATCATCGGCATGGCCGAGGGCACCTTCCCCCACAGTCCCGCCGACGATCCTCTGTTGCCCGACCGAGAGCGCAAGGCGGCCGGAGACGACCTGTCGCTGCTGGCCGACCAGCACCACGACCAGCACCGCAGCTTCCTCGCCGCGCTGGCCTCTGCCCGATCTACCACCCTGGTGTACGCCCGGGGCGACTCTCGGCGGGCATCCGATCAGCACCCATCGCGCTGGCTGCTCGACACCGCCACCGCCCTGGCCGGCCACCGGGTGGACAGCGCCAATCTCGAACACCTTGCCGGCGAAGAATTCTGCGATTGGTACGAGCACGTTCCCTCTTTCTCCGGCCGGGTGCTCGCCTCCGAATTCCCGGTTACCGATCAGGAATTCCGGTTGCGGGTTCTGACCCCTCTTGGAGGTACCAACCACTGGGAGCTTCCCGACGACCCAGAACTTCCCATCGTCCGAAAATTTCCCGACGACCCGGCGCTGGCCCGAGGGGCCGAGTTGGCCGCGGCCCGAGCCTCTGACCAGTTCACCCGCTTCGACGGCAAC
>JAJDTA010000082.1 GCA_022827405.1 Acidimicrobiia bacterium
CCTGTCCTACACCACGTTCGAATACGGCGAGCTGACGGTGGCCGCCGGGTCGACCACTTCGGCAACGGAGATTTCGGTGCAGTTGGCCAACGCCGGCCAACGCGACGGAGACGAGGTGGTTCAGCTCTATGCGACCGATGAGGTGGCTTCTGTCGCCCGGCCCATCCGCGAGCTGATCGGGTTCGCCCGGGTGTCGATCCCCGCAGGCCAGAGCCGAACCGTCGCCTTCACCGTCCATCCCAGCCGACTGGCGTTCCATAGGCGGGACATGGAGCTCACCACCGAGCCGGGCCTCTTCACCTTCCGGGTTGGGGGCTCGTCATTCGATCCTGACATGCGCGAGGCCCAGGTAGAGCTGGCGGGTGAGGTGGCCCACTACGACCGCCAAGCAATCGTGGCCACCTCCGTAGAAGTCACCTGAGGCGCTAGACCAGATCCGGTTCTACGATCTCTACCAACAGCTCCATTGAACGGATCCAAGCATCGGCATCGGTCCTCCACGGGGCCGACACCACGTGGTCCACGCCCGCTTCGCGGTAGCGGTCCCGCTCATCGCGAATCAGAGCCGGGTCCATGCCTTGGGGATCCCAACCGGTGCGATACGAGAAGGTGAACTGGGCATCGGGGCGGTCGGCGGACAGCTTCGCCCGGATGTCGGCCACAATGTTCGCCAATTCCTCGGGTGGAGTACTGAGCCCTTGGAAGCCGTCGCCCACCGCGGCCGCCCGGTCATAGCCCGGTTGGCTGCTTCCGCCGATCCAAATCGGAATCCGATGGGCGGGCTGGGGCAGCACCTTGATGTCTCCAAATTGATAGTGGTTCCCCTGGTAAGTAGCCGGTGACTCCGACCACACCAGCCGCATGATCTCGAGCGCCTCATCCATTCGAGCCCCCCGGGTGCGGAAGTCTTGATCCAGGGCCGCGTACTCAGCGGCCGACCACCCCACACCAGCGCCAACGGTGAGGCGTCCCCCGCTCAACTGGTCGAGGCTGGCCAGGCTGTTGGCCAGGTGGAGGGGGTGGTACTGGGGCACCACCATTACGCTGGTGCCCAGCCCGATCCGCGCTGTGGCCGCCGCGGCCCATCCCAAGGTGAGCAGCGGATCGAACAAGTACGAAGCCGGGTATCCCTGGTCGGCCGGGTAAACGAGGTGATCGCTGACCCACACGTCGGAAAGCCCGATCTCCTCAGCCCGCACTGCGATCCGCGCAATGGCTTCCGGCGAAGCCGCTCGACCGTACTGGGGAAGATGGATTCCCAGTCTCATCGCAGCTGCTCCCCTGCTCTGGTGCTCACCCGTTCCACGCGGCCCGGGGCAATTGCTTCTCCTTGTCGATGAAGGGAAGCAACTCCACGGTCGAATCGTGCAGGTCGCCGTCATGGTCCTGCAACTGAACCCTCTTGCCCGTCCACTCGTCCCCGGGCAACGGCCGGTCGAAGCGCACGTAGCCGACTCCCTTGTCCCGCGTGGGCGACCATGTGCCGATGGTTATGTGCCCCGCCGGAGCGTTCTCAAAATGCACAGCCATAAAGGTCTCTGGCGTCGCGGTCGGGCAAACCAGCCCGAGCAGGAGCTGGCTGCGGTCGGCGGTCTCCAACGCGGCTCGGCCGATGAAGTCTCCCTTATCGAAGTTGACAAAATGCCCGAGGCCGGCACTGAACGGGGTCAGATCGGTCTCGATGTCGCTGCCGTTGTCCAAGATGCCAGCCTCGACACGGCGAATTCCCATCGATGACGACGTGCTGAACTCCATGCCGAATTGCTCACCGCTGGCAAACAAGTGGTCCCACAGGGCATCGTGGTCGGTCGGCTCTGGGCCGCTGTTGCTGTAGATCTCGATCCCCACTTCTCCGGTCCATCCAGTGCGAGACACCCAGAGTGTCTGACCGCCGATGTCGAAAAACCCGGCCCGGAAGTAGTTGAAGTCGGCTGGCAACCCGCCGCCGATGGCGGCATTCAGCACGTCGAGCGACTTCGGCCCCTGGATCTGGAGAACCTGCGACTTTGGATCGGACACCTCGGCATCAAGCCCGATGGCGGCGGCCTTGAGCCAGCTCACGAACTCGCCGTTGGCCTTGACATACCAGTAGCGATCGGCGCCCAGCCGCATGACCACGCCGTCCATCACGATTGTGCCGTCCTCATTGCAGGCGAGGGCGTATCGACATCGCCCCAATCCGAGTGTCTCCGCTTGGCACACGAGAACTCTCTCCAGCACCCGGACGGCGTCAGGGCCAACAATCTCAATCGGCTGCTCCGGAACGTCGTACAACAGGACGCCATTGCGCAACTTCCAATAGTTGGGAATCGGATCCTCTTCGTGGGACGCCTTCAGCGGATACAGGCGACCGCAGTACAAGCCGAAGATCGTCGACTCAGTGGCATACCGATCAGCAAACGGCGACAGATATTGCCGATAAGAACTGAACTCAACCGTCTCAAACGCCTCGATGTAGTAATGCCTCTCCCCCGCCATAGAGCCCACAACCTAGTGGGAATTCACCTGTTTGTGACCGCCTCATCCAGCCTTCGGCAAACCCGCTCCAGGGTGGCTTTCACCCTCGCCGGGGTTTAGAGCTCCATTAGGCATTTGGTCACCATACTCAGAAGATGTGACAGATTGATCGACGTGGCGCATTCAGAGAGATGTTGCCACTGGCGTCGGTACACTTGTTACATGACTATTGAGCTTCTGACCAGGGATAACGCAGCCACCAATGTCGATCCGTCGGCGTTGGAGGCGGTGGATGTTCGGGGGTTGGATGCTTCTGGTTTGGATTCTCGGTTGCGGGAATTGGGGCGGGTGCAGCGCCGGGTTTCGGGTTTGATTGCTGAGGTTGTGGCCGAGAAGAAGAGGCGATCGCGGGTGGGTGACACAGTTGATGGATTGTTGGAGGGATTGCGGGTGTCTAAGGGGCAGGCTCGCAAGACGGTGGACGAGGCAGCGCAGTTGGACAAGCTGAAGGCCACCCGGGACGCTTTGGTGGATAGCCGGATTGCTCCTGAGCATGCCCGGATCATGGGCAGGGCGTCTGAAAACGGGCCGCTGGACGAACAGAAGATGCTGAAGGCAGCTGAGACGCAGACGCCGGATCAGTTCCGCAAGACGATGCGGGATCACCAGAACGAGTTGGCCGGCGACGAAGGCGAGGCCCATCACGAGCGCCAGAGGCAGGCGCGGACGGCCAGCTTCACCGAGCAGGACGATGGCATGTGGCGGCTATACGCCCTGTTCGATCCCACCGCGGCGGCCCGCATTCGCAAGGTGCTCAATACCAAGACCGACGCCAAGTGGCGCCTGGATAATAAGCGGGGCCGCGACCACATCTCAGATCGGCATCGTCGGGCCGACGCATTAGAGCAGCTCATCACCCGCCAGAGTTTCGAGGGCGGCCAGGATCAGCCCCAAGGCACCACGTTGCTTTTGATGGCGAACTACGACCTCGTCGACAACAAGCTGGGCAACCCCTGCTTGGCCGATGGCACCCCCCTACCGGCGTCTGAGTTCCACAAGCTGGCCTGCGATGCCGACATCCTCTGTGGCCTATTCCGGGAGACCGACAGTGAGCCCATCTGGTTGGGCAGCACCAGCCGCCACCCATATTTCGCCCTGAGAGCTGCCCTCGAAGCCCGAGACGGCGGCTGCATCGGGTGTCGAGTCGAACCGGAATGGTGCGTCTCGCACCACATCATCGAATGGCAGCATGGCGGACCCACCCAGCCCGACAACTTGGTGCTGCTGTGTCACTCCTGCCACGACAAGGTTCACCACAACAACTGGGCTGTGGAAAAACACCCCGACACCGGTCGCCGCTACTTGCGGCCACCCTGGCAGAAGCCCCCTTCGAAAGCCACATCTAGGAATGGACAGCAAAATGAATGACCGAATTGCTCAACGCAGCGACTGGGACAACGAACCGATCAAGATGCCGCAAGCGATTCCATCGCCCACCCGAGTTTGGACCCATGAGGAGATGGAGCGAATTTGGCGGGGCTACATCCCACACATCATGGATGAGAAGTGGTTCATTTTCGTCGAAGATGACCGTCTATTCGCCCATCGGAGCTGGACGGGCTACTGCGTTTATGAGGCGACGTTCGTGGCGACTGAGGGCGGATTCAGAATCGAGAGTGCAGTCGTCACCGGCGACGACACCATTTACAACCGCTCCTCGGATCTAGACGAATCACGGACCTTGGAGGCACTCATCGTCGGACACCTAGTCGGCGAATCCCCGGCAGATCAGGGATTGACCGGCGACAATCCGCTCCAGAATTGGGAACTGACTGTACCCACTATCCCCAAGCAAGCTTTTCTGCCAAGGGTCATCAAGAGCCCCCTCATGGAACTGGTCCTTGGGGACATCACTGCCGAGAATGTCGATGCGATCGTCAATGCGGCCAACCACACGCTGTTGGGGGGTGGCGGGGTGGATGGGGCTATTCATCGGGCGGCGGGGCCGGAGTTGGTGGAGCATTGCCGCACTTTGGGCGGGTGTGAGACGGGGCAGGCGAAGATCACGCCGGGGTTCAATCTTGTTGCCCGTTGGGTCATTCACACTGTCGGTCCGGTGTGGCATGGCGGGGGCCACGGTGAACCGGAGTTGCTGGCTTCTTGTTACCGGGAGTCGCTGGCCCGGGCCGACGAGGTTGGAGCGTCGACGGTTGCCTTTCCGGCCATTTCTACTGGTGTCTTCGGGTATCCGATTGAGGCCGCGGCCGCCATCGCGGTGGAGACTCTCCGCACCACTCCCACCCAGGTGACCGAAGCCCGGCTTGTTGCCTTCAACCAGGAAACGGTGGACGCCTACCGGAGCATCCTCGATCTCGACACCAGCGCTGATCCCTAGGACCCGCCCTCGGTCAGGCTTTGCGCTGGCTGTAGTCGCCGAAGGGGCCGTCGCGTTGGGCAACTGCGGCGGGCACACCCTCGGTCATGGCCGTGTCGATGAAGGCCAGTGCTTCAGGGGTGTTGCGCATCGCGCCGTCGAGGATCGATCCGAGCACCTGGGAATTGCGCAGACCCATCCCTTCGTAGGCCTGATTGACGACCAGCTTCATGGCGGCCAGCTGCGATGCAGGAATGCTTGATAGCTGTTCGGCCAACTCCTCTACTGCCTCATCGAGTTGATCGGCTGGGACTGCTTGGTTGACGAGTTCTACCCGGGCGGCTTCGGTTCCACTGAGCGGTTTACCGGTGAGCGCATACTCCTTCGCCTTGGCGAGCCCAAGTCGATATATCCACATCGCAGAGAGGTAGCAGCCCCACATCCGGGAATACGGCGTGCCGATCTGCGCGTCCTCAGCAGCGATGACCAGATCAGCCGACAGGGCCATGTCGGAACCGCCGCCCACACACCAACCGTGCACCCTGGCAATGGTCGGCTTCGGGCTTGACCAGAGGCTCATGAAGTTTGGGACTGGAGCATCCCAGCGATTCGTGACGCCGATAGCATCACGTCCCGGGTCCCAATCCCGGCCCTCGCTCCGCACCGCGGCGAGGTCGCCGTCGGCTCCGAAGTCGAACCCGGCGCAAAACGCCCGACCGGCCCCCCGCAGCACAATTACCTTCACCTCAGGATCGCGGTTGGCCTCGGCGACGTAATGGTCGAGTTGCGTCCACATAGGTCGCACAATGGCGTTGAGATAGTCGGGCCGATTCAAAGTGATCGTCGCAATGGACCCAGAAGTGCTGTACAAGATGTAGTTGTCGGTCATAAGAGACCAATCTAACGGTGCCGATGGGCGGGCCAATCGGAGCTGGTCACTACTCGAGTTCCCAAGAGATCTTCATCCAGACGTCCAGGGTCTCTCCTGGCTCGAGAATCATAGGAGCGCGGTTGAAGGCATCAGGGGCGTCGCTTTGGGGCTCCACACAGATCAGGTCGGGCTCTTCGTTGTACACCACCCATGAGGTCATGTTGGATTCCAGCTGCATCGACCCGAAGCCGGGCCAACGAATTTCTGGAGGGCTGCTCACGTTGCCGAAGCAGTCGTCCCACGGACCGGGCGGAACCGGTGCTCGCTCGCCCGTCGGAATCCCCACATCGTCTCGTTGCCACATGTGGCCAGCACCCATAGACAGCTCCGCTTGGCCGCCTTGCGACAATTGCCGGCGAAAACAGGGGTGCCACCCGGCCATAACCGGCATCCGCTGATTCGCCTGCACCGCCATGGTGACCACCAGCGACTGGTCGGATACCTCGACCCGTTGCTCCGCCCAACCCCCGAACGGCCAGAGCCCCTCCATATTCAGACGCAGCGCTCCCGGGTCCGTTGGCTCCCAACCAGCCCGATACCCCACCCCGTGAATGGCATGCGGGGGAAGATCCAACTCCAGTTGGTACTCCTCGCCGTCGAACCCGAACTGGCCGTTGCGGACACGCCCAGCCCAGGGCACCATCGGATAGCACCCCCATAGCAGCCAGTCGCCGCCTCGGCGCGGGGCCAGCAGCTCAACCCCGTTCACCTCCAGTGAAGCAATCCGACCGCCGCTGCCGGGATCGAGGCGCACCCCGACCGACGAGGTCTTCAAGTCTTGTTACCGCCGTAGCGGTCGACTCGGATGTCTGCCTGGGCTTGGTGGCCGGCGAAGTTCTCAATGGCACACAGCCGACTGCAGTATTCCCCGATGAGGACGCTCGATTCCGGGTCGGTGACCCGCTGGTAGGTCACCGTCTTGATGAACTTGCCCACCCAGAGGCCACCGGTGTAGCGGGCTGCGCCCTGAGTGGGCAGCGTGTGATTGGTGCCGATCACCTTGTCGCCATAGGACACATTGGTCATGGGACCCAGAAAGAGGGCGCCGTAGTTGGTCAAATTGTCCAAGAAGTAGTCATCGTCGGAGGTCATGACCTGAACGTGCTCGAACGCCAGGTCGTTCGCCATGGCCAGCATTTCCGCCTTGTTCTCGCAGATGATGACCCGGCCGTAGTCGGCCCACGCCTTTGAGGCGATGTCGGCGGTCGGCAGGGTTTCGAGCTGGCGTTTGACTTCGGCGATGGTGTCGAGGCCAAGCTGGCGGGAGGTGGTGAGCAGCACCGCAGGTGAGGTGGGGCCGTGCTCGGCCTGGCCCAGCAGATCGGTAGCGCAGATCTCTCCGTCTACAGTGTCGTCGGCCAGAAGCAGCGTTTCGGTGGGGCCAGCCGGGAGGTCGATTCCGACCCGGCCATAGAGCTGACGCTTGGCCTCGGCCACGAATGCGTTCCCGGGGCCGACCAGCACGTCGACGGATTCGACGAACTCGGTGCCCAGCGCCAGCGATGCCACCGCTTGGACCCCTCCCAGCAGATAGATCTCATCGGCTCCGGCGAGGTGCATGGCCGTCACCGTCTCCGCGGGCACACTTCCGTTTATCGGCGGAGTACAAGCTGCGACACGGGGAACTCCGGCAACCTTGGCGGTGAGAACGCTCATGTGGGCCGACGCCACCATTGGGTAACGTCCACCAGGCACGTAGGCGCCAACGGAGCCCACGGGAATGTTCTTGTGGCCCAAAATCACTCCCGGCATGGTCTCGACCTCGGTGTCGCCAATCGAGTCGAGCTGGACCTGGGCGAAATTCCGAATCTGGGCCTGCGCAAAGCGGATGTCGTCGAGAGTGCCCGCGTCAACTCCAGCAACAATCTCCTCGATTCGCGCGGGAGACAACTGGAATTGCTCTGGCTCCCAGTGGTCAAAATCCCGAGACATCTCTCTCACCGCGACTTCGCCGCGAGCCTCGATGTCGGCGATGAGAAGGCGAACTCGCTCAGCCAACCCTGGATCGGTGCCGTGGGCGCTCTTTGCCACCGCGTCCTTGAGGATGTCAGCCATTGAGCCTGTTCGGAGGTTATGAATACGTCGGGCGGTTCATTCAGGCCACTCGATGTTGTAGTCGTCGAACCAGAACCGGGCCTCACGGATGGCGTTGGGTTCGGTCCGCAGGCTGAGATCCTGGTTGAGCTGTTCGGGGGTAGGGCCAATCTGGTTGGCAATCTGGCTCAATCCATCAATATCGAGGTTGTAGCAGCGCACGGCGTTGAGCCCGAGCAACAGGCGGGTCTCCTCCACGGGGATCTGCTGGAAGTCGGTCTCCAAGCGCTCGACGGTGTTGGGCCAGCTCCCCTCGGGATGGGGGTAGTCGGTGCCCCACATCAGCGCATCCACGCCGTTCACGTAGCGCCGCCGCAGCTCTACCTTGCTCATGGTGGAGGCGCCGATGAACACGTTGGTGCCTATGTACTCCGAGGGCAGGCGCTGGATGAGGCCCTTTGTCTGCGAGCTCATCTTTTTGACCTTCCAGTTTCGCCCGCCAAACATGGCATCGGCCTTGAACAGCAGGTCGCCGAGCCACCATGAGCCGCACTCCACCGGCGCATAGCGGAGGCCCGGATGGCGGTCGAAGGCCCCGGAGAAGAGGAGCTGCCACAGGGGCCGATGAGTCCAGAACGCCACCTCCAGCATGTACTGGGCCATATTCTCGTTGTACGACGGCCTATCGGCCTCGCCCGAATGAGTGTGCACGACCAGTCCGGCCTCGGCACACGCTGCCCATACGGGGTCGTAGCTCTCGTGACCGTATGACGGATGCTCATGCCACATGGTCGGGATCATGATGCCCTTCACGCCGGGCCTGCCGGCCAGCGCCTCGATCTCCTTCACCGACTCCTCGATACCGTGGGTGATCGGCACCAAGGCCACCCCTCCGCGGCGAGGTGGGTTGGTGGCGCAGAACTCCTCGAGCCAGCGGTTGTGGGCTCGGGCACCGGCCCAGGCCTGACGGGAGTCGGTGATCTGCCCGGCTGACAGACCGGCCCCGAACGGCGGGGCCTCCATCCCAGTGACGGCGTCGCCGTCGGCGAAGATGATCTCACCGGCCACTCCGTCGGCATCCAGGGTCTTGTCGCGGATCTCGGGGTCGTAGGCGCCCTTCAACCCGATCTCGTTCTCGCGTTCCCACTGCTCGACGTATTCGCCGTTGATCTCCTCGACCATGGCCCGGTGCTGGTGGCGGGTGACCAGCCACTCATCGAACTCGGAATGGAGCGAAGACTCCAGGTACTCGCGGTAGTCCTCAACAAACAGTCCGGCGTGAGTATCGGACGAGACGATGATGTACGGGGCGTTGCTCTGGTCAACGCCGGCTACGGGGTTGGGCATTGGTCGGCTCCCTCTCGAATATTGGGTGAGTACAACAGCTAGAGCGCTGTTCACACTGTACTGTCACACCGGCAATGGCTCGCCAATGACGCACCTAAGGAGAATGTATGACGCAAATCCTTGCCCAGTACTGCATCAACGTGGAAGACATGGACCGGGCCCTGGAGTTCTGGGTGGATGTGTGCGAGCTCGAACTCCAGCACCGCCTCGAGATTCCCGGCGCGCTTGAAGCCGTGATCCAGTCGCCTCACGGCGGGTCGCGCCTCCAGTTGGCCCAGCACCTCGACAACGAGGGCCCCATCGACATGGGCACCGCCATGTGGAAGATCTACGTCAACACATCGGACTGCCAACGGCTCTATCAGCGAGCCATGGACGCCGGCTGCGAGTCAGTCATGGAGCCCACCCATCTCGACCGGTGGCCGGTGATCATGGCCTACGTGAAGGACTTCGACGGCTATCTCATCGAGTTTGTCGAGCACAAAGAAGGCACTCGTCCCGGCATCCCCGATCCCAAGAAGGTCTGACCGACGGCTGGCCTATACCGCTAGCCAATACAGCCAGCCAATTCGGGAGTGAGGTGGGCGCGGAGGGACTTGAACCCCCGGCCTCTTCCTTGTAAGGGAAGCGCTCTTGCCATCTGAGCTACGCGCCCGGTGCGACAGCCAGATTAGACCGGCGACGGAGATCCTCCCGCACCAATAGCGGCGGGATCGCCGGCGCCGAAGGTGCGCCGCTGGGCCAGAATCTCCGCAAGCAGCGGCGGGGTGGCGGCCACCACCGGGTAGCGCCGCTCGGCGAGGTCGTCGGGCAGGAGTTCTTGCCCCCAGGCCTCGCCCATGGCCACTCCGGCCTCGGCACACACCAATGCGGCGCCCAGATAGTCCCAGGTGGAGTGGCCCTCATTGGTGCAGTCGATGTAGGCATCGAGAATCCCCTCGGCCACCGCGCACATGTCCAGGGCAATCGACCCCAGCACTCGATATTGCCTCCAGCCCAGATGGCGGGGGGGAATGTAGGTGAGCCCTACCGTGGCCTCCCCCAGAGATTTCTGTCCCGAGGGTCCCGATCCCCGGCGGGGCTCGCCTTCGGTGGGAGGGGCCAGCGGGCGGCCGTCCACGGTGGCCCCTCGGCCTCGAACGGCTCGGTAGGCCTTGTTGCTCACCAAATTGAGCACCAGCGCAGCCAGCAACCCCTCGGAGTCCACCGCGCAAAAGCTGGTGGAGTACCACGGCAGGCCTCGCGCCGCGTTGGTGGAGCCGTCCACCGGGTCGAGCACCACCACCAACTCCCGGTCGGCGTCGTGCGATCCCGATTCCTCGCTGTACACGCCGAAACCGGCTTCGGCCAGCACCTCTCGAGCCGCTTCATCGGCGGCAACGTCGAATCGGTACTGACCCTCTCGGTCGCCGGTCAACTTCGGGCCGTCTTCCCGGGCGACCGCCTCGGCCACCCCGGCGGCTGCACGGTCGAATACCGCCAGAATCTCGTTGCCGTCCACCGGATGACGCTAACCGCAAATGGATAGCCAACACGGTTAATTTCGTGGCAGTGTGGGGTTCTTGGCTGTCGTCGATATCGCTACCTTCATCGCCGATCTCAAGGACCATGCCGCTGATCACGGCTTCCACGTCCACGATGATCGCCATTTCGTGGAGACCTACTCCATGCGCCAGGCCTGGGAGATCGACCTGCACCCCTCGGTGGCCTGCGGTGGCCCGCTCGACGTGCACATCACCCTCGAAGTGGATCCCCGGGTGATGCTGAGCTTTGAAGACCATGTGATGGAGCTGCCCGAGGGGGTGGAGCCCACCGAGGACTTCAAACTTCCCTTGGTGGTGTCGTGGAGCCTGCCACCACTGCCCGACGGCCCCGATCTGCTGCTGTTGGCCACCGATTTGGCCGGGATCGGCGGGATGGACCTGCCGCTGGACGTGTCGGCCATCGACGCCTACGCCGCGGTCACCGACGCCCCCGAGCGGAGCATCTCCATCACGGCCCGGGTGGAGGTTTCGATCACCGGCATGTTCACCGGCCAGGAGTGCCTTGGCGGCGTCATGCCCAAGGTGGCCGAGATCAGCGAGTTTCTGCTCGACCGGGCCCCCGCCTGGCTAGGGGAGATCTGAGAACTGCCTGGCCGCAGGCATCCTCAACACGAACTCCTTGCGACGGGCCGGTAATGATTCGGTAACATTGTTAACCCATGGTTCGTCGGCTCAAAATCATCGTTGCGCCGGAAATTGCCGGCAGCGCTCGGGGCTGGCGCTACTTCCCGGGCCAGGTCTTCATTGTGACTGTGGCCGCGCTCATCTACTTCGGAGTGCGGATGATCACCAAAGGGGCAGAAGTCGCCGCTTTCAAGAACGCCTATGACCTGCTCACCTTCGAGTCCACCCTTGGCTTGGACCTAGAGGCGTGGTCGCAGTCGGCCGTGCTCGACTACCACTGGATGGTCACCTTCTTCAACTGGGTGTATATCTGGCTGCACTGGCCGGTGATCATCGGCGCTTTGCTGCTGCTGTACCACTACAACCGAAGCCGCTACACGCTGATGCGCAACGCCATGATCGTGTCCGGAGCGCTGGGCCTGGTGTTCTTCGCCTTCTTCCCGGTGGCCCCGCCCCGCTTCTTCGACGGGTTCACCGATACAGTCACCGAGCTGTCCACCTCCTACAAGTACCTCCAGCCCCCGTCGGTGGTGAACAAGTACGCCGCTTTGCCCAGCTTCCACGTGGGATGGAACGTGCTGGCCGGGGTGATCTTGTTCCGCACCGTTCGGTCGATCCCGGTGCGGATCTTCGCGGTGGCCTCCCCGCTGCTGATGTCAGTGGCCGTGGTGCTCACCGGCAACCATTGGGTGATCGACGGCTTCGTGGGCATCGCATTGGCCATGATCGGCCTGTACGTCGCCCACCGCCTCGGCTGGCTCACCCGCCGCTGGCACGAAGAGGGCGCCGAAGAGGAAGAAGAAGTGGGCCCGGCGGGGATCGAACCCGCGACCGAGCGATTATGAGTCGCCTGCTCTGACCACTGAGCTACGGGCCCGCTGACAGCCTAGAACGACTCGCCCGTTGATCTGGTGCCGGTTTGGCTCCGGGGGTGAGACTCGAACTCACAACCTAGCGGTTAACAGCCGCTTGCTCTGCCGGTTGAGCTACCCCGGATCAGCCTGTGATTTTACCCTGCCCACAGGCTGGCTCACTCATCCAATAGAACGGCCGAATCCGAATTCCACCGCCATCACTCATCCAATACGACGGCCAACACCGAAATCGCCACCAGGGGGACCCCCAGCCACTGCAATCCGCCGAGTTGCTCGTCGAACAAGAACCAGGCCCACATCACCGCCAGGCCCGGGGCGGTCATGTTCAACAGCGAGATGGTGCGCAACGACACGTACCGGTGGCTGTAGTTGAACGTGAGATGGGCCACTCCGGCAGTCACCGCCATGGCGGCGGCCACCCCCCAGCTCCACCCGTCGCTTATGAACAGGGGGTCGAATGACAACAGCGCGATGGGCAGCATGAGGGCGGCGGCGATGGTGGACCAGCCCGCCTGGTACTCCAGGGCGGTCAAGTGATTGCGGGCGATGCGGGAGGCCACCAGATAGCCGGAGAAGGACATCACCGCCACCACCGCCAGCACGTCGCCGGTGAGCGATCCGCCACCGGTGCTCCCTGAGCGGCCCAGCAGCATCATCACCATCCCGGCGATGGCCACCGGGGTGGACACGATAACCCGGTAGCTGATCCTCACCTTGAAGATCCGTCTGGCGGCCCATAGCAAGAAGATGGGGGCGGTGGCGCCGATGACCATGGCGTTGGCCACCGAGGTGGTCTTGATGGCGGTGAAGAACGTGGCCCCGTTGACGGTGAATACCAGTCCGCCGGCCAGGGAGTGGCGCAACACCCGCCGGTCGAGCCGTCCTCCCCGCAGGTGCAGCGCAGCCACGGCCCAGGCCGCGGCCCCGATCAGGCGCCAGAACGCGAACGGAAGGGCCCCGAACTCGTTGTCGCGGACGAAGATCGGACCCCAGCTGAACAAGAAGATGCCGGTGGCCGCCGCCCACATCCCCAGGCCCATGCCGGATTTGGATGCAGGGGCGCCGGGGGATCCCGGCGCCGACGCAGGGGGCGAAGAGCTAATGGTCGAACGCCGGCAAGACGTTGCGGCCGAGGAGTTCGATGGATTCCATGACCTTGTCGTGGGGGATGTTGTAGGGCTGCACCGCGCAGAACAGCAGGTCGGTGCCGATTTCCTCATAACCCTTGGCCAGGCCGATCACCTGGTCGGGATCGCCGATCAGCGCGGTGCCCATCTCCACCAGCCCCTCCAGGTTCATGGCCTGCTCGGCCATGCCGCTGTCGAGCATCTCGGTTATCGCGCCGAGGTATTGGAAGTCGTTGAACTCCAGATTGCGGTCGGCCTGCCAGGCGGGCATCGACGCGGAGAGCTGCAACCCAGCGATGGGGTACCACTCGAACGATTGCCGCCCCACCTCATAGGCCTCCTCGGTGGTGGGCGCGCAGTGGACCATGGTGAAGCTGGCCACCCGGTTGTTGAGGCGCCCGCCCACCGGGTCGGTGCAGTCGGCGATGGCACTGCGGTAGATGTCGATCTTGTTCTTCAGGTCGGGCATGGGCACGAACACGCTGAACGACAGCAGACCCATTCCCATCGATCCCACGATGTGGTGGGTCTCATCGCTGCCCGCGGCGGCCCACATGGGCGGGCACGGCTTCTGGAGCGGCTTGGGGATCACCCGGCGCCGGGGCATCGACCAGTAGTCGCCCTCGAAGCTGTACTCGTCGTTCATCCAGCAGCCGGCGATGTGGTTCACCGCCTCGACCCACATGGCCCGGGTCTCGTTGGGGTCGATGCCGAAGCCCTCCAGTTCGGCCCGGCTATTCGACCGGCCGGTTCCGAACTCCACCCGTCCGCCGCTGATCACGTCGAGCGTGGCGGCCGATTCAGCCGAGCGCACCGGGTGGTTGTAGGGCTTGGGGGCGAGCCGCACCCCGTAGCCGATTCGGATGTTCTCGGTGCGGGCCGCGATGGCGCCGTAGAGCACCTCGGGGTTGGAGCAATGGGAATACTCCTCCAAGAAGTGGTGCTCCACCGTCCACACGCTGTCGAAGCCCAACTTGTCGGCCAAGATGGCCTGTTCCAACACCTCTTGGTAGGCCCGGCGCTCGCTGTCGTCGTCCCAGGGACGGGGCACGGGGATCTCATAGAACAGGGCGAACCTCATTGGTTGAAAGCTCCTAGGAATCGGAAGCGGAGGCGATCAGGCTGAGAACCGTGTTGGGGTCGAGGGGCTGGCGGTTGGGATACACGCCGAAGGGGGCCAGAGAGTCGGCCACCGCGTTGAACACCGCCGGAGGCGCCCCGATGGCCCCTCCCTCACCGGTGCCCTTGTGCCCACCGGGGGTGTCGGAGGGCACCACCACGTGGGCGCACTCCAGATCAGGCACCTCGGCCGCGGTGGGCACCAGGTAGTCGAGGAAGGTGGACACCAGCGGATTGCCGCTCTCGTCGTACACGCAGTGCTCGTAGAGCACCCCGCCGATTCCCTGCACCACTCCCCCGGCGATCTGACCGTCAACCACCATGGGGTTGATCAGCACCCCGCAGTCCTCGCTGACCACATAGCGCAGCAGCTTGACCTTGCCGGTTCCCGGATCGAGCTCGCAGGTGCAGATGTGGCAGGCGTTGGAGTGGGTGGTGGGCGGGGCCTTGTAGCGGGCAGTGTGCTCGAGGCCAGCCTCGGTCCCCGGTGGCAGCGCGTCGGAGTTCTGGTAGGCGGTGGCCGCCACTTGGGCCAACGTCATCGAGGCCGCCGGCGTGCCTTTGACCGAGACCACCCCGTCGGCCACTTCCAAATCGTCGGCGGAGGCCTCCATCAGGTGGGCCGCGATGGCCACCACCTTGTCCCTCACGCCCGATGCCGCGGCTCGTGCCGCGCTGCCGGCGACCACCGCCGAGCGGCTGCCGCCGGTGCCGAACCCGTAACCGGAGCCGTGGCCCTGATGCAAGGTGACGTCTTCGGGACGCACCCCGAGCTCGTCGGCCACCAGTTGGGCCATGGTGGTCTCCAAGCTCTGGCCGTGTGAGCCGGTGCCCATGAACACGTTGACGTGGCCGTCGACCTCCACCCGGAGCATGGCCGACTCGGTGCCCAGCGGCCCCATGCCCATCGACGTGGGTTCGATATACAGGGCGATGCCGAGACCGAGATAGCGGCCTTCCTGGCGGGCCTGGGCCTGCTCGGCTCGAAATTCCTCGTAGCCGATCAACTCGGCGGCCTGCTCCAAGGTCTGGTCTGGGGAGATGGTGGTCTCGTAGAAGAGCCCGGTGGACACCTGATAGGGCAGGTCGTCGGGGGTCAGCACGTTGCGGCGGCGCAGCTCGAGGGGATCCATGCCGATCTCCCGGGCTACCCGGTCAATCATCTGCTCCCGGGCCACGCTCTCCATCTGCCACGGGCCCCGATAGGCCCCTCGGCCACAAGTGTTGGTGTACACCGTGCGGGCTCGCCAGCTCACCGGTCCAATTCGGTACGGGCCGGGGTACTGCATGGCGGCCATAGCTCCCGGGGTGGCCGGACCGCCCTGCGGGTAGGCGCCGTCGTCTTGCAGTTGGTCCAAGTCGGCGGCCAAGAAGTTGCCATCCTTATCCACTGCCATGGTGACGGCCATCTGCTCGATGCGGGCGTGGTTGGAGGCCAGCAGGTTCTCTCGCCGATCCTCAATCCACTTCACCGGGCTGGCCAGGATCTTGGCTGCCACCAGCACAGCCATTTCCTCGCGGCCCACAAACATCTTCTGGCCGAACCCGCCGCCCACGTCGCCGAAGTGGACCACCATCTTGTGCTCGCCGATGCCCAGCACCCGGGCCCCGACAAGCTGGACCTCGTGGGGACTCTGAGTGGAAGCCCATACCTCCATCACCCCGGCGTGGGGCTGCCAGGAGGCCACCATGCCCCGGGTCTCCATGGGCACGTTGGTCTGGCGATGTTGGTGCCAGGTCTCGGTGACGATGTGGTCCGCGTCGGCGAATACTTCCTCTTGGGCCGGGTTGGGTACGGCCATGTCGTGGGCCAGATTGCTGCCCAGCTCGGGATGGACGATCTCAGCGGATTCCGCCGCGGTCTCGTAGTCCACCACCGGATCGAGCGGTTCAAACTCCACCTCGACCAGATCGAGAGCGTCTTCGGCGATGTAGCGGCTCTCGGCCACCACCATCACATAGGGGTCGCCCACGAAGCGCACGTCGCCTTCGGCCAGCATGTTGGCCGGGGGTGCGGGCGAGTCGGGCGGATGCAACGACGCCCGCAGGGAGTCGTTGTGGGGGTTCAAGTCGGCACCGATGAACACGGCGTGAACCCCGTCGAGCGCTTCGGCCGCCGAGGTGTCGAGGCGGGTGACTGCACCCCGGGCTAGGTCGCTTCGCCCAAAGGCCGCGTGGAGCATGCCGGGCAAGACGATGTCGTCCACGTAGCGGCCGTGCCCGGTGACCAGGCGAGGGTCTTCCAGCCGCTTGACCGACTGGCCGACATAGCGGGCGGCGGCTGCTGTACTACTCATTGTGCCCTCCCATCAGGCGGGCGGCGCTGACGCCCAGGGCCGTCAGGTGAATCGACGCCGTATTGGTCATCACTCCCCACCCTTCATGACCGCGGCGGCTTGGCGGGTGGCTGCAACGATGCCCTGGTATCCGGTGCAGCGACAGAGGTTGCCGGCGATGCCGTGGCGGATCTCCTCGTCGGAGGGATCGGGGTTGGCCTCGAGAAACGCCGCCACGGAAATCACGAAGCCGGGGGTGCAGAACCCGCACTGGAGGCCGTGGCAGTCGCGAAACGCCTCCTGCACCGGGTGAAGCGTCTCATCGTCGGGGGCGAGCCCCTCCACGGTGGTGATGTCGGCCCCGTCGGCCTGTACGGCGAACAAGAGGCAGGAGCGCACCGCGTCGCCGTCCATCAGCACGGTGCACGAGCCGCACACCCCGTGCTCGCAGCCCAAGTGCACGCCGGTGCACTGGGCCTGCTCCCGCAAGAAGTCGGCCAGGGTCAACCGGGGCTCGCCCAGCCCGCGCCGGGTCCGGCCGTTGACCGTCATCGAAAGGGGAATCTGATCAGCCATTGCCAGCCTCCTGGGTCACCTGGGCCAGGGCATTGGCCAGCACCCGGCCCACCAGGGTGGATCCGGCCTGCCGGCGGTATTCAACGCTGGCGTGTACATCGCCGATGGGGTCCATGTCGTCGGCCGCCAGACGCCCGATCTCGGCGGGGTCGGCCTCGGCGGCAGCCACCCCCATCAAGGCCGCCTCCACCGACGATGCCCGCAGCGGGATGGGCCCGACGCCCAGCATGCCCACCGCGGCCCGGTTGATACGGCCCGCCGCGTCGGTGCCTATACCCACCGCCGCGCCAGCCAGGGCGAAGTCGCCGCTGCGTCGGGCGATCTCATCGAAAGCGAATCCGGCCGGTTGGTCCCATGAGGGGAACCGGAGGGCGGTCAGCAACTCATCGGGGGCCACCGCGGTCATGAAGGTGGACTCGAAGAACTCGGTGGCCGACACCTCCCGGGTGCCCGAAGCCGAAGCGATCTCGGCAACCCCGTCTAGGGCCAGCATCACCGCCGGGTACTCCGAAGCTGGGTCGGCGTGGGCAATGGAACCTCCAATGGTGCCCCGGTTGCGGATCTGGAAATGTCCGATGTGGGGGGTGGCCAAGTGCAGCAGCGGCACCCGTTCGGCCACCGCGGCGTCGGTTTCGACGGCGGCCTGGCGGGTCATGGCGCCGATGCGGACGCCGCCATTGTCGGGCGACACGCCGAACAGTTCGCCCACCCGGTTCAAGTCCACGATGTGCTCGAAGCGGGTGAGCCGCATGGCCAGCAGGGGTACCAGGCTCTGGCCGCCGGCCAGGGGCTTGGCGTCATCACCGTGCTCGGCCAACAGCCCAACCACATCAGACACCGTCTCGGGAGCGTGGTATTCAAAAGGAGCAGGTTTCACCACCTAGGACTGTAGCCCGGCTGGTGAACAGACTCGCAGGCAAGTGGTCTCAGCAACATTGCCTGCCCCATTGCCGGATGGGTCTGACAGACTTGGGCGGTGACCGACGTTGCCGAGGAACTCCGCAGCTATTGGAACGACCGGGGACCGGTGTGGGTCGAGTATCGGGAGAGGCTAGATGGCATGCTGGCCCCCCTCGGGGAAGCTGCCGTTGCCCGGCTGCATCCCGACCCCGGCGAGCACGTGCTGGACATCGGCTGCGGCACCGGTACCACCAGCCTGGAGCTGGCCCGACTGGTGGGCGAGAACGGTCACGTGACCGGGGTGGATGTGTCGGCCCCCATGCTCGATGAGGCCCGCCTCCGGGCCGCCGACGCCGGTTTGGCCAACACCTCGTTTGTGGTGGCCGATGCGGGCGCTCATCAGTTCGAGCCCCGCCACTATGACGGCGCTTTCTCCCGGATGGGGATCATGTTCTTCGCCGAGCCGGTGGCCGGATTCACGAATCTGAGGCGGGCGCTGCGACCCGGCGGGCGCTTGAGCTTTGTCTGCTGGCGCTCGCCGAGCGAGAACTCCTGGGTCACCGAGCCGGGGCAGGCGGTAGCCGAGGTGCTGGGCCCGCCGGCGCCGATGGACCCCGACGCGCCGGGGCCGTTCTCGTTGGCCTCGGCCGATCGGATCAGTTCGATCCTCACCGGAGCCGGGCTGGTGGACATCGACATCACCCCCCATGACCTGCCGCTGAGCATCGGCGACGGGACCACCGATGAGTTGGTCCGCTATTACATAGACCTCCTGCCCAGCGCGGCCATTCCCGAGAACGCCGATGTACACGTGATAGACCGGGTCAAAGCCGCCCTCGCCACCATGGTCGAGCGCCGCCGCACCCCCGACGGCATCACCATGGGCGGCGCCGCCTGGCTGGTCAGCGCCCGGGCCTAGCCGCTGGTACTAACCACTGGCTGATTGAACCTGGGTCCTGGCTGCCTGGGCTCTGTTCGCCTCTGTCTGGCGGCGGGCTTGGCGACCGGCGAGAACCGACCACACCACCACCAACACGGTGGCCGCGGCCATGTAGCCGTGCATCTCCCGCAGCCCGATCTGATCGGCCAGGGCGCCTAGCGGGAATGCGATCAGGCTCTGGGCGCTGAAGGACACCATGACCAGGCTCTGCACCCGGCCGTGGTACACCGGCTCGGACAGCAGCAACGACATCGACATGTTGGTGGTCTGGAAGGTGGTGGCCGCCCCGCCCAAGAAGAAGAGCACCGGCAGCGCCACGAGGTGATTGGGGGTGATGGCCAGCGCGGCCACTCCGATGGCCACCACGGTCAAACTGGTGACCCGGAGCCGCCAGAGCTGGGTGTTGTCGCGCATCCGGGCCACTTGGAGCGCGGTAACGGTGCCGCCGAGGGCGTTGGCCCCCTGGAGAACTCCCAACCACAGCGCCCCCACCCCGAAAACGCTCTCGGTGTACTTGGGCAGAAACGCCAGATAGGGCATGGCCACCAACAGCATGAGCGCGGTGGAGATCACCACAACCTTCAGATAGGGATTGCGGGCCACGTAGGCCACCCCCTCGGCAATCTCCTCAAAGGGGCTGTGGGCCTCCCGCTGCTCGGGACGTGACGCCGGCAGCAACACCACCGGCACAGTTCCCACCGCGGTGAGGCCCGCGCTAAGCAAGTACACCCCGGCCAGGCCGAAGTTGGGCGTTTCAACCAGGAGACCGGCGATGAACGGCCCCACCGACTGGGTGCTGGCCACGGTCAGCTGGGTGAGCGAGATGGCGTTGGACAGCAGGTCGCGCTCCACCACCTCGCCGGTCATGGCCATCCGGGCCGGACCCATAAAGGCGAACGACGAACCCTGGATCAATGCCGCCAACAGGAGCATCCAGAACTGCTCCAGGCCCAACACCATCATGATGCCGAGCCACAGGGCGCTGAGGGTAAGCGACATGTGTGAGCCGAGAATCAGGGCGCGGCGGGAGAACCGGTCGGCGGCCACGCCCCCGAACGGGGTGACGGTGACCATGCCGATGCCAAAGGCGAGCAGCACCAAAGCGAAGCTGGAATTGCTGTCGGTGAGCTCGATGGCCAGCCAGCCCCGGGCCAGGATCTGCATGCCCACGGCCAGAAACGCCACCAGCCCCGACCACCACAACATGGCATAGGCCCGGTTGGACAGCGACGCGAACATCCCCGAGGCAGATGCAGGGGCGGCGTCGCTCACACTGCGACGGTACTGGCCATCAACCCCTGACGCGGCACCTGCCGGCCGGCTGGCGTAGCTTCAAGCCATGTCTGATCGAGGAACTGCCGAGGAGACCAAAGCCGTGCTGCGCCGGTGGTACGACGAGATGTGGGGGGCGCAGAACCCCGATCTGGTGCCGGAGCTGGCCGGGCCGGTGTACGTCCGCCACGAGATGGGCGGCACCCGATCGGTGACCGCCGACGAGTACCAGCAGCAGGTGGCCGCGTTGTGCAGCCAAGCGGAGTTCACCGATCTGCGCTACCGGCTCATCGCCGAGGACGACATCGTGGTGGCCATCGGCTCCTGGAAGGTGGACGGCAACCAGTGGGACTGGGTGCAGGCCTTCCGGGCTGAGAACGGCAAGCTGGTGGAGACCTGGCTGTCGGGCATCGGCTTCGAGTCGAACTGGGCTCCCGAGGTGATCCGAGCCTGATTGTCCTGGGAAGTTCACGCGGGATTCGCGCCCGCGTTGACACGGAGAAATCTCCCTGTGGCAGAGTGTCGCAGGCGTCGACCAGTCTAGGTGCCAACCGGTGAACGCCAACTGAGGATCCAACAAGACAAGGGAGCCGGCTGGTGAGTATCCGACGGATGGTGTGGACGTTGATCGCGCTGGGACTGGTAGCGGCACTTCTGGGTGCAGTGTCGGCGCAGGCCCAAGAAGTCGAGACCACCAGCGAGAGCAGTGGCGAGCTCCAACTGGTGATCCTGCACCACAACGACGGTGAGTCGCAGCTGGTGAATGCCTCATCTTCTGCCCCCGAATACGGCGGCGTGGCCCGCTTCGCCTCGCTGGTGCATCAGATTCGGTCTGAGGCCACCGACGGCGGTGCCGCGGTGATCACCATCAGCTCGGGCGACAACTTCTTGAGCGGCCCCGAACTGTCGGTGAGCCTGGGTGACGACAGCCCGTTCTACGACGCGCTGGCCCTCAACCTCATCGGCTACGACGCCTTGACCATCGGCAACCACGAATTCGACCTGGGTCCCGACCTGCTGGCCCGGTTCATCACCGAGACCACCACTGCCCCGTTCATCAGCGCAAACCTGGACTTCTCCGGCGAGCCGGCGCTGGCCGCGCTGGTGGAGCAGGGCCGGATCGCCCCTTCGACAGTGGTGGAGAAGCAGGGCCGTCGCATCGGCATCATCGGCGCCACCACCCCAGAGCTGACCTACATCTCCAGCCCCCGCAACGTGGCGGTGATGACGAATGTGGCCGAGATTGTGCAGGCCGAGATCGATCGCCTCACCGGTGACGGCGTGGACATCATCGTGCTGTCCACCCACTTGCAGGCTCTGAGTGCCGAGAGCGATCTGGCCGCCAGCCTCACCGGAGTGGACGCCATCGTGGCCGGCGGCAGCGGGGCCCTGTTGGCCGACGAAAGCACAGTGCTGCTGCCTGG
>JAJDTA010000070.1 GCA_022827405.1 Acidimicrobiia bacterium
CATCACCCAGCAAGCCGGCACCGAGCGGGCCTTCACCGGTGCGTACTGGGACTGCAAAGACGAGGGCGTGTACCGCTGCCGGGTGTGCGACGCGGTGCTTTTCTCCTCGGACGCCAAATACGACTCGGGAACCGGATGGCCGTCGTTCTTCGAGGAGGCCGGCGAGGGCAAGGTAATCCGCCACATCGACCAGAGCCACGGCATGGTCCGCACCGAGGCGGTGTGCGCCGCGTGCGGCGCCCACCTGGGCCATATCTTCCCCGACGGCCCCCACCCCACCGGCGAGCGCTACTGCATGAACTCGGCATCGCTTAGGCTCGACCGCGATCTCACCGAAGAGGAGAACTGAAATGGGAAGACTGGACGGCAAAGTGGCCCTAATCAGCGGCGGCGCCCGGGGCCAGGGCGAGGCCGAGGTGCGGCTTTTCGCGGCTGAGGGCGCCAAGGTGGTGTTCGGCGACGTGCTCCACGATGAAGGCGAGGCGGTAGCCGCCGACGTGGGCCCCAATGCGCACTACATCCCCTTGGACGTAACCGACGAGGGGGCATGGCAGAAGGCGGTGGACGAGACCATCAACCGCTTCGGACCGCCCAACGTGCTGGTGAACAACGCCGGGATCCTCCTGTTCGGCGTGTCGATGGTGGACACCTCGCTGGACGATTACATGCGGGTGGTCAACGTCAACCAGGTGGGGGTGTTCTTGGGCATGAAGTACACCGTGCCGGCCATGATCGAGGCTGGTGGCGGGTCGATCGTGAACATCAGCTCCACCAACGGCATGGCCGGCTACGGCGGCACCGTGGCCTACACCGCCTCCAAGTTCGCGGTGCGGGGCATGACCAAGAACGCCGCCCTGGAATTGGGCAAATACGGCATCCGGGCCAACTCCATCCACCCCGGAGGCGTGGACACCGCCATGACCGCTCCCGACACCTTGGGCGACGCCATCTCCGACGAGGACCGCGAGGCAACCTACGCCATGCTCCCCCTGGGCCGGGTGGGCCAACCCGAAGAGATCGCCCGCCTAGCCGTCTACCTGGCCTCCGACGAATCCTCCTACAGCACCGGTGCCGAGTTCGTCGCCGACGGAGGAATGCTCGCCGGCACCGTCAACCCCGAGGTCTAGAACAAAGGGCAGGCCCCCTATTCTCAAAAGGGGCCTATCTGCCGGCCAGAACCCTCATTCGCAGGTTGTTGAGGATGGAGACGGTGGTGAACTGGCGGGTGCGCTCGCGGTCAAAGGGGAACTTGACCTTGGTGGCCTCGACCTGGCCGTTTACCAAAGTGGCCATCCAGACGGTGCCGGGGTCCTCTCCGTCTAGGGGGTCGGGGCCGGCCACGCCGGTGACGGCGATAGCGCAGTCGGCGTCCAATAGTTTGGCGGCGCCGTGGGCCATGGCAGTTACGGCCTTTTCGCTCACCACGGGGCCCTCGGGCACGTCCAATAGATCGAACTTCACGGCGCTGGCGTAGGACACCAGGCCGCCGCGGAATACGTCGCTGGCGCCGGGGACGGCGGTGAGGCGGGAGCCGATCAGCCCGCCGGTGAGCGACTCGGCCAGCGCCAGGGTCCAACCTCGGCTCCGCAGGGCGTCGAGCACGGCCGACTCCATGGTCTCATCGTCGACCCCGAACACGATGTCGCCGATGATGCCCCGCACGATCTGGTCCTCGTTGGCCAAGATTTCGTCCACCTCGGCCTCGCTGGGGGCTTTGGCGGTGAGCCTTACCTTGAGGCCCTCCATGCCGGAGGCCAGAAAGGCGATGGTGCACTCGCCGGTCTCGTCCAAGCGCTCGATCTCTTCGTGCAGCTTCTCGGCCAACCCCGACTCGGAGTCGCCCCAGGTGCGCAGCGTGCGGCTCTTGATCACCGCAGTGATCCCGGCCCGGGCCTTGAGGTCGGGCAGCACGCACTCCCCCACCATCTGCTGCATCTCCCAGGGCACGCCGGGCACGGCGTACACCGCCTTGCCGTTGGTCTCCACCTTGAAGCCGGGGGCGGTGCCCGGCATCACCGGCAGCACCTCGGCGCCGTCGGGCACATCGGCCTGGCGCAGGTTGTTCTCGGGCATGGCCCGGCCCCGACCTCCGAAGACGGTCGAAATGCGCTCCACTATGTCGTCACGCCGCACCAGCTCCACCCCCAGGGCAGCGGCGATTACATCCCGGGTGATGTCGTCTTGGGTGGGACCGAGCCCGCCGCACAAGATCACCGAGTCGCTGCGCTCGAGGGCTTGGTTGAGCACCGCCTGCATGCGCTGAAAGTTGTCGCCCACCTTCACCTGGTGGTGCGAGTCGATGCCCGCCAGGGCCAGTTGCTCGCCGATCCACGACGAGTTGGTGTCGACAATCTGGCCGAGCAGCAGCTCGGTTCCAACTGCGATTACTTCACAATTCACGCAGGGAGGCTATACCGCCGTCCGCCTTTTGCTATTGGCCTGAGGCGGCAATGGCGCCGGCTCGCCCATCGGCCCAGTAACGCCAGCCGGAATAAAGGGTGATGGCCACCGCCGCCCAGATGGCCAGCGACACCGCCCAGTCGACGTTCTCCAAGGGAGGCAGGGCGGCCACGGTAAGCGCCACACCCTGCATCAGCGTCTTGAGCTTGGCCGAGTGGCGGGCGGGCAGCGAGAGGCCGTCACGAGCCCATCGGGTGCGGGCCGCGCTCATCACGAGCTCCCGCGCCGTGATGATCAGCACCGGCACCCAGAACAAGCGGTTCACCGCCACAAAGCACCAGGCCGCTCCGAGGATCATCACCTTGTCGGCCAGCGGGTCCAAGAAGGCCCCCCAGCGGCTCTCGCTGCCGGACGACCGGGCCACCCAGCCGTCGTAGTAGTCGCTGGCCCCAAGCACCCAGCCCACCGCCACTACCGCCCACGACGTCCCCGCGCTATCGGAGGCAGCCAAGATCAGCACATACAGCAATGGCGAGAGCAGTATCCGCCCCATCGTGATGAGGTTGGCCGTCAGCCGCAGATCGGCCCAGGTGTAGGCCCCCACCTGGCTCAAGACGACACCGCCTCGGCCACCAAGTCGGGACCGTGGGCGTCGCTCACCCGCACTGTGTGGAATTGGCCCACGTTTAGATGCTCGGGCACCGAGACGATCCCGTCGATTTCGGGGGCTTCTCTATAGCTGCGGGCAATGCCGGGGGCGTCCACCAGAACTTCGACCTCGCGGCCGATGAGTTGGTCACGCTTGGCCGCGGTTATCTCGTCCTGGACCTCGGCTAGCTCCCGACGACGCTCAGCGGCCAATTCCGCAGGCACCTGATCGTCGAGGGTGGTGGCGTATGTACCGGCCTCGGCGGAGTAGGTGAAGAACCCGCACCAGTCCAACCCCACCTCGGCCACAAACTCCAAGAGCGCGTCGTGGTCGGCCTCGGTCTCTCCCGGATAACCCACAATGAAGTTCGACCGGAACACCGCTTCGGGCTGACGCTGGCGTATGTCGGCAATCCGAGCAGCGAAGCGATCTCCGTCTCCCCACCGGCGCATCTTGGCCAAGAGCGGCCGGGATACGTGCTGCAAAGACAAGTCGAAGTACGGCACACCGGTGGCGCAGATGGCGTCAATCAACGAGTCGGTTAGATCGGACGGATACAGGTACAACAGCCGCACCCAATCGACCCTGTGGCGAAGCGACTCCACCAGGGGGATGATGCCCCGCTCTCCTTGGCCTTGGTCGCGACCGTAAGAGGCCAGGTCTTGGGCCACCAGCACCGCCTCTCGCACCCCGAGGCCGTCCACCTCGGCCACGATGGCCTCGGCCGAACGGGAGCGCTGGGGCCCCCGGAAGCTGGGAATGGCGCAGTACCCGCAACGCCGGTCGCACCCCTCAGCGATCTTCACGTAGGCCCATGGCGCCTCAGTTGAGGGCCGGGGCAGGTTCAGCAGATCGAACTCGGGCAACTCGGCCGCCGAGGGCTTCGCCCCAATGCTGACCGGCACGCCGAACCCGGCCACCCGGTCGGCTTCGGGCAGGGCCTCGGCCAGCTCAGCGCCGTAGCGCTCAGCCATGCACCCTGTGACCACCAGCTCGGCCTCGGCGGCGGTCGAGCGCAGCGCCAGCACCGTGTCCACCGACTCTTGACGGGCCTCCTCAATGAAGGCACACGTGTTCACCACCACGAGGTCGGCTTCGTCAGGGGCCCCTGCAGCAGCCAGCCCGTCTTGAACCAGCAAGCCCGTGATCTTGTCGGAGTCCACCTGGTTCTTGGGACACCCCAGCGTCTCAATCCAAAACCGGCGCACCGTACCGAGATTAGGTGGAATCGAGGCCAGAACCACCAGCGCCAGCCGCCTGCTCCACCACCGCGGGCGCAGGATCCAAAGCCTCCTCCTCATGGTCGGAGATCAGAAACGGCAGCGACACCAGATACACGGCCAGCAACAGAGCGCCCTCCCACCACCGCTCCAAGCCGTCTCCCCTGAACATGAACAGCCAGGCGGCAACGGAGATGCCCATCATGATCCACACCGCCAAGCCCGACAGGTTGCCGTCGACCAGCGGCCCAGGCCCCACCAGCGCCACCACGGCGCTCACCAGCAGGCTGTTGAACGTATTGGAGCCCAAGATGTTGCCCACCAGCAGGTCGGCCTCTCCCCGGCGGGCCGCCTGCACTCCGGTGATCAGCTCAGGCAGCGAGGTGCCGAACGCCACCAGCGACAACCCCACGAATCCCGAGCCCAGGCCCACCTCTTGGGCAATGTCCACCGCACCGGTCACCGCCAGCTGGGCACCGACCACGGTGGCGGCCAGCCCCAGCACGGTGCGAACCAGCTCTGCTGACTGGCTGTTCGGCTTGTCGGTGTGGACAACATCGGTGGCGCTGCCGTCATAGGCCGGCCGCCACAAGATGACGGTCATAGCCACCACGAAGGCCAGCAGCAAAACGACGCCCTCCCAGCGCTCCAAGCCGTTCTGTACCAGCAACCAGAACAACCCGGCGGCGGCCACCGACACCAGGCCCTCTCGCCACAGTGTGCTGTTGGCCACCCGGATGTAGCGGCCCCCCACGGCCAACGCTGCCACCAGGGCGGAAAAGCCCAGCACCAGGCTCAAGTTGGCGACATTGGAGCCAACGATGTTGCCCACCCCCAAATCGACGTTGCCGTCGGCGGCGGCCAGGCCCGACACCAGCATCTCGGGGGCGCTGGTGCCGAATCCGATGACCAGCGCCCCGATCACGATGGGCGAGATTCCCCGGGCAAATGCCAGCCGGGACGCCCCAATCACCAGTTGGTCGGCACCCACCGCCAAAACAAGTAAGCCTCCGGCCAGGAGCACCGCTGCTAACGCCACAGGAGGAGACTACCGACGCTCAGTCAGAATTCATGAAGGGAGTTCGTCGGGGGCCATCAACACCTCACGGGCCTTGGACCCCTCAGATGGCCCCACCACGCCCCGCTGCTCCATCAGATCCATCAGCCGACCAGCTCGGGCGAATCCCACCCGGAGCTTGCGCTGAAGCATCGATGTGGAGCCGAGCTGGCTTTCCACCACCAGCCTCATGGCCTGCACCAACAGCTCGTCATCATCGTCGCCACCACCGGCCGCGGCCGCCGACGGGGCGGGCGCCAACGGATCGTCGTCTCCGTCTCCCCCGTCAGAGGTCACCTGTGTCGGCGTGCTGCTGTACCCCATGGCCGCGGCCTGACGCCGCCAGGCGGCCACCACACCGCGGACCTCCGCCTCGGTCACCCATGCGCCCTGGATGCGCTGGGCCGAGGTGGAAGTGGGGCTGAGCAGCAGCATGTCGCCCCGACCCACCAGGCGCTCCGCCCCCTGCTGGTCGAGGATCACCCGGCTGTCGGTCTGGCTCGACACCGAGAAGGCCAGCCGGGCCGGGATGTTGGCTTTGATCACGCCGGTGATCACGTTGATGGACGGCCGCTGGGTGGCGATCACCAGGTGGATTCCCACCGCCCGGGCCTTCTGGGCGATCCGGCAGATGGAGTCCTCCACGTCGCGGGGCGCCACCATCATCAGATCGGACAACTCGTCCACCACCACCAGGATGAGCGGCATCCGCTCCTTGGGCTCGGAGTCGTCGATCCCCAGTCGGCGGTCATTTTCGAAGACTCCCTGATCGCAGGCCTCGTTGTAGCCGTCGATATCGCGGACACCCACTGAAGCCAGCACTTCATAGCGGCGGTCCATCTCCCGGCACGCCCAGGCCAAGGCGTTGGCCGCCTTCTTGGGATCGGTGACCGGCTGGGTGAGCAGGTGGGGCACATGCTCGTACTGGGCCATCTCCACCATCTTCGGGTCGACAAGAATCATGCGCACCTGGTCGGGGGTGGAGCGCATGAGCACCGAGGTGATCATCGAGTTGATGCACGAAGACTTGCCCGCCCCGGTGGCCCCGGCGATGAGGATGTGGGGCATTCGAGACAGGTCCATCATCACCGGCTTGGCGTTGATGTCCCTCCCGATGGCCACCTCCAGGGGATGGGTGGCCTTGCCGGCTTCGGCCGACGCCAGAATCCCGCCCAGCGATACCACTTGGCGGTCGCGGTTGGGCACCTCCACTCCGATGGCCTGGCGCCCAGGGATCGGGGCCAGGATGCGGACATCAG
>JAJDTA010000207.1 GCA_022827405.1 Acidimicrobiia bacterium
TCAAACATCGTCACCGTTCCTGCTGGGATCGCCGCGTCCTTGAATTGTGCTGTCGGAGGGCCGGGGCGGGAAGGTCCCATGCCTGGCTCCCCATGCGCCAGACAAGCCCAGCGCATAGACAGGCACCAGGATACCGAATGCGGAGGCGGTAAAGGGACGCACCGAGGCGGCGGCCAGCGCCACGATCACTTCGACAGCCAGCGCGGCCATCATCGAGAACCGCACCGGGCGGGGAGCGCAACCGGCCAGGAAATACAGACCCCCCACGCCGATCAACTCGTAGCGGCTGCGCTGCAATGCCCGTTGGAAGGCCCACAGCATGGCCGCGCACCCAACGGCTAGCAGCCCGAGCGACACCACGGCAATGGGAACAGCCATCGGATCGGGAAATGCCGTGGTGCAGACGGCGATCGCAGTGAACCCGCCGGTCCCTGCCCAGCAGGCCTGAAGGAGTTCCCGGCCCTCTACTCCCGGTGGCACCAGATAGTCGCTTAGCACGATCAGCGGCTCTTTCCGCGGGCGATGACCTCGTCGATCACGGTTCGAAGTCGCTCGGCCATGTGGTCGTAGGAGAATTCGGCCACCGCCCTCAGCCGGCTGTCCATTCCCATCTGCCGTAGGCGGACCCGATCCGACAGCAGGGCGTCCAACGAGGCGATCACCGCATCACGATGGCTGGGCCTGTCCACCACCAGGCCGGTCCTTCCGTGTTCCACCGCCTCGGCCGCTCCCCCGCTGTCTCCGGCCAACTGCGGCACTCCAGCCGCGGCTGCCTCCAAGAACACGATGCCGAAGCCTTCCTGCTCCAGGCCACCCCAGCGTTGGCGGCAAATCATGGCAAACACGTCGGCGCAGCCGTAGAGGTCGGGCAAATCCGAGTCGGCCACCCGGTCGAGGAGGCGGGCGGGTGCGCCGGTGCGCCCGATAAGGCGGTCCAACCGGGCCCGGTCGCGCCCCGCCCCGGCCACCGCCAAAGTGAGCCCCGGATGCCGGTCCGCCAGGCGGGCCGACGCGGCGATCAGCACATCCATGCCCTTGCGAGGTACCAGCCGGCTGATCGACACCACCACCGGGGCATCGACGGGTAGACCGAACCGAAGGCGGGCCTGTCGCCGCTGAGCCGCATTCAGGGGCTTGAAGCGCTCGATGTCCACCCCCGGTGGAACGATGACTGCCGGCAGCGGTCGCCCCGCGGCCCTTTCGGCTTCAGCCACCGAGTACCGGCCAGCAGTGACCACCACCCGCGCGCCGCGCAGCACCTGGGCCAAAAGCTGCTTGGTGCCCGGTAGTCGTCCCGGAACGGTCACCTCAGCACCGTGGAGGATCACGCCATAGGGGTGGGGCAAGCGAGGGGCCAGCGCTCCCAGGGGAACGGCGGGGTCGTAGAGAACCAGTTCGGCGCCGATCTCCTCGGCCAACTCGGTGATCTCTTCGCCCATATCAGGAGTGGGAAGAAGGAACTGGCGGGCAGAGCGGATCACCTGGTGATTCTGCTGGGCATCCCATGCCGCATCTCCGGGATGGGAGCGGGTCAGCACACAGACGTCGTCAGGAGGCAGCCGGCGCCACAGCTCCCACAGGTAGTTCTGTATGCCCCCGAGTTTGGGGGGATAGTCGTTGGTGACCAGCAGGTGCCGGGCCATTGCTCAAACCGGCGCCACTGCGCCCACGCCTAGGCGGCGGGCGGCCCAATCTGCGTGGCGCACCAACATGGGATCAGGATCCGACCGATATCGGTGCACTACCTCGATCACTTCAGGTTCGATCACGTCAGGATCGTTCCCCTGTCTGGAGTTACCCAGAGCGATCAACGCGTTGCGCCGCACGTAGCGAGGCTCCCGCCGGGGGATGTACCAGCGGCCGTAGCGGGCCATCAGCTCGTCGTCGTCCAGCTCCAGCAGGTCCACCAGATCGACCCAGGCGGTGTCATCATCGAGCCCTTCTCCCGCACCGGGGCCGTTCGACTCGGCTTGTCGGTTGGGCGGGCAAACCTCCTGGCAGTCGTCGCAGCCGTAGATTCGATCGCCCAGCGCTTCGCGGAACTCAGGGGGGAAGTCGCCGTCAGCTTGCACCAACCACGCCAAGCACCGCCGGGCATCGACCACGCCGGGGGCCACGATGGCACCGGTCGGGCAGCCGTCCAAGCAGCGGCGACACGGCCCGCACTGATCGGGTACCGGGGTCGAGGGTTCGAGCGCAGCGGTGGTGATCACCGAACCCAGCACGAACCAGCTGCCCTGTCCGGGCAGCAGGATATTGCTGTTCTTGCCGTACCATCCCAGCCCGGCCCGCCGAGCCGCCTCCCGATCTACCAGGGCATTGTCGTCGGCCACCACCGCGGCCTTGTGCCCATCGCCCCGCAGCATCTCGGCAACATGGCCCAGCGACGCTCGCAGCTTGGCGTAGTGGTCGCGGCGCGCGTAGGCGGCCACCCGCCCCGCGGCCCGGTTCGGCGCAGCCGCAGGAGAACTGCGATAGCCGAGCGCGCCCACCACTAGGGACTGGGCGCCCGGCACGGTCCAAGATGCGTCGGTTGAACGGTCGGGGTTGCGGTAGGTGAAGGCCATCCCTCCGTGCAGCCCTTGGTCTCGCCTCTCCAAGAGCGTGTCCCGGGTGGACTCGAACGGCTCGGCCGACGCCACTCCAACGGCGTCGAGTCCCGCGGCCAACCCGGCGGCGATCACTTCATCGGCGCTGACCGTGCTCACCGTACTGCGAACCCGACCAGGTCGTCTTGATCGTCCATCTCAACGCCCATCAGCACGAGGAGCTTGCTGGGCTGAACAAGATTGGCCCCGAGACTCCGAGCGCTCTCCCGGACCCGGCTGTCGTGGGATACGACCACCAATGGCTGCCAGAGTGGATAATCGCGGCATCGCTCGATGATGACATCGTCGGCCTCGACACCCGCCGGGGAGAAGCGAACGGTCACGCCGAGCGAGCGAGCGGTCGTGGAGATGTAGTCGTAATCGGTTGCCGTGCCGTCGAAGACCACCACAACCTCGGCCTCTGGATACCGGGCGCTCATTTCCTCCAGCTTTTGCAGCAAACGCATCCGCTGCTCTCGCACCGGCAACTCCTGCCAGCTCTTGAAGGTCACGTTGTAGCCGTCCACCAGCATCACCACCTTGGGTGTTCGTAGAAGGTGCTCGGCGGCATCCACGGTGTCTTTGAGCATGCCGGGCGGCAAGGCGACCGGTGTCCGACGAGTCAGCGGAGGCGGAGACTCGGGTTCGGGTGTCTTGGGAGGTTCGAACCCGGCTTCGCGCGCCGCGGCCACCTCCTCCTCGGCCGCCGCCAATCGCTCTTTGAGCTTTCTGGCTTCCTCCTCGTGATGCTGGCGGGAATCTCTCAGTTGCTTGTTGAGCCGCTCGATCTCCCTTTGGGCTTTCTTGAGCCTGTCGTCGGTTCGAGACTCCTTCCGCTGGATGCGCTCCAGGTTCTTTTGGATGGTGTCGCGATCTCCACGAGTCTGGGCCAATTCGGCAGCCAGCCCACGGGATTCCTCTTGGGAATGGCGGGCCTCGGCCCGGGCTTGGGTGGCCTCCAACCGAGCTCCATCGCGGTCGCGAACGGCCTTGTCCCGCTGACGCTCGGCCTTTTCCGAGGCTGCCTCGGCCCTTCGCAACTTCTGCTCCAGCACCTGGTGGCTCTGAGCGTCGGCGGCCACTTCCGACTCCTGCGCGGCAGCCGCCGACAGTTCGGCGCACTCCTGCTCCCAGCCGTCCGGGCGGGCCAGCCACAACCACCCGGCCCGGCCCACCTTCTCCTTGCTGACCGCCTCCACCACTCGCGCGCGGAACTCCTCGTCGTTTTCCACCACGTCTCGCACTTGCCCCAAGGCCCGCTCTGAGAACTTCTTGAACATCAGGAGCTGCTTCAACCGGGCTGGCGGGTCAACCGGAGGCTTCTCCTTCTGTCCCTTCCGAGCCACCTCCACTGCGGCAATCAACGCTTCCCTCAGAACTTCATTGGCAGGACTATCTCCCGTTCTCATCCTTGTTCCTCCTCGGCCCGGGCCTGCTTAGAGACTGCGACGAAGTTCTCCAGGACCTGCCCCGCCCGACCGTCATCGATCGACGCCGCGGCAGCCTCCAGCCCTTCGGCCAATGTGCCGGAGATCTCGGCTACCACAAGGGCGGCAGCCGCATTGAGCGTCACGATATCCCGGTGCGCTCCCCGGTGGCCGTCGAACACCCGGCGCAGGCAGTCGGCGTTGACCGACGCATTCCCTCCCCTCAGGTCATCCAGGGATGCCGGTGCCAATCCGAGCTCTGCCGGGTCCATTGCGTAGCGGAGAGTATCGCCGTCCCGCAGCTCCCAGATGTCGGTCGGGCCGGTAGTGGACAGCTCGTCCAAACCGTCATGGCTGTGCACGATCATGGCCCGCTCCGAACCGGTGGCGGACAGCACCTCCAGCATGATCTCGGCCATCGCCCGGTCGCTGGTTCCCACCAGCTGGCGCCTGACACCGGCCGGATTGGCCAGCGGCCCCAGAAAATTGAATACCGTTCCCACTCCCAATTCCCGGCGGGGCGGGCCGGCGTGGCGCATGGCCGGGTGGAATCGTGGGGCCAAGCAGAAGCCGAAACCGGCTTCGGTCACGCAGCGGGCCACCCCCGCCGGGCCGAGGTCGATGACTGCACCCAGCTCTTCCAGCACATCGGCTGAGCCGCACAGCGAGGAGGCCGACCGATTGCCGTGCTTGCACACCCTGGCCCCCGCCCCCACAGCCACCAGCGCCGCTCCGGTGGAAACGTTGATGCTCCCGCTGTTGTCGCCGCCGGTGCCGCACGTGTCGATGAGGCCGGCGGCGTCTAATGGGACCGCCTCCGAAGCGGCCCGCATCGCCGACAGCAGGCCGACAAGCTCCTCGGCGGTCTCCCCCTTGGTGCGCAGGGCCATCACAAATCCACCGATCTGCGCTGGCGTCGCCTCTCCGCTCAGTATTTCGGTCATGGCCGCGTTGGCCGCGTCGGCGGTCAAGCTGTCGCCCGATGTCAGCCGCCGGAATATCCCAGCCCATCCCCCGTGTTCGTCCAGGTTCACCGTCTTAGTGTGGACCATGTTGCGGGCCTAGCGACAATTGGTTGTCGCAATTGGAGGTACCGCCAGGTTTAGTCCAGCGCCCGTTGTCATTAAGCTGTACTACCGTCATTAAGACTAGATCTGGACATATGGCAGCCATGGTTTCGATAACCACCTCCGTCGCAACAAAACTTAATGCTCTGCCTGTCCAGTCGGTTGCGTGCGGGACTCTGGGGGAGGCTAAACTTATTTTGTGGGAAATGCTCCTGCTCTGCCTTTGACTTCTGAGCGGCACAACGTTCTCGATGATCTGGACAATCAATCTTTCGATATAGCTATAATTGGCGGCGGTATAACGGGAGCTGGGGTAGCCCGTGACCTTGCCCAACGGGGGCTGTCAGTGGTGGTCTTTGAGGCCAATGATTTCGCATCAGGCACTTCAAGCCGCTCCACCAAGTTGATTCATGGTGGACTTCGCTATTTGGCCATGGGCGAGTTTAGGATCGTTCGCAAGACGGCCAGCGAGCGAAAGGTAATCCATCGGATGGCCAAGCATCTCGCCGAGCCTCGCTGGATGGTCTACCCCACTGCCAAGCGCAGCGAGCAGGCCCTGATTCGCCTCGGGGTCACGGCCTATGAGCTGCTTGGCGGTGTTGCCAAACACGAGCGGCACCAAACCTGGAACCGCGCCTTGCTCAAGGCCAAGGAGCCGTTGATCGACCAGAGCACCTTTCGCAGCGCAGTGGTCTTCCGGGAATACGTCACCGACGACGCCAGGCTGGTGTTGGCAAATCTGCGAGACGCCGCGGCCCATGGCGCAGTGGTTCTCAACCATTGCCGGGTGGTGGAACTCCATGGAGACCCCAAGGCCAGCGCAGTGCAAGCCACCTGTGGTTTGACTAGGCGAAACGTGACCATTGGGGCTGGGGCCATTGTCAATGCCAGCGGTCCCTGGGTTGATCCCGTCCGAAGGTTGGAAGGGGCTGCCGACGACCGCCTCATCCTAAGCAAGGGTGTGCACCTGACCCTGGCCCGCGATCGCCTGCCAGTGAACAACACGGTCACCATGCCCATGCCCGACGGGCGTACCCTCTTTGTGGTTCGCCGGGGCGATGCAACCTATGTGGGCACAACCGACACCTTGGTGGACCGCGATCCGGAGGTTTGGCCGTCGATTACCGACGAGGATGTCTCCTACATTCTTCGTGCGGTGGAACGAACATTCGACGTCGCATCAATAGAACCGTCCGAGATCCAGGCGGCATGGGCGGGACTCCGCCCCCTCATCGCCGACGGCGAAGACAGCCCCGGTGAAATATCGCGCAAAGACGAAATTTGGGTCGGCAATCGAGGGATGATCACTGTTGCCGGCGGCAAGCTCACCGGATACCGGCTAATGGCCGAAAAGGTGGCCGAAACCATACGCACAAATACTTCAATTGATGTCAGTGCTCCTCCCAAGGAAGCCGGTTACTTGCCCGGTGGGGAATTTGACGGCGAGGTTGGAGACTTGGCAGCCCAAATCTCGCAACAACATAACTTGGGAATCCATACAGCCCATCGCCTTGCTTCGCTTTATGGTTCCGAATATGGCGATGTTTTGAGCCTCGGAAAGACTCCTCTCGTTCCGGGCAGCAAAATTGTCAGCGGCGAGATTGCTTGGGCTATTGAATACGAGGGAGCGGCAACTTTGGAGGATGTGTTCTATCGGCGCACTCGGGCTGCGTGGTACGAACCGAACGCTTGCGAGATCCTTAGACCCATGGCGTCAGCCATGGCCCAACACGCCGGATGGTCACAAGAACGGGTTGAACAAGAGGTGGCTGACACCAGCGCTGTATTCCGAAGCGAGCTGTCGTTCCAAGCTGCCTGAACTGGCCGTCCGCCGCTGATACTGCTCGCCGACCGCATCGCCGCCGAGTGCCTAGTCTCGAATGGCCTCGCCGGTTGTGAGGTCGAAGAAGTGCATAGCCGACACATCTAGTGCGATTTCAATGCGCTGACCAGCGCGGACTGCGCTCTGTTGGGAAAACCGGCCGATGAAACCAGTGTCGTACTCATCACCCTCGTCATCTGCGCTGCCGACCGCGGTGCCCGAGGAGTCGATCCGTTTCACCCCTACCTCTAGGTGGGCGACTATCTCTGAGCCGAGCTCCTCCAGCATGATCACCTCTCCGCTGATCCGCTGGTCCGTCCCATCGGCCGTTGTCCCGTCGTGAACGTTCTCGGGACGAATGCCACAGGCCAGCCGAACCCCGTCGTAGCCCCGCAAGGCAGGCACCTGGTCGAGCAAGCCAAGCGGCAGCTCCACGGTCTGCTGGCCGACTTCCACCGTCACCGCACCACTGCCAATGCTGACCGTGGACTCAAACATGTTCATGGCCGGCGATCCGATGAACCCGGCGACGAACATGTTGGACGGATAGCGGTACAGCTCCGACGGCTTGTCGGCTTGCTGAAGGACCCCGCCTTTGAGCACCACCACCCGGTCGCCCATGGTCATGGCCTCCACTTGGTCGTGGGTGACATAGATGGTGGTCACCCCCAGATCTCGCTGGATCCGCGAGATCTCGGTGCGCATGTACACCCGCAACTTGGCATCAAGATTGGACAGCGGCTCGTCCATCAAGAACACCGACGGCTCGCGCACGATGGCCCGCCCCATGGCCACCCTCTGGCGTTGGCCGCCCGAAAGAGCACCGGGCTTGCGGTCCAAGAACTCGCTGAGCTGAAGCACCTCGGCGGTGCGCTCCACCCGATCTTTGATCTCGGCCTTGGGAGTCTTGGCCAGCTTCAGCGGATAGGCGATGTTCTTGCGAACGGTGAGATGGGGGTAGAGGGCGTAATTCTGGAACACCATGGCGATGTCGCGTTCACGGGGGTGGACGCTGGTCATGTCGACGTTTCCGATTTTCAGCACTCCGTCGCTGATCTCCTCCAGGCCGGCGATCATGCGCAGGGCCGTCGACTTGCCACAGCCAGAGGGGCCGACGAACACAACGAACTCGCCGTCGTCAATGGAGAGGCTCATGTCCTCCACCGCGGTGACGCCTCCGGGATAGATCTTGGTCAGGCCTTCGAGCTCAACCGTTGCCATCAGAATTCCCCCTTCAACCATGGGTTAGATGAGTTTGCGCCCAGGGCCCGGCGACAGAGCGGCACGACCCAGGGCGGATCGAACATCTCTCCGTACCGGGCCCGATTGGCCGCCACAACCGTGAACAGCAGCCAATTGAGCAGAAGCAGAACCAACATAAGCACGCCGACGGCCACCAGCACGCCGACGGCCTCAACCCGCACCGCCAACTGGAGCAAGCCGTAGATGCCCAGCGCGAAGGCGGCCACAGTGACCGAGAAGTCCACCGACCGGGCCCAGTGGCCGAGCCCCGCCTCGCGGCCTCCGGCCAGCAGCCGACCGAGAACCAGCGGCCCGAGCGGCAAGAACACCGCAGCCCACAACACCGGGCGGCCTATCACCGCCATCGCGGCGATGGCCGGCACCATCGAGGTGAGGTGGATGGCGGCATCGCGCAGCCGCTGGCCCGATGTGCCCGGCTGGACCAGATAGTCCCGGCTCATGGCGTGGGCCCCCCACTTCGAGTGACCAGCACATGGTGGTCCGCCGGAATGTCGGAGACTGTTGACACCCGGCCGTCGGGCCAGACGATTTCGAGGTCCACCGCATCCCGGTCTGCTCCAAGACCGAAGTGGACGGTGGCCGAGGCGCCCGAGAGATAGCCCCGCGACGTCTCCACGGTGCGTACCAGCCGATCACCGCGATCCCCCGAGGCGACTATCTGGGCACCGATCGCAGTCGGGTTGCCGGTTCCCTCCCAGGCCAGCTGAACGGTGATGGCCCGGCCGCCGCACAGCCGGTTCTCATAGATACGGGCCGGAGCGTTGAGGTTGTTGACCACGATGTCGAGGTCGCCGTCACCGTCGAGGTCGACCATGGCCATCCCCCGCCCCCCGGAGAGGTCATCCAATCCCCAGGAGTACACAGACTCGAAGCGGTCGCCGCCGATGTTCTTGAACGCCTGATTGGGCTCAATGAGGCTGGCGCCGGGGAGGTGGTCGAACAGGTTGTCGGCCACCATGCCATTGACCACATAGAGGTCTTGGAAGCCGTCGTTGTCGAGGTCGCCGAATAACCCCGACCAACTCCACCCCGTGGCCTCGATGCCGAATGACGGAGCGGCGCTGGAGTAG
>JAJDTA010000212.1 GCA_022827405.1 Acidimicrobiia bacterium
CCTTCTGTTCCGGGGGCGACCTGGCCGAGTTCGGCACCACCCCCGACCCGGGCACCGCCCACCGTGTCCGCTCGGTGCGCAGCGCCGCCTTCTGGATCGACCGACTGGCGGCCAAGACCCGAGTGAAGGTCCACGGCACCTGCGTGGGGGCGGGCGTCGAACTGCCCGCCTACGCCCACGACGTGTCCGCCCACCCCGACACCACCTTCCGCCTGCCCGAGGTGGCCATGGGCCTGGTGCCCGGGGCAGGCGGCACCGTCAGCATCGCCCGCCGCATCGGCCGTCAGCGCCTCTGCTATTTCGCCCTAACCAACACCGAGATCAACACCGCCACCGCCCTAGCCTGGGGCCTCATCGACCGCATCGAGGGCTAAAACAGGCTGGGGACTCCGAGCTCGGTGCCGCCGGTGACGGGGAGGGTGGCACCGGTGATGTAGGCGGCTTTGGGGGAGGCCAGGAAGAAGATGGCGTGGGCCACGTCTTCGGGCTCGCCCATGCGGCCCAGCGGGTAGCGACGGCCGAAGTCGTCCTTTTCCTCGGGGGTCATCGAGGCGGTGAGGTGCATGGTGTCGATGGGGCCGGGGGCCACGGCGTTGACCCTCACGTTGGGGGCGTATTCGGCGGCCAGGTCTCTGGTCATGGCGATCACACCGGCCTTGGCCGAGGCGTAGGCCACATGGGGGGTGGTGAACCGCAGGGCGGCAATGGAGGCCACGTTCACCACGCTGCCGCGGGCCTCGGCCAGCGCCGGGTAGGCCCGGCGAATCAGCAGGAAGAACGACCGCAGGTTGGTGGAGAGCTGGTCGTCCCACTCCTCGGGGGTGATCTCGGAGGTGGGCTTGAGCACCCAGACCCCGGCGTTGTTCACCAACACGTCGAGACGGCCGAAGGAATCAAGGGTGTCGTCGATGATCGCGTGGGCATCGTGGGTGTCGCCCACATCGCCTCCCAGTCGAAGCGACAGGCCCTCCACCGCTTCCAGTGCCTCCACGTCGCGGTCGGCCCCGACAACCACCGCTCCCGCATCGGCGAACAGCGCCGCGGTGCTCCGGCCGATCCCCCGAGCCGCCCCGGTGACGATCACCACTTTGTCGGCGAACTCGGTCATGCCCTGGCTACAGCCGCTCGATAATGGTGACGTTGGCTTGGCCGCCGCCCTCGCACATGGTTTGCAGCCCGTAGCGGCCGCCGGTGCGCTCCAGTTCGTTCAGCAGGGTGGTCATGAGCCGGGCACCGGTGGCCCCTAGCGGGTGGCCCAAGGCGATGGCCCCGCCGTTCACGTTGACCTTCTCGTGGGGCACGTCATGCTCGCCCATCCAGGCCAGCACCACCGAGGCGAAGGCCTCATTGCACTCGAACAGGTCGATGTCGTCGATGGTCATGCCGGTTCGGGCCAGCGCATACTCGGTGGCCGGGATGGGGCCGGTGAGCATGTAGATGGGGTCGGCGCCCCGCACCGACAGGTGGTGGAAGCGGGCCCGGGGCTTCAGCCCGTGGTCGGCCACCGCCTGCTCCCCGCAGATCAACATGGCACATCCCGCGTCGGAGATCTGGCTGGACACCGCCGCAGTAAGCCGCCCGCCCTCGATCAGCGTGGACAAGCCAGCCATCTTCTCCATGGTGGTCCCCCGGCGGATGCCCTCGTCAACCGCCAAGCCGCCCAGGGGCAGGATCTCGTTCTCGAACCGGCCCTCGTCGGTGGCGGTGGCGGCCCGCTCGTGGCTGGCCAGCGCGAACTCCTCCATCTGCTCGCGGCTGATGTCCCAGTGCTCGGCGATCATCTCGGCCCCCCGGAACTGCGACACCTCCTGGGTGCCGTAGCGGTCCACCCAGCCGTCGGAGCCGGTGAAGGGGTCGGGATCGGTCACCCCCACGTGCTCGGCCACGGTCATGGCCGCTCCAATGGGGATCATGCTCATGTTCTGCACTCCGCCGGCGACCACTATGTCGTTAACGCCGGCCATCACCGCTTGGGCCGCGAAGTGGACGGCCTGCTGGGCTGATCCGCACTGGCGATCAATGGTGGTACCGGGCACGTGCTCGGGCAGCCCGGCGGCCAGCCAAGCGGTGCGGGCGATGTCGCCGGCTTGGGGGCCGAGGGCGTCCACGCAGCCGTACATCACGTCGTCGACCGCGGCCGGGTCGACACCGGTGCGGTCGAGAAGCCCGAGGATGGGATGCGCCCCCAGATCCGCCGGGTGGATCTCCGAGAGGCTGCCGCCCCGTCGTCCTACCGGGGTGCGGACCGCGTCGATGATGTATGCCTCAGCCATGGCTGCTCCTCGTTTCCCTTATAGAAATCATCGCGGCTCGCGGGGCAAGCCGAACAAGTTGGTTCGAACGAGCTTCATCCAATCACCTCGGTTCCCGAGGAAGCCCCAAGACCCGCTCGCCGTTGATGTTGCGCTGAATCTCATTAGACCCGGCATAGATGGTGTGGGCCCGGCTGTACAGGAACGTGCGCTGCCAAGAGTCCAATGAGTAGTCCTCACCGTCGTCAGCCGCCACCGCCAGCGCATCCGCTCCCCGCACGCCCACCATCAATTCCCCCAGCGAACGGTGCCAGTTGGACCACAGCAGCTTGCCGATGGACATCTCCGGCCCGGGCACCCCGCCAGCGTCTACCACGGTGAGCATCCGCAGGTTGTTGTACCGCATGATCTCCAGCGTGGCGTAGGCCTGGGCCAGCTCCTGGCGGACCACCAGATCACCCGCAGTGCCGTTGGCCCGTGCCTCGGCCAATAGCGCTTCCAGCTCCTGGCGGAAATAGGTCTGTTGGCCCAGCGTGGACGCGCCCCGCTCGAAGGCCAGCGTGCCCATGGCCACCTCCCAGCCCCGGCCGGGCTGGCCCACCACCAAGTCGGCGTCGGTCACCGCGTCGTCGAAGAAGACCTCATTGAACTCGGTTCCCCCGGTGATCTGAACGATGGGGCGAATCTCAATCCCCGGCTGATCCATGGGCACCAGCAGATAGGAGAGCCCGGCATGGCGGGCAGAATCCGGGTCGGTGCGGCACACCACGAAGCACCAGTCGGAGTACTGGGCCAGCGAGGTCCAGATCTTCTGGCCGTTGACCACCCAGCGGTCGCCGTGTAGCACCGCTTTGGTGCCCACGTTGGCCAAGTCCGACCCGGCATTGGGCTCGGAGTAGCCCTGGCACCAGAACTCCTCGCCCGACAAGATCGGCGGCACGAACCGCTGCTGCTGCTCAGGCGTGCCGTAGGCCACCAACGTCGGACCCAACAATGTGACCCCCATGTTGGGCAGCCGCCCCGGCGCTCGGGCCTCCACATAGGTCTGGTGGAACAACACCTGCTCCGACAAGCTGCACTCCCGGCCGCCCAGGTGGGCCGGAAAATCGATGCCCAGCCACCCCCCGTCGGCCATCTCCCGTTCCCAGGCGATCTGCTGCTCGGCGGGAATGTCCTCCTGACCCATGCCGCCCCGGCCCCGCAGCCCGGCGAATTCCCCCACTAAGTGCTCCTCGAGCCACGTCCGCACCTCGTCGCGAAAATCCCGCTCAGCAGGGGTCAGATCAAAATCCACTCTCGTCGGCTCTCTAGTGGGAGACCCTCAACAGCACGTTGTGGCCGAATTGAAATCCATCTGCCGGAAATCTACTGGCGGCCGAGATCATTCCCCCAAGGCACGGAGGAGAATCAGGCCTCCTCGGCCCGGACTTGAATGGTGTGCCAGCCGGTGGCCCCGTCGGGAGCGGGGTCGCTGATCTCCGATGTCTGGGTGGTGCCCGTACCGTCGGTGGCCCGCACCCGCACCTGGTGACGACCGGGGGTGGCGTTCCAGGTGACCATCCACTGTCGCCAGGAGTTGATCGTGGTCTCCCGGCTGAGATCGGCCTCCACCCACGGTTCTTCGTTCACCTGCACCTCTACCTTCTCGATGGCCCGGCTGGGCGCCCAGGCCACCCCGGCAATCGCCGTGGGGCCGGGGTCGATGACGGAGCCCCGGCGGGGTACGTCGATGCGAGACTGGGTCTTGATCGGTCCCCTCTTGGACCAGCCGCGGGGAATCCAGTAGCCATTGAAGCCCTCCCAGGTGGTTAGCTCGATATCCGACAGCCACTTGGTGGCCGACACGTAGCCGTACAGTCCCGACACCACCAGCCGAGCAGGAAATCCATGGGAGATAGGCAGCGGCTCGCCGTTCATCTGCACGGCCACCAGTGCAACTCTGCCGTCAAACGCCACCTCGGTGGGAAAGCCCGCTGTCCAACGATCGATGGAGCGGCCCACGATCTGCGTGGCCCCCGGCTGCACTCCGGCCTGGTTCAGCACGGTGGCCAGCGGCACCCCCACCCATTCGGCGTTGCCCACCAAGCGGCCGCCCACGCTGTTGGAGACACACGACAGGGTCACTTGCTCTCGAACCAAGCCCAAGTCGAGCAACTCGTTGAAGCTGATCTCCACCTCCCGGTCCACCATGCCGTGGATCCGCAACGACCAGTCAGCGGGGTCGACTTGGGGATACGACAAGGCGGTATCGATCAAGTAGAAGTCCTCGTTAGGGGTAATAAGCGGCGCAATCCCGGCGACGTGGTCGAAGTTGGCCGCCCGCACCGGCTCGGCGGTGACCGAGGGGGTGGCCTCTGCGGTGGGATCGGCCGTGGGATCGGCCGTGGGATCAGCGTCCGCGGCGGGTGTGGCTTCAGGGGTTGAACCTGGGGAGGAGTCGACCATGGCATCATCGTCCCCAACCTGCGCGGTGGGAACCGGAGTGGGTCGGGCGGTCGGTGTCGCAATAGTGCGTCCTTGGAGGGCCTCGGCAACCCCCTCACGAGCTCCTTCCACGGTGTCCCGCCGCCGCAGCCACCGCCCGAGCAGGCCGCCGGCCAGCGAGGCCCCGGCCATGATGCCCACGGCTCCCACGAAGCGGCGCCGGTCGTTGAACCGACCCCGGCCCACCATGGGCACCGGTCGGGCTTCGGCAGCCGAAGGCTCTTCATCACCGGCAAAGCGGGTGAAGAGGGCCACTGCATACAAACTCATGAACACCGCGATGCCAAATGCACCCGACACCAACCCCGACATCCATCCCAGCCCGTCGCTGGACAGGGGGTTGCGGGCCGCAGCCCATCCGCCAACCACGGCGAACACCACTAGTCCCGCGGGCATCACCCACCAGCGCTTCCGAGAAGGCCAGCCCAACACCGCGCCAAGAAGGATCGACACGATGACGATGCCCCACACCAACGCCGGCTTCTGCGCGCTGCCCAAGGTGTCGATGGACCAGCGGGCAATAAAGCCGGGGGTGATGTCCACAATCTCCTCAGCCACCGAGACCACCAGCGACGGGATCTTTCGGCTCAACCCCGACAGGATCTCGCTCAAGCCCAACGCGGCCCCCGCGGCCACGATGCCAGCGGAGATCGCCTGAAGCGGGGAGATGGCTGCTTGACGTTCGGCCGATGCGGTCGCTTCCGATTCGCTCATTTGTGCACTCCGATCAGCTAGGCCGCGGTGTCTTCATCCGGCAATGTGGAACTAAGGCTATTGTGAAATTCCGCCGTTTGGGTCAATGGACCCGCTACTTGGTACCGGATTATGGAACTCGCGCCAACCAGCATCTCATGACGCCGCTGGAGGCCTTGGGCGCCGACCGGCATTGGCGAGAATTGGCTGAGAGCCAGGCGGGCACCCTGGGGCGGGTGGTGCAGGTGGACCGGGGCGAGTGCGAGGTGGTGACCGACGATGGCCAAATCCGAGTCTCGTCCGATTCCCTGCGAGCCCAAGGCGATGTGGCCCCGGTAACCGGCGACTGGATCACCGTTGTGCCCGACCTCGACGACAGCCCCGTGGTTGAACAGGTGCTGGAGCGACGCACCCTGGTTGTGAGGCGAGATCCGGCCGAACATGCCCGCGCCCAAACGCTGGTGGCCAATGCCGATGTCGTGGGCGTGGTACACGGTCTCGACCGGCGCATCAACCCGGCTCAGCTGGAGCGCTTCTGTGTGGTCGGCTGGCAATCAGGAGCGGCGGTGGCAGTAATCCTGGCCAAAGCCGACCTCCGCCGCCATCCCGAGCGGGACGCCGAAAAGGCCGCCGCCCTGGCGCCGGGGGCTTCGGTGGTGGTCACCGCCGCGTTGCGGGGCGAGGGGCTCGACGACCTGACCGCCCTGCTGGAAGGGGGCCGGACCCTGGCGCTGCTGGGACCGTCGGGAGTGGGCAAGTCAACGCTGATCAACGCGTTGGTGGGCGACGAGGTCCAGGCCACTAAGGAGGTGCGGGCGGGAGATTCCCGGGGCCGCCACACCACCATCGCCCGACGGCTCATCGCGCTGCCCAGCGGCGGTTCGATCGTAGATACGCCGGGCATCCGTGCTGTGGGGCCATGGGATGCGTGGGAGGGGTTGGCCGCGGCCTACGCCGAGATCGACGCCCTCGACAATGAGTGCCGGTTCGCTGAAGACTGTTGGCACCAGGGAGAGCCTGACTGCGCGGTGGCCGGCAACGTAGACCCTGGTCGGCTGCGGCGCTACCTGGAGCTGGCCGAGGAGCTAGCCGACCAAGACCTCGACCTCGCCCGCCGCCGGCGCTAGTAGGGAGCGGCAGCAACCGCAGCGGCGGGGCGACGCGTGACGGGCCTGACCAATTCACAGATCGACCGCGGCATGCGCTAGAAAGCCCGCATGCCGAGCGCAACGCCATTAGCTAACAAGACCGCGGCCGTCACCGGTGGGGGCGGGGGAATCGGGGGCGGAATATCCCGGTTGTTCGCCGAGGCCGGTGCCGCCGTGGTGGTCAACGACATCGACCCCGACCTGGCCAGCGCGGCGGTGGGCGACATCACCGACGCCGGGGGGCGGGCCATAGCGGTGGTGGGCGACATCACCGACGCCGATGTGGTGGCCGAGTTCCATCGGGCCGCGGTTGAGTTCGGCGACGGCCAGGTGGACGTGCTGGTGAACAACGTGGGCGACTACCGGCCGGGCCGGGGCACGTTCATCCGAACCACCGAAGACGATTGGGACGCCCAGATCAACATCACCTTCCGCCATGTGCTGCGCTGCACCCGCGCCTTTCTGCCCACCATGGTGGAAGGGGGCGGGGGCACCATCGTGAATGTGTCCACGGTGGAGGCCATGCGGGCGATGCCCGGCATCGCGGTGTATTCGGCGTCCAACGCCGCCATCATCGCCTTTACCCGATCCGTCGCCCTGGAGATGGCCGAACAGAACATCCGGGTCAACTGCATCGCCCCGGACATGGCCGTCACCCTGCAAACCCCCCTCGACATGATGCTGCGGGATCGCCCCCTCGAGCAGGTGTCCCGGAACATCCCCCTGTGCCGTTTCGGCAACCCCGACGACTTCGCCGAGGTGGCGCTGTTCTTGGCCTCCGATCAGTCCCGTTTCATGACCGGTCAGACCCTCCCCGTGGACGGCGGCACCATGACCGCCCAGGGCTGGTACCGCCGCGCCAGCGGCCGCGGCTTCACCAACCTCCCCGACGCCCCCTAGACCTCTAGAGCCGCCTAGTCCAGGCCGTATTGGGGGAGGCGGCCGTTGGCGATCATGGTGAGGCTGCCGGTGCCGGTCTCCTCGGGGTCGTCGGTGGTGACGGTGACCGGGGCGATGCGGTGCATGGGGGTGAACACCTCGCCTGAGGCCCTCATCACGTCGGCGGGATGGCTAACGTCCCAGATCTCGTGCTCTAGGTAGGACTCACCCCGGTACACGCCGAGGCCGAGTTCATCATTCCAGCCGCCGCTGTAGCCCAGTCCGGCCATGTCCACCGCCGAGCCCAGCGGCGCCGAGCCCAGCCGCAATGAGCGCCCGTCGTCCAGGCGCACCGCCATGTCGGCCGATGAGAACCGCCGGGTGCCCTCGAAGAAGTCGAGCGACAGATCGGCCTGGGTCACGTTGCGGTCCACATCAGGTGCATCCCGGTCTCGGATGAGCCCGGTGAGGTATACGCGTTCGGGGCCCCGCTCCATGATCTGCACGTGGCCGGCCCGCCGGTTGGTGGAGAAGAACAGGAAGTAGAACAGCGTGCCGGCCTCACTGTGCTGTCGGGGCGGGCCGGTAACCGGCTCAGGAATGCCCATGGCCGGACGCACTCCCCAAGAGTGGTCCCGACCCCCCCCACCAGCCGTCCACTTCCAGACCCTCGTCGCCCACTGTGATCCAGCCGTTTACCACGCCGACTTGATTGAACCGCTGGTAGTCCTGGGCCACCCGCCCCCGTTCCCGCTCCACATGGGGCTTCTCGATTTCCGGGGCCAGCTCGGCCCGCCACACCAGATCGCAAGCAATGGAATGGTCGCCGGGCGCCAGGATTACCCGCAGCTCCTCCAGCGGGACCTTCGGCTCCACCCGCATCGGTCCGACCTCAGGCTCGAAGCGGGGGCGCAGCGCCCGAGACGCCCTCAGGTTGTGCTGAGTGCCGCCCCGCACCATCACCACCCCGCCGTCGATCACGTTCATGTTGTTGTAGGAGCCCATGGTGAACTGCACCGCGGCCTCTCCCGCCGGGTCGTAGACGGCGAACCAGTAGCGGTCGAAGAAGCGGGGGTCAGACGTGCCGACGTGCTCAAACGGCTCGGCAATCTGGTGCCAAAGGGTGTCATCAAGGGGTCCGAGCATGGCTATCTCAGCCTTTCTGTGGAGTCGGCCAGGTAGGCCCGCACCGCGGGGGACGGCACGGACCCGCTCATGATCTCATCGCTCAGCCGGGCCCGGAGGTCCCGGTGATATTCGTCGGCGGCAGCATGGTCGGCCACCCCGGGCACGGCCTCCTCCAGTACTCGGGGCTCCACCCCCAAGACCTCTTCCAGAGCCCGGATGTCGGCCACCAGATCGGGCAGCACATGGGGCCATCGGGCCGCGGCGTGCTCGAGGGCCGCGGCCGCGAAGGTGATCTGCTCCTGCAAATAGGAGTCAGACACCTCGGGCGCGGCCAACTCCACCAGCACCCGACGGGCTCCGGTGATCTGTTCGCTCAAGGTCGGTCTCATCGCAATTCCTCCGCGGTTTGGGCCAACAACACGTTGGCCAAGAGTCCGGCTCCTGACCACACCCGAAGGGTGCGACCGTCGCAGAAGCTGCGCACCCCGGTCATGACAATGGCCACGAGCTTGTAGTTGGCCAGCACCTGCCAGAATCGCAGCGCATCCCGGTCGACGGTCCGGCCGGTGCGAGCCTCATAGGCCGACACCAGATCGTCGGCCTCCCAGCGTCCGGGAATCTGGTGCTCGATCCGGCGAACCGGGTTGGTCACCCATCCCACATCCTCGGCCGGGTCGCCTAGGTGGACGGTCTCCCAGTCGAGCAAGACCTGCACCTGATCGCCGTCAAACAGCACATTGCCCGGCTTGATGTCTCCGTGGACAACGGTGACCTCACCGGGATCCGGCCGGTTCCGTCGCAGCCACTGCTCTATCAGGGCCAGCAGCGGCTGAGGCTCCAATGACTGGCGCTGGATCACCGCAGCCCACTCGTCGATAGCCGCGGCTGCCGGGTCGGCGGGCACATCCAGCACCTCGTTGAGCCCGGCACCCTTCCAGTCCAGGTCGTGGATCTCAGTCATCAAATCCACCATCTGCGAGGCGATGGCGGCCCGGGTGTCCTCGTCGAGCGGGCTGGATCCCTCATCCAGTATGAAGTGGTCGTTGTGGCCGTCGTAGCGGGTCATCACCAGCGCCGGGCGGCCCAACTCCGATCCGTCGGCATCCAGCCACACCACCTCGGGGGCTCGCACCGGCTGGTCGTGCAGCCGCCGCAGCACCTCGTACTCCATCCGTCGGTCGGTTTCCAGCACGCTTCCCACCGGATCGCGCCGCAAGAACAGGCGTCGATGGTGCGACTCCCCGCCGTCTTCCCAGAATAAGTCGAACGGCCAGTTCTCCCTCGATTGGCCGCCGATGGCCCGGGCCTCGCCTTCCACCCGAAGCCCGTCTACATCCCCCAAGCGCCGCCGGATGAACCCCTCCAGCGCAATGTCAAATTCACTGGCCATCGCTAGAAAGGTACTTGCCGATCGCGGAGTGGAGCTGAGCGGACTCGAACCGCCGGCCTCCTCGTTGCGAACGAGGCGCTCTAGCCAACTGAGCTACAGCCCCAAGCCCGACCAGCCTACTAGCGGCCCACTGCGGAACAACGAGTGGAATCGGCCGCGTCCGCCGGTTAGCGGAGTCCCCTCGTGGAATCGGCCGCGTCCGCCGGTTAGCGGTGTTCGCCGGAGGCCGCGCTCCACGGCTCGTTCGCCGAGCCGTTGACGTCAACCGGGCTGAGGCGCTCTTCGCGGGTCCGCTGATGCTGCACCAGCAGCAGGGCGTAGGCCAACAGCAGGGCATCGACCAGCAGATGGACCACGAGGGCGACACCGCCGAGATAGACGGCCAGCACGAACGTGGCCAATGCGCTGAAGATGAGCGTGACAAGGATGCGCCGCCGACGGCGACGAGCATCGATCGACGAGAGGGACCTACCTCGCATTGGGGTAGAAGCCATCTCAGAAGCGTATATCGAAGGAGGTATTCCGATGTTGGGGCGAAGGGCCACCACCGGTGCGGCTACCGCACCTCTCTCGGCCAAACGGGGATGTACCGACCGCATCGGGCTATTCATCCCCCACTGGGACCGACGCCTGCCGCCCAGCTGACCGTTACGCGCTCGGCGGATCAAGGGCGGTATCAAAAAGGCAGCCCAAGCGGCAGCCAAGATCATAAGCAACACAGATGTCACCAATCTCGGAGGTCCCTTACAATCGAAATGGTAAACCACGGCAAGGTGCTTGCTGGTGAATGGTCGCGCTTCACCCACCTATGCAGGGCAAACGAACGCGCGGTTACCGGCTGCCGTCGGTCGTTACAGTGATCTGACACTTGTTACGGTTCTACTACAAAAAGTCCACCCCTGCCACCCTGTCTGCAGCTCCCCGCCGAAGCGCAGTTTCAAGGGCAAAGTCAACTGTCGTAGCCGGCACCTTCATCCCCCGGGCGCCGGTAGTGGCCGGAGCGGCCCCCCGACTTCTCCCAGAGGGCCACTTCGCCGATCACCATCTCCTTGTCGCGCGATTTGCACATGTCGTAAACGGTCAGCGCGGCCACCGTACAGGCGGTTAGGGCCTCCATTTCGACCCCCGTCCGGTCGACCGTTTCTACCTCGGCCTCGATTTCGATGTAGGTGTCCTCGATCCGAAAGTTGACCAGCACCGCTCCCACCAACAGCGGGTGGCACAGCGGAATCAGCTCGGGGGTGCGCTTGGCCGCCTGGATGCCGGCCACCCGAGCAACCGCCAGCACGTCTCCTTTGGCTACCGCCCCTCGGGCCACTGCCGAAGCAGTGTCGGCGCTCATGAACACCCTGGCCCGGGCGATGGCCCGTCGGTGGGACGCCTCCTTGGGGGTGACGTCCACCATGCGGGCCCGGCCGAGGGGGTCAATGTGGGTGAACCCGACATCGGTCATGGTCAGCCCCCGATCTGCGACATCGACCGGCCGGGGCGGATGAAGTGGACCTGGTTGATGGCGTGTCCAGCCCACTTGTCCTTCACCACATTGGAGATGACAGCCGCGATTTCCTGGTCGCTGGCTCCCGAGCGCAGCAGCGTCCGGAGGTCGTGCTCGTCCACGGCGAACAGGCAGTTGCGGAACATGCCCTCGGCGGTAAGCCGCACCCGATCGCAGCTTCCGCAGAAGGCGTCGGTCACGCTGGCGATCACCCCGAACGAACCCTGGCCGTCGGCGTAGTGCCAAACCGCGGCCGGCGAGTGCGAGCGCTCGACCGGGGCCAGCGGGAATGCCTCGGCCACTGTGGACACGATCTCGTCAAGGGTGACCACCTTGTCGTTGCTCCACGACTGGTCGGCATCCAATGGCATGAACTCGATGAACCGGACCTCAACGCCCTTCTCTCGGCCGAATCGGGCGAAATCCACGATCTCGTCGTCGTTGACGCCCCGCATCATCACCGCATTGACCTTGACCGGATCCAAGCCAGCAGCCACCGCGGCGTCGATTCCATCCAGCACCCGGCCTAAGTCGTTTCGGCGGGTGAGGCGCTCAAACCGGTCGGGCTGAAGGGAGTCGAGCGATATGTTGATTCGCCGCAGTCCCGCAGCCACCAGCTTGTCGGCCAGCAGCCCCAGCGTGGCCCCGTTGGTGGTCAGGGCCAGATCCACACCCAGTGCGGCGAGCTTTTCCACCAACACCGGCAGGTTGGCCCGCACGGTGGGCTCCCCGCCGGTGAGCCGGATGCTGTCGATTCCGAACCTCTCCACCATCAATGCGGCTAAGCGCTCGATTTCCTCGAATGTGAGTAGGTCTTCGCGGGGCAGCCACTCGAGCCCGTCAGCGGGCATGCAGTACGTGCAACGGAAGTTGCACCGGTCGGTCACCGAGATGCGCAGATCGCGGTGGACCCGTCCGAAAGTGTCGATAAGCGGCACGCTCACGGTTACATTCTGGCCGAATAATCCGCCGAACACACTGTGGAGAGCCAAACCGGCTTCGGTTAGCGCAGTACCAAAAGCGACACCGGATCGCCTTCACCAAGCCCGTCGCCGTCGGGCAGCACAGCCAGGGCATCGGCTGCGGCCATGGCCGAGAGTTGGTGCGAGCCCTGGCCACCGGCCGATCGGGCCAAGTACTCGCCATCGGCGTAGTCGACTCGCACTCGGGCGAAGTGGGTCTTGCCGTCGGGTCGGCGGCGCAACTGCTCTGCCACGCGGCCCATCACCGGTTGGCGGTGCCAAGTGTCTGGAGAATGGCCCATCATCTTGCGCAGACCGGGCCGGGCGAACAGCTCGAACGACACCATGGACGACACCGGGTTGCCGGGAAGCCCAAAAACGGGGATGCCCCCGACCACGCCGAAGGCGAGGGGCTTGGCCGGCTTGATGGCCACCTGCATCCACGACATGTCGCCGATCTCGTCGAGCACCTTCTTCACATAGTCGTAGTCGCCCATGCTCACTCCGCCCGAGGTCAATAGGGCGTCGCACTTCTCCACCCCGGCCCGGATGCCAGCGGCGATCTCGTCTTCGTTATCGGCCATATTCCCCAAATCCACCGGTTCGCATCCAGCCTCGGCCAGCAGGGCCAAGAGCGTGTGCCGATTGGAATCGCGGATTTGACCCTTCTCGAGCGGTTGCGGCCCCTCGACCAGCTCGTCACCGGTAGACATGACCCCCACCCGGGCCTTGGGCCGCACCCTTACCTGATACCTGCCCAAGCTGGTGAGCACCCCCAAGTGCCCCGGAGTCAGAACCTCACCCGGCCCGAACACCGTTTGGCCGACGGCCAAGTCTTCACCGGCCCGGCGAATGTGGTTGCCCACGGGCACCGGCTGGGCCACGGTCACTTCCGTGCCGTCGGCGCTGACATCGGTCAACTCCACCATGACAATTGCGTCGGCGCCGGGGGGAATGACCGCTCCCGTCATGATGCGGGCGGCCTGCCCAGCAGCCACTGTGATGTCGGGCGGCACCCCCGCGGCAATCGTGCCTGCGATGGCCAGGGTTACCGGCGCATCGGCCACATCGGCCGACCGGACCGCAAAGCCGTCCATCGCCGTGTTGTCGAACGGAGGCACCAGCTCAGGGGCCACCACCGTTTCGGCGGTCACCAATCCCCGAGCGTCGTCGACGGGCAAGGTGACCTCGTCCAGGATGCCGCACCCCGCCAGCACCCGCTCTTGAGCCTCAGAAAGCGGAATCATTACCAAAGCGCCGGTTCTTCTCTGCGCCACATTCGGCGAATGTTCTCATGATGGCGAGCAAGAACCACCACCGCAACCCCGATAACCACCACCACCTCCAGTGCTGGCCAACCCTGAATGGCCACTGAGGCCGGTGCCGCCGCCACTGCCACCAGCGAGGCCGCCCCAGCCCGTTTTGTTGCAGCCAGAGCCACCGCCCAGACGCCAATGAGGATGACCCCTACCACCGGGGTCAGCGCCAGAAGCATCCCCCCGAACGTGGCCACCCCCTTGCCCCCTTCGCGATGACGCCCCAGCGGCACAATGTGCCCCACCACCGCGGCCGCTCCGCACGCCGCCCCTATCAGCTGGTCGCCGAAAATCAGGCCCAGCCCAGCAGCGATGACTCCCTTTCCCACATCGCTGAGAAGTACCCAAGCCGCCGGCCACCTTCCCGCCACCCGGTAAACATTGCTGGTCCCCGGATTCTTGGATCCCTCCCGAGTCGGATCGTGCCCCGTATATCTCCCCACCAAAAGCGCCCCAGGAAACATCCCCCACGCATACCCGGCCAGCACAAGCCACCAAGCCCAGTCCACAAGCCAACAATACCGAACCCCGCCCAACCACTCCCCCTCTCTAACCTGAGCAGCTGGAGGTCCCACCCCAGGCAGGCTGGCGGGCCACAAAGCCAGGTCGTGGCGGGGGGTGGCGCCGCACTTCTCATTCCACTCAAATGGCGAGTGCCCAACATAGGCAGGCTGGGGGGTGGCCGGGCTCTGGGCGCCCGCCGCCCGGACTCCATGGAGGACGGCGGGCTGAGCCCGGACAGGACCCGCCAGCCTGCCGGAGGATCTAACAACCCTCAGATAGCCAAAAAACCAAACCCACCTCTATCCTTTAACGCTGTGCCCGCCTACGACTACAGCTGCCAAACCTGCGGCACCCGCTTCGAAGTCATCCAGTCGTTTTCCGAAGACTCTCTGACCGTCTGCCCCCAAGCCGACTCGATCGCCAGCCCCGCCGCCTGCACCCAGCCCGGCAAAGGCCAAGTCGCCAAGGTGTTCAGCGTCCCCAGCATCACGTTCAAGGGCGACGGCTTCTACCGCAACGACAGCCGCTCGGGCGCCAAGTCATCCAGCATGGCCGGCTCCTCCTCCAACGGCGACAGCTCCAATGGGTCAGAAAAGTCCAGCACTGAGAAGTCCGACAGCAGCTCATCGGAGTCTTCTAGCCGCGAGCCGGCCAAAGCCGCCTCTGGCTCTTCCGACGACTAACTGACAGCCATGCCTGAGATCGGCGTCATCGGCGGCTCCGGTCTCTACTCCCTGCTGGACGACGCAGTCGAAGTCCCTGGCGACGACGCATTTGGGGCTCCGTCGGGACCGCTCACCATCGGCTTGGTAGACGACATTGAGGTGGTCTTTCTGGCCCGCCACGGCCCCGGACACCGCTACCCGGCCCACAAAGTCAACTATCGGGCCAACCTGTGGGCCCTGCGCCAGGCCGGAGTGCGGGCCATTTTCGGCCCCAGCGCCTGCGGTTCGCTGCGACCGGAGCTAGCTCCCGGCGATGTGGTGGTGTGCGACCAGCTGGTGGACCGCACTTCGGGCCGGGCCGACACATACTTCGACACCGTTACCAACCACGTCTCACTGGCCGACCCCTATTGCGACGAGCTCCGCCAGGCGCTGTTAGCCGCCGCCCAGGCCGAGGGCATGACCGCTCATGACGGCGGCACCATGACCGTGATCTCCGGCCCTCGCTTTTCTACCCGGGCCGAGTCCCGCTGGTTCCGCGACAACGGCTGGGATGTGGTGGGCATGACCCAGTACCCCGAGGCCGCGCTGGCCGCTGAGCTGGGCATCTGCTACGCCACCGCCGCACTGGTCACCGACTACGACGCGGGCCTAGAGGACGATCCCGACATCAATCCGGTCACCCAAGACGAGGTGTTCGCCTTCTTCGCCCAGAACCTTGACCGGATGCGAGCCGTGCTGTTCGGCGCCATCCGTGCCATTGCCGGCAACATTCCCGACTGCTCCGCTCGCACCAACGGGATCGATCCACCGCTGCCCTTATCCTGACCCTTTCCAACGACTCCGAACGCCGCTAACCTGAGCCGCGCTTCCCCCTTATCAACCTTGGTGGAGGGGCGCGCCCGTGGACGCAACTCCCGGAACTGTCGATCAACCTCTCACGTGGCGGGGCTCTTTATTGGCCCGGCTGCCGGGCGGGCGCCGCAGCTATTGGCTGGTGGTGGCCGGGGCCGCGGCCATAACCGGTCTAGCGGTGGCGGGCGTCGCCGGGATGGCCGGAGGCGGCCCTTCTTTGGGCGAGCTCACTCCGGTGGTGGTGGCCATCCAAACCATCGAGGCCGGACAACCCCTCAACGAGGGCAATACCGAGACCCGCCAGTACCCCGGGCAAGTGCTGCCCCCTGATGCGGTGCCTGCTCTGAGCGGAGTTGAGGTGGCCTCAGCCGCCCTCCACGCCGGCGACGTGGTGACCGCGGCCCGACTGGGCGGAATCCCCATCGGTGATCGCATCGAAGTGGCCGTTCCCGCCCACACCGCCATGCCCCTGCTGGCTCCGGGCGACCGGGTGGATGTGTTGGTGACCTTGCCGATCTCCGATGAAACCGGCACCCAAACCCAAGCCACCCTCACCGTGGCCAACGGCGCAGTGGTGACGGCTCGAGCCGAGCACGCCGTCACCATCGCGGTCACCGACGAAGAGTTGCTCCCCGTGGCCTCGGCCGTGATTCAGGGCTCGATCACCCTGGCCCTGGTGCAACCAGGATGACGGGCCTTAACGAACCGACGCGGCAATCAGGCTGAGCACCAGCAGGGCAACCAACACCCGGTAGACCGCGAAGGGGCCGAAGCTGCGGGTGCGCACGAGGGCCAGCAGCCCCTTGACTGCGGCGAATCCGGTGACCGCGGAGGCGGCCGTGCCCCAGGCGAACCCGGCCCGGGCATCGGCGGGGATGCCGCCCCACCCGCCGATGTCGATGAACAGGTACACCCCGGCGCCGGCGATCACCGGCACGCTCATCAGCATGGCCAGCCGGGCGGCCGCCACCCGGTCGAAGTCCAACAGGCGCCCGGCAGTCATGATCACGCCCGAGCGGGACACCCCCGGCTGGAGCGAGCACGCCTGGGCCAGCCCCAGCAGCAGCGCGTCGCGCACCCCCGCGTCGTCAGCCGTCCGCTGTCCCTGGCGGCGGTCGGCCCACCACAACAGGATGCCGAACACGGCCAGCATGATCGCGGTGAGCCAGACCTCGTCGTCGGCCTCGTCGATCACCGACCGCAGGCCCACCCCCACCGCGGCGGCAGGCACGGTGGCCAGCACCAACAGCCATCCCAGCCGACCTTCGGCGGTCATCGATTCCCGCCGTCTGACCACCGCACTGATGCCGTCTCGCAACAGTGCCCACACCTCTCGCCAAAGACAGGCCACCAGTCCCACCAGCGTGCCCAGGTGGAGAGCCACGTCGAACGCCTGCTTGAGGTCGTCGTTGCCATCGAAGTCGTCCCACTCGGCCAGCCAGGGAATGATCTGCAAGTGGCCGCTGGACGAAACCGGCAGGAATTCGGTCAGCCCCTGGGCGATACCGAGGAGGATGGCGTGCAGGACCGACATGGCCCCTACCAGCGATTACGCCCCGGACATGGTGACCTCAGCCACCACGAGCGACACCCCGGCCGAGCTCATCGGCAGCCAGGTGAGGTCGGAACCCACCGCGGCCACGTCGAGCAGCATCCGCTGGAGGGTGGAGGCGATGGTGATCTCCCTCACTGGCTCGGCTAGTTCCCCGTTGCGTATGCGCAGTCCCTCGGCCCCGGTGGAGAAGTCGCCGCTCACCGGGTTCACCCCCGAGTGCAGACCCGACACTCCCTGCACCAATACCCCGTTGTCGATGCTGGCGATGAGCTCGGCGGGGGGACGGTCGCCGGGCACCAGCGACAGCGCCTGACAGCCCACGCCGGGGGTGCTGGCGTAGCCCCGCACCGCAGAACCAGTGGACGCAGTTCCCGAGCGCCGACCGGTGTAGCTGTTGTGCAAGAACCGCTCAAGCTGTCCGCCGCCGATGAGCTGGTTGCGCCGGGTGGCCAGTCCTTCGCCGTCGGCGTCGGAGGCAGTGAAGGCCTCCGGATTGGTGGGATCGTCAACCAGGGTGACGCCCGCGGCGGCCACCTGGTCGCCCAGGCGGTCGGCGAACAGCGAGCGGCCCTTGAGCACGGCCTCGCCCGACAGGGTTCCGCCGATGATGCCCAGGAACTGGGCGGTCACGAAGGGGTCGAGCACCACGGTGACCCGCTCGGTGGGGGGTTGGGACGCGCCCAGCATGCGGGTGGCCCGCTCCACCGCGTCGGTCGCGGCCTCCGCCACGTTGAGGCTGCCGGGTTCCCGGCCCACCGAGAAGCCGAAGCCGGTCTGGGTCTCATCGTTTTCCAAGGCCAGTGAGTAGGCGGTGAGGTAGCAGGAGGTGTCCCGCCCGGTGCTGCGGATGCCGGTGGTGGTGGCGATGGCGTCGGCGCCCACCGCGTCGCCGTAGTCGGCCGACTCCACCCCCACGATGCGGGGGTCGCCCGCCTGCACAGCCCGCTCTAACTCCAGAGCCAGGTCGATCTTGGCCTCAGTGCTGAACTCCAGCAGGGCTTCGTTGTAGAGGTCGAGTGTCGGCGGATCCACTCCGTCGGGCTCGGCCAAGCCGAAGAACTCGTCGGGGGCGCCGTACACCGCGTTGTCGCGGGCTTCGGCCAAGGTCTCCTCCAGCACGTCGGGATCCAGGGTGCCCGCGTGGGCGAACCCCTGGCGTCGCCCGGCGATGACCCGGATGCCCACCCCCTGCGATTCGGCCACCGACAGCGACTCGATCTCGCCTTCATACACCCGCACCTCGGTCTCTTGGCTGTGACCGACCACCGCCTCTATCTGCTCGCCGTCGCGGCCCCAGCCCACGATGCGCTCGGCGACCTCCAGCAACTCCTCGGGATTCATGGTGCCGTCCGGTTCGTGTTCAGCCGCGTTGAGCGGGGGGTCACGCCGCGGTTCCGCCGATGGTCATCGATGCCACCCGCAGGGTGGGGGTGCCGTCGCCCACCGGCACGCCTTGGCCGTCTTTGCCGCACGTGCCCGGCGATCCCATGGCGAAGTCGTTGCCCAGCGCCTCGATTCCGGTCAGCACCTCGGGACCGTTGCCGATCAGGTTGCCCTCCCGGATCGGGGCACCGATCTCGCCGTTCTCGATCAGATAGGCCTCGCTCATGCCGAACACGAAGTCGCCGGTGGCGGTGTTCACCTGGCCGCCGCCCAAGTGGGCCACGTACACGCCGCGTTCAGTGGCCGCGATGATGTCGGCGGGATCCTCGGTGCCGTTGGCCAGATAGGTGTTGGTCATCCGCACCATGGGCAGGTGCTGGTAGCTCTGGCGCCGACCGTTGCCCGAGCTGTCCCGGCCCTCCTTGCGGGCCCGCAGCAGATCCCACATGTAGTCGGTGAGCACGCCGTTTTCGATCAGCACATTGCGCTGGGCGGGACGGCCCTCATCGTCGATGGCATAGGCGCCCCACTCCCGGGCCATGGTTCCGTCGTCGATCAGGGTGACCTCGGGGTGGGCCACCTGTTCGCCCACCCGGTTGCGGAACACCGAGGCCTGCTTGGCCACCAGGTCGGCCTCGAGGCCGTGGCCGCAGGCCTCGTGGAACAGCACGCCGCCGCCGCCGGGGCCGATCACCACCGGCATCGAACCGCTGGGCGCAGGCTGAGCGGCCAGTTTGGTGAGCGCCCGGTTGGCCGCGGTGCGGGCCAGGGCGTCTACCTCGTACTCGTCGAACAGCTCGAAGCCGATGGGGCGGCCCACGCTCTCGAAGCCGGTCTGCATGCCGGTGTCGCCCACCGCCACGCACGACACTGCGAACCGGGTGCGCACCTGGTCGTCGTCGGCCAACAGGCCGTCGCTGTTGGCCACCAGAATGCGGCGGCGGCCGTCGGCATAGCGGGCCGATACCTGGGAAATGGCCGAGCCAGCCGCTCGGGCGGCCTCGTCGGCCCGGCCCAGCAGCTCCACCTTGGTCGCCTTGGCCACCGTTTCGGGCAGTACTTCGACTTCGTTGGGTGAGGGCGCATCCACCCGGTCGAGCGCCACCACTTGGTGACCCCCTCCGCCGCCTCGAGCGGCGGCGGCCGCGGCCCGCGCCGCTTTGCCCAAACCGTCCTCGCTCAGATCGGAGGTGTGGGCGAACCCGGTGGTCTCCCCGACCACCACTCGGATCCCCGCCCCCCGGGTGCGGCCCGAGGTCAGCTCCTCCACCTTGCCGTCGTCCAACAGCGCCGACGAAGACCGCCGGTCTTCCACAAAGACCTCGGCGAACTCGCCGCCGGTGCGCAGCGCCTCCGACAGCGTGCCCGCGACCACAGATTCGTCAATCACAGCCGTTCTCTCCCCATGTCATGACGCCGTAGCCTACCGCCAACCGGGAACAGGAACCGCCGCCAGCGGCCCGACATCAGCCCAGATTGGAGCGGCGAGGGTAGGCGTGTTCGGGGTCGCAGATCACGTTGACCACGTAGGGGACACCGGCGTCGAGGGCTCGCTTGAGGGCAGGGCCGATCTCGTCGGGGCGTTCCACCGTCTCTCCGGCGCCGCCGAGGGCGGCCACCACCTGGTCATAGCGGCACCCCTCCTGAAGGTCGGCGGCCACGTCGTAGCCGTACATCTGGCGCATGGGGTGCTTTTCCAATCCCCAACAGCCGTTGTTGCCCACCACGATGGCTACCGGCAGGTTGTGGCGCACCAGGGAGTCGGCGTCCATTAGCGAGAAGCCGGCGGCCCCATCACCCAGCAGCAGCACCACCTGCCGGTCGGGATGGGCCACTCGGGCGGCCATGGCGTAGCCCAGTCCGGTGCCCAAACAGCCGTAGGGACCGGGATCGAGCCAGTGGCCCGGCAGGTAGGAGTTCACGAACCGCCCGGCGTAGGACACGAAGTCGCCGCCGTCGCCGATCACCACTGCATCTCGATCCAGCACCTGGCGCAGCTCGCCGTACACCCGGGTGGGGATGATCGGATCGGCCGCGGTGGCCAGCAGGTCCTCTTCGTCGGCTCGGGCGGCGTCCTCGGCGTCGCGCAGTTGGGCTACCCATTGGTCGCGATCGCCGCGGTGGCCCGGTGCGGGGCCGTCGGCCAGCGCCCGGATCATTTGGACTAAATCGCCCGACACCGCCGCCGCGGGCTGGGCGTGAGCGGACACCGACTCGGCGCTGTCGGTCAGGTGTACCACTTGGGCGTCACCGAACCGGCCGAACGAGAGGCGGAAGTCGAGCGGGGTGCCGGCCACGATCACCAGATCGGCGTCGGAGCGCAGCATCCGGCGAGTGCGACTGAAGAACAGCTCATGGTCGGCGGGCAGGCACCCCCGGCCCAAGCCGTTGGCGAAGGCCGGCAGCCGCTGGTTTTCCACCCAGGCCCGCAGCTCTTCCCAGGCACCGTCCCAGTACACGTCGGTGCCCACCAGCAGCGCCGGGCGACGAGCCGCGGCCACCATGTCGGCCACCGCGGCCACCGCGTCGGGATCAGGAGTGGCGCCCACCGGCATGGGCTCGTCGGGCACGGTGCCGACGCCCTCGGAGAACAGCACGTCCATGGGGTAGTCCACAAAAACCGGCCCCCGATGAGGGGTCATGGCCGCCTGCACCGCCCGGTAGGTGGCGGCGGCCAGATCGTCGCCACCACCGGCGGTAAGCGATCGCTTGGTAACCGGGGCCAGGATGGGCACGTGGTCGAGCTCCTGAAGCGACCCCGACCCCCAGCGGGCCTCCGGGGCCCGGCCCCCCAGCACCACCAGCGGCGCGCCGTTGAGCCAGGCGGTGGTCACCGCGCTCACCGAGTTGGTCACGCCCGGGCCAGCAGTCACCGCGGCCACCCCCGGTCGGCGGGTCAGCTTGGCCAGCGCCTCGGCGGCGAACACCGCAGTCTGCTCGTGGCGCACGTCGTAGAGCACCACATCGCCCTGCTTCACCGCGGCGTCATACAGCGGGAAGATGTGGCCCCCCGACAGGGTGAAGAGCTCCTGCACCCCAAAGGGGGCCAATGCAGCCAAGACCTGTTCGCCCCCATGACCCGACACCTGTTTTCCCGACATTCGCCTCACCGTAATATCCATGGGGGCGCGGCGGGGCAATAGCCTTGGCTGAATGACCCCGATGCCCGCCTCAACCTCTGGCGCGTTCCCGGAGTCACCCCTACACGTTTGCGAGCCCGGGCTTGACTGAGAAGCACACCACCCGCCGGGTGCTCAGCGTCGTGCTCCGGGTAGGCATCAGCGTGGCCCTGTTCTTCTTGTTGATCTGGTGGCTGCCGTCGTTCGACGCCGGCCAACTGTGGCCCGACTTCAACTCGGCCACGCCGTTCTGGCTGGTGGGGGCGCTCATGCTCACCGTGATGGGCAACATGGCGGCCACCGCCCGATGGTATGAGGTGGCTGTGGCCCTGGGGCTGCAAGTGAAGCCCCGGCGCATGTTCTCGCACTACATGGCGGGTATGTTCGTCTCCAACTTCGTGCCCACCACGGTGGGGGGCGACGTGCTGCGGATATCTCGTCTGTCCGACGACACCGGCGACGGTCCCCACAGCTTTGCCTCGGTGCTGTTGGAGCGGCTCAGCGGCTGGATTGTGCTGCCGGTGTTCACGCTATTGGGCTTGGCACTCGACGAGGAGTTGCGGGGGCTGGGCGCCCCTGCCCGAGTGGCCGCCAGCACCGCCGGACTGACCTTGCTGGCGCTCGGCCTCATTCTGCTGCTGGTGGGCAATCAGCGGTTCGGCGAATTGGTCAGCCGTCGCAACGGCTGGGTCCGCTTCGTGAACGGGCTGCACATGGGCATCGACGAGCTGCGGGCCAAGCCCCGAGACACCAGTCGAGTGTTGATCACCGCCTTCGCCTACCAGGCGATCATGCTGGCTGCCGCCGGGTGCGCGGCCAAGGTGGTGGGGATCAACGGCCTAGGGCCTACCGAGCTCATGGCGTTCATCCCCGCGGTGCTCATCATTCAGGTGCTGCCTATCGGGCTGGGAGGGCTCGGCCTGCGGGAGGGGGCCTTGGTGCTGTTCCTCCACGACTTGGGCGTGATCGACGAGCGGGCCATCGCCATGGGGCTTCTGCTCTACTTCCTCACCGTGGCCGGCAGCCTGGTGGGGTTGCCGACGTTAGTCTTCGGCGGCCGTTTCTGGCAGCGGGCCACCCGCTCTCGCCGTGCGCGCTGACCCCCGCCGGTGCGCGGAGCCATGTCGCCGTCTTCGCTGAAGCCGGGCACCCTGCGACCAGGTGGAAAGGCCAAGAGCCGCACCCGACCCCGCTGGTATCTTGAACTGGCCGTCATCGGCGCGTTCTACGGCATCTACTCGTGGGTGCGCAACCAGTTCGGGTCTGCCGCGGTGGAACCGGCCAAGGCCCAGGCCAACGCCGAGCTGGTTATCGACTGGGAGCGCAGCATCGGCCTGTACTTCGAGCGCGACCTCCAAGACCTGTTCATCGGGTGGGTGTCGTTCATCCAGTTCTGGAACCTGTTCTACGGGCTTTTCCACTTCGCGGTCACCGCCTTCACCCTCATCTGGCTCTACTGGCGCTTCCCCCGGCATTACCCGTTCTGGCGCACCACCGGTCTGCTGACCACCGGCTCAGCGTTGGTGGGGTTCGCGCTGTTTCCGCTCATGCCCCCTCGCCTGTTATCGGTGGGCGGGCGCTATGGCGGCGATCTGCCCGACACGGGATATGTCGACACGGTGACCGATCTGGGGGGTTTATGGTCGTTCACCTCGGGGGCGGCCGAGACTCTCTCCAACCAATACGCCGCCATGCCCAGCCTCCATTTCGCCTGGGCCTTTTGGTGCTATTTGGCACTGCGCAAGCACCTGGTGAGCCCGGCTGGCAAATGGGCCATCGCCGCCTACCCCTGGCTCACCCTGTTCGCCATCATCGTGACCGCCAACCACTATTGGATCGACGCGGTGGGCGGGCTGGGCGCGCTGGGAGTGGGCTGGCTGGCGGCCCGGGGCTACCACACTTGGCGTAACCGCGAGTAACCTGGATCGTCCAACCCGCGGGGAGGGAAATGGACACCAATCATCTACGCAAGATCACCTGTCCCGCTGATCTGCGCCGACTGGGTGACGAAGAACTGACCGAACTAGCCGAGGAGATCCGCGAGTTCATCGTCGAGACGGTGAACTCCAACGGTGGTCACCTCGGCTCCAATCTGGGCGTGGTGGAATTGACGCTGGCCCTTCACCTGGTATTCGACTCTCCCCGCGACATCATCCTGTGGGATACCGGCCACCAAGCCTACGTACACAAGATGCTCACCGGGCGTACCGACCAGTTCAAGTCACTCCGCAAGCCCGGGGGCCTGTCGGGTTACCCGAGCCGGGAAGAGTCGCCCCACGACTGGATCGAGAACAGCCACGCCTCCACCGTGTTGAGCTACGCCCACGGCCTGGCCACCGCCCAGGAGGCTACCGGTGGCGAACAGCGCCGAGTGATTGCGGTAGTGGGCGACGGCTCCCTTACCGGTGGGGTGGCCTTCGAGGGGCTCAACAACATCGGACACTCGGGCTGCAATGTGACCTTGGTGCTCAACGACAACGGGCGCTCGTATGCCCCCACCATCTCCCGGCTGTCGGAGAGCCTTCTGCGGGTGCGGATGGACCCCCGCTATGTCCGCACCGACAACCAGGTTCGCAAGGTTCTCCAGAACATCCCCTGGGTGGGCGACCTGGCCGGCCGGACCGTGGGGGCAGCCAAGGCGGCGGTGCGGGAGATGGTGGAGCCCCGCACGTTCTTCGACGAGCTGGGCATCAGCTATTTCGGCCCGTTCGACGGCCACGACCTGGCCAAGCTTGAGCGGGTGTTCAGCCGGGTGTCCCATCTTGAAGGGCCGTGTTTGGTACACGTGCTCACCCAAAAGGGCCGGGGGTACGCGCCGGCTGAGAACGACCCGGTCAAGAACATGCACGACATGTCGATGGCCAAGCCCGGCAGCTACACCGAGGCGTTCACGGAGGCGATGATCAAAGAGGCCGAGGCCCGGCCCGAAATGGTAGCCATCACCGCGGCCATGCCCGACTCCACCGGCCTGTTGCCGTTCGCCGAGCGGTTCCCTGATCGGTGCTTCGACGTGGGCATCGCCGAGCAGCACGCGGTGACCGCAGCCGCCGGCATGGCCATGGGCGGGCTCCGCCCGGTGGTGGCCATCTACTCCACGTTTTTGACCCGGGCCATCGACCAGGTGAACCTCGACGTGGGATTGCACAACCAGCCGGTGGTGTTCTGTCTCGACCGGGCGGGCATCACCGGCGACGACGGACCGTCGCACCATGGGGTGCTCGACATGGTGCTGCTCACCAAGATTCCCGGTATGACCGTGTTTGCCCCCTCGTCCTATCAAGAGATCCAGCAGATGCTGCACGATGCCTTGGAGATCACCACCGGTCCGGTGGCCTTGCGGTGGTCCAAGACTGCCGCCCCGTCGGTGCCCGAAGATGAGGTGGGTCACGGCCTCAAAGGCCGCAAGGTGAAAGAGGGCTCCGACGTGTGCCTGCTGGCGGTGGGCAAGATGCTGGCTTCCGCCCAAGAAGCTGCCGAGTTGTTGGAGGCCGACGGCGTGTCGACCACCGTGTGGGACGTCCGCTGCGTCAAACCCCTAGACGACGACATGCTGGCCAATGCCGCCAGCCATAAAGCCGTAGTGACCGTCGAAGACGGCTGGCGGGAGGGCGGTGCCGGCAGCTCTGTCGCTCACCACCTGGCTCACTCAGGCCGCGAGGGCCCCTTGCCCGCCATCCGAGTGCTGGGGGTGCCCAACGAGTACATCCCCCAGGGCGTGCCCGATCAGATCCTCGCCGATTGCGGCCTCGACGCCACCGGGATCGCGGCCTCCGCCCGCGAAGCGCTAGCCGTCACGGTTTAGCGAACTGGCCAGTGATCTCCTTTACCGCTTCTCCGTAGGCGGCCAGCTTGGCGGGGCCAATGCCACTAATAGCCCGCAGTCCCGCATCGGTGGTGGGGCGATGGGTGGCCAATTCAGTGAGGGTGGCGTTGCTGAAGATTACGTAGGCGGGCACGTTGTCGGCTCGGCTGCGTTTGAGCCGCCACTCTTTCAAGGCTTCAAACGTGGCTGCGCCTACCGGGTCGGCGGGGGGCTGGGCCTTGGTCCGCTTCGACGACTTGGCAGCCGCTGTCCTCGGCGATGAGGCCGGGGCGACCACAACCGGAGGTGTGAGCAGGCCGGTTGATGCCTATGGATCTGGTTCGGGCGGAGGCTGATACTGGGAGGTCAGTTCGCCTTTGAAGTCGGTGGGCGGGTTCCCGCAGATGAGGGTGACCGACTGCGAGCACCGGGTGATGGCCACGTGGAACACCCGCCGTTCTTCCTCGAGGTCGCCGGCCAGGCGGTGGGGCATCAGCCCCTTCGACGTCTCGTACACGATCACATGGGGCCATTCCCGGCCCTTCACCCGGTGAACGGTGGCCAGTTGCACGCCGTGACCATGGCCTTCGCTCTCGTAGCCGTCGGCCAACCGGTCGGTCAGCCACCGGCGGAAATCGGTGGGATCGGGATGCAGGTGGGCCACCGAGATGAGCGCCCGCAGATCGTCGCCGTGGGCCGACCGGTCTACCGACCTGCGGGACGCATCCAGCCGGGTGTCGAGGCTTCCGCCGAGGCCCATCTCATCTCGCACTGTTTCCAACAGATACCGAGTGGTAGCACCGCCGTCGGCCTGCTTGGCCTTCGTTCGCAGCATCTCGACGTCGTCGGCGAACTCGCCCACCTTCTTGGACGACCGCTCGTCCTTGATGCGACCGGCCAGGGCCTTGATCTGCGAGGTGCTTTGCTGCTCGGCAATCCACTCGATGACCCGGGGGGAGATGCCCCGGGGCGGGCGGCGGGCGGCGTCCGACAGCGCCCGAGCTGGCAGGTCTCCCTCGGAGGCGGTGGCGATGTCGAGCCAGGCCAGGGCGGCGGCCACCCCCGTGCGCTCCAGGAACAGCCGGCCCACCGGCTGATTGCACGGCACTCCCATGTCACCCAGCACGATCTGGGGGACCAGCAGCGTGCTGTTCACCCTGGTCAACACGGCCACATCCTGGGGCCGGGCACCGCTGTCGAGCAGCGATTCAACCGTTCGACTCAGCACCGGTGCCCCGTCGGCTGCCGTCTCGACAGTGATGGCCGAACCGGAGTCGCCATTGTCTCGTCGAGCCCGACCCGACACGGCAGTGATCTGCTTGTCGATGCGGCGGCGGTTGTGAGACAGGAGGTTCGAAGCCGCTTCCACTACTTCAGGGGGACAGCGATAGTTGACATGCAGTTCGTGTCGTTGCGCCCCAGGAAAGTGCTTGTGGTAGTCGATGAGCCATTCCGGGGAGGCACCGGAATAGCCGTAGATGGTCTGGTCATCGTCGCCCACCCCGAACACATCGGCCCTCGGTCCGGCCAGCAACCGCACCAACAGGAGGTGCGCGGGGGTGAGGTCCTGGAACTCGTCCACCAGAAGAACGCCACAAGTGCGCCGGGCCGCGGCCCGGGCGGCGGGGTCGCTCAGTAAGATGTCGATAGCCCGCATGATCTGCTGATCGAAGTCCACCAGTCCCTCGGCGTCGAGCAGGCTCACATATCGGGGGGCGATTTCAGAGAAGTCGGGAACATCGGGATGGAAATCGCGCTCCACCTCGGTGGGATCGCGCAAACCCAAACGGGACGCGCCCATCGCCTCAATCCAAGGGGCGAGCTGATCGGTCATAGCCCGCCGCTTGCGGGGCACCATCTCGCCGAGAAGATCCCGCACCTGCCTCTCGTCCACCACCTCAACCCGACCGTGGTCTCGGGGTCGGGCGAACGGCCCGGTGCCGTTGCAGATGGCCAGGGCCAGGCTGTTGAGGGTGCGCACTTCCAAGCCGGGCAGATCGGCGGTGCGCTCTTGCATCTCCGCCCGGGCCCGCACGTTGAACGCCACCAAGCAGACGGCTCTTGGGTCTACGCCGAGGTCGCGCACCAAGTACCGGGCCCGCTCGGTGAGCACCCGGGTCTTGCCCGACCCAGCTGGCGCCACAATGCTGGCAGCGCCCCCTAAGTGGCCGACAGCGGCACGCTGGTCGTCGGCCAGATCGGCCTGGGAAACGGCCGGGTTGAGCGCTTCCAGGCAGCCCACCGCCAGATTCACCGCTGGAACCACAGCGGACCCGACCCCCTCGGGTGTGAACACGTCGAACGGCCCCCCGTCGCACCACATCGGCCCGGAATCGGTCACCACGTCCCCAGGCTCGCCAGCTTCCCCCGGCCGGGCCCCCAATGACAGCGCTCGCTCTTGCGGCTCAAACCGGGGCCGTTCCGGGTCTCGCCAATCCACCGTATTGGCCGTCAGAAGATGGCGGAGCACCTCAGCAGGCATGGTCAGACCTGGCCTGAGCTCCCACCACTGGGCGTGCATCACCGGCTCGGGCGGTGGCAGCTCGCCATCTAATTCGATTACCAGCGGAGTGCGATCCACCCAGGCCCTCCTCAGCTCACGGCCCTTCTCAGGGTCGAATGCGTCGGTTCGGATCGTCAGCCGCTGACACCCCTCCCACGCTTCCGGCGTCGGCTGGCCCACGCGGACGAGGACGCTTCGACCCAGGCGCTCAGGTCCTCTCATGGCGTCGCCTGGTTCGTCGCCGCGGATGCGGTCTGCTAGTGGCGGATGAGGGTGCCGGGACGGTTGCCGGTGGGCTGGCCGTTGCGGAAGGTGATCTCACCGGCGCAGATGGTGGCGTCGTAGCCGTCGGCGGATTGCAGCAGGCGACAGGCGCCGGTGGGCAGATCGCCCACTACTTCGGGCAGATGCAGCCGCATGCCGTCGAGGTCAATCACGTTGACGTCGGCCCGCCGGCCCACCGCCAGTACGCCCCGATCGTCGAAGCCGTACAGCTCGGCCGGCTCGGAAGTGAGCATCTTCACCGCCTCGGCAATCGACAGCTTCGGTCCTCGCTGCCGGTCGCGCACCCAATGCTGGAGCATGTAGGTGGGCAGGCTGGCGTCGGAGATCACGCTGCAATGGGCCCCGCCGTCGGCCAGCCCGACCACGGTCATGGGATGCACCATCATCTCCCGCAGGTCTTCCAGGTCGCCGTGGCGGTAACCGGTGAAGAACACCTGGAGCATCCCCCGCTCGCACATCAGGTCGTAAATCAGCTCGATCACGTCGGCGCCGGTCTTCTCGGCCATGGCGGCAACCGATTCGGACGGGTCGGGCTCGAACACTGGACCATCGTCGAACGGGAACGTGGCGTGCAGCGAGTGGCGCAAGATACCCATGGCAGGATCGCCGGGGATGTCCTCGGCCAAGATGGCAGCCCGGACTTCAGGGCGGCGCAGCTCGACCAGCCGGTCCTCCAGCGGCAGGTTGTCGAGCAACTGATAGGCGGACCGCTTGGCGAACGGGTTGAACTGATCCCACCCGGCCAGCAGCCCGCCGGGGCGGCCCTGTACCTGGGGCACCAGCTTGGCCCCTTCGGCGTTGGCCCGCTCCACGATGTCCATCTGCTCGCGCCATTGGCCGGGGTTGACGTGTACCTGCACCATGGTGAAGGTGATGGCCCGGCCGGTTTCCAGGCTGAGGCGCCGATAGAGCTCCACCTCGCGTATGGGGGCGTCGGGATCCTCGCCCATCGATCCAGCCGGTACCACCTCTACCAGCGACTGGCCGTCGAGCGCGCCCATGATGGCGGCCAGCTCTTCATGATCGGCGAAGGTTCCCGGCACCGGCACTCCCGAAAGCGACGTGTGCATCGGCAGCCGGTTGGTGGAGAACGCCACCGCGCCGGCCTGGGTTCCCTCGCCCACGATGCGGGCCATCTCGGTCAACTCCGCGGCGGTGGCCGACTCAGGCGTGGCCCCCCGCTCTCCCATCACATAGGCCCGCACCGCTCCGTGGGGTACTTGGGCGGCCACATCGATGGTGCGGCCCAGCCTTTCCAGCTCGTCGAGATACTCGGGGAAGGTCTCCCACCGCCAGGTGATCCCCTCGTGGAGGGCGGCGCCGGGGATGTCCTCGACACCCTCCATCAGCTCGATCAGCCAGTCGTGGCGGCTGGGATCGGCGGGGGCGAACCCCACGCCGCAGTTGCCCATCACCACCATTGTCACTCCATGCCACGCCGAGGGGGCCATGATCGGATCCCAGGTGGCCTGGCCGTCGTAGTGGGTGTGGACATCGACAAACCCTGGAGTCACATAGCGGCCTGCGGCCTCAATCACCTCAACAGCATCGGCGTCGATACGGCTCTCGATGGCGGCCACCCGCCCGCCCGAAATCGCCACGTCGGCCACCGTCGGCGCAGTCCCCGTCCCGTCGACAACCGTGCCCCCGCGAATCAACAGATCAAGCATGGGGCCATTCTTCCAGGCCGCAGTGACAGCGCCTACCCGGTGGGCGCTTCAGTTGAAGAAAAGAACTCAGGCCCGGGCGAAATAGGGGTTGTCGCCGGCTTCGTGATCGGTGGCGTCCACCACGTCGGTGATCTCGGGGATGGCCTCGGTGATCATCACGGTGATGCCCTCCCGCAACGTGGCCGCGCTCATGGCGCAACCCTGGCAGCCGCCGCCCATGGTGATGTAGGCGGTGTGCCCCTCCACCCCCAGCAAGTTGGCGAACCCGCCGTGGGAGGCCAGCGAGGGGTTGATGTGCTGGTCCAACAGCTGCTGGAGCTGCTCGGGGATGGTGCCCGAAAGCTCCAGGTCGGCGCCGGCCAGCAGATCAGGCTTGTTGGGGTTGCGGATCACCAGCCCGCCCTGCATGGGGTTGTTGGGCAGATCCAGGGTGGCACCGGTCAGGTTCTCCACCGACTCCTCGGGGATCATCACGGTGAGTCCACCGGTGATGATGTGGCGATGGCCCTCGGTGCAGTCGGCCACCTCCTCGAACGCCAGGTCGTAGGTGTAGTCGGCGCCGCTGGTGCCGGTGATCTCGATGCGCAGCCCTAAGGCTTCGGGATCGTCCTCGTTCGACCGGATGTCGAGCACCTTGTCGATGGCTGCTTCGCTGACTTCGAAAAGTTGGGCTTCCACGGTTTCGCTCACAACCACCAGCCTACCCGAGCCCAACCTCTGCCACCATGGCCCAAAAGCCCGAACTGGGACTGGGATCAACCGCGGCGGATTCGGCCGCGCAGCGCCCGGAAGGCCAATGATTGGGCCAAAAGCCCCACCACGCCGATAGACAGCAGCGCCCGGCCCAGCGCCCATCCGTCCCAGCCCGAGAACAGCGAGCGCATGCCCTCCAGGGAATAGGTCATGGGGTTGAACCAGGTGATGGCAGCCAGCCAGTCGGTCATCACATCGCGGCTTACCCAGGCGGTGGTCAAGAACATGAAGGGGAAGAACAACAAGAAGCTGGAGTTGACCGCGGCGGGGTTCCCGGTGCGCAGCGCGATGGCGTAGGGGAAGCCGGTGAAGGCCAGCCCCCACAGCGCGCCGAACAGCACGAACACCAACAGGCCCAGCACCCCGGTGGCGCCAAAGCTCACGCCGATGGCGAATCCCAACGCGATCACCGGTATGGCCATAACCACGAACAGGGTGAAGTCGGCCACCATGAGCCCCAACAGCAGGGCATAGCGGTTCACCGGGGTCATCAACAGCCGATCGAAGTAGCCGTCGGCGATGTCGATCACCAGCGAGTTGGCCCGGGACATGCCGGTCACCGCGGTCATGATGGCCACCGGCAACTGGAAGGCCTTGTAGTCGATGTCGGAGACCACATCGCCGGCCAGGTTCTGGATGGCCCCGATGGTGACCATCAAGAAGAACAGGGGGATCAACATGGCGGGAATGATGGCTTCCAAGTCGCGGGGCAACAGCCGCAGCGCTCGGCTGGACACCGAGGCCATATCGCCGAAAAACCCCGACGGTCGGGCCCTGATCACATCGCCAGCAGGCCGGCCGGACAGAACGGCCTCGCTCATTCCTCCACCTCGATCCGGGCGCCGGTGAGCTCCAAGAACACGTCGTCGAGGGTGGTGGGATGGATCGACAGGTCCAACACCTCCACCCCGGCCGCCGACAGCGCCACCGCCACCGGGCTGACCACCGAGGCCCCATCGCCGGTGGCCGCGCTCACCTCGTTGCCATAGATATCGATATTGCTGATCCCCGACACCCCACCGATGGCCTCCGCCGCCACCTCGGGGTCGCCCGCTACCCGAGCCACCACCACGTCGGACCCCACCGTGCGCTTGAGCTCATCGGGGGCGCCCTCGGCCACCAAACGGCCGTGGTCCAAGATACCCACCCGGTGGGTGAGAGCATCGGCCTCCTCCAGGTATTGGGTGGTGAGGAAGATGGTCATGCCCAGGTCGCGGTTCAGCCGGCGAATCTGCTCCCACACCACCGCCCGGCTTAAGGGGTCGAGGCCGGTGGTGGGCTCGTCCAAAAACAGCACCTCGGGGTTGTGCATCAGCGCGGCAGCCAGATCCAAACGGCGCTTCATGCCTCCTGAGTAGGTGGACACCCGCCGGTCGATGGCGTCCATCTCCAACAAGGGGGCCAATTCCTCGATGCGGGTGGCGATGTCTGGGCGCTCCAAGCCGTAGTAGCGGCCTTGCAGCATCAGCGTCTCCCGGCCGGTGAGCTTGCCGTCAAGAGCAGCATCTTGAAGGGCCACGCCGATGCTGAGCCGCACCAGATCGCCTTGCTGGGCCACGTCGTAGCCCGCCACCGAGGCCGACCCCGCAGTCAACGACGCCAAGGTGCACAGCATCCGCACCACAGTGGACTTGCCCGCGCCGTTTGGCCCCAAGAATCCGTAGACCTCTCCGGCAGCTACCTCCAGATCGAGCGAGTCGACCGCCACCACTTCGCCATAGGTTCGGCGCAATCCACGAGCGGAAATGGCAGCCGACACGACTAATGATGCTACCGATGAGCACCGCGATATTCTCATCGCCCATGTCCGAAACATCGTGCCCTTCGGTCAGCTGCGAGCTGACGGGCGACGTCGCCCTCGTCCGGGTGGACGACGGCAAAGTCAACGTCTTGACCCACGAGGTGATCGCCGCCCTGCACGAATCGCTCGACCGGGCCGAGCAAGAGGCCAAGGCGGTGGTGCTGATCGGCCGGCCCGGCAAGTTCACCGCCGGCTTCGACCTCAAGGTGATGCAGTCGGGCCCCGAGGAGGCCAGCAACCTGTTCAGGGCGGGCATGGACCTGTTCGTGCGGCTCTATGAGTTCCCCATCCCAGTAGTGGCCGCCTGCACCGGCCACGCCTTTGCCGCCGGGGCCATCTGGCTCATGTGCTGCGATGTGCGCATCGGCGCCGACACGCCCACCAAGATCGGGCTCAACGAAACCGCCATCGGCATGGTGCTGCCTGCGTCGGTGATCAAGCTGGCCCGGGACCGCCTATCGCCTCGCCATGTCCACTCCTCGGTGCTGCTGGCCCGGCTTTATTCCCCGTCGGAAGCGGCCGAAGTCGGCTATTTGGACTGGGTCGTTCCGGCTGATGAGCTCGAAGAAGCCGCCATGTCCGAAGCGGCCGGGCTGGCCGAGGGACTCGCCTTGAAGGCCTTCGCCGGCACCCGGCGCTTGATCCGGGGAACGGTGGCCGAGTCGGTGCGGGAAATGCTCGACTACGACACCCGGTCGTTTACCGTCGGGTTGACGTGATGGGTGCCGGCTCGAATACAGAAGGCCTTACTACAGGAAGACAGCGAACATGAGTGATCCAGTTGTCGAACTGCTCGAAGCGGTGTGGGAGTCGATTGCCCGATTGGGCGCCGACTTAAGCGAAGAGCAGTGGAACACCCCCACCGAGTGCCCCGGCTGGTCGGTGCGCGACCAGGTGAGCCACATCACCGGCCTTGAGCGGATGTTGGCGGGAGAGAAGCCCGAGCCCCCCGCCACCGGGGGCGGCCTTGAGGGCATCGCCGCCTTCAACGAGGGCCAAATCGCGCCCCGGCGGTCACGGCCCGGCTCAGAGGTGCTGGCCGAGATGAGCGACATCTGCGCCCGGCGGCTGGAGATGCTGCGGGAATTGCCCGATGAGAAATGGGACGAGGTGGGCTTCACCCCCATCGGCGACGCCCCGTACCGGACGTTCATGCACATCAGGGTGTTCGACTGTTGGGCCCACGAGCAGGACATGCGCCGGGCGTTGGGCATTCCCGGTCACCTGAGCGGCCCAGTGGTCCGGCATTGCTTGGACTGGCATGCCCGCAACATGGGTTATGTGGTGGGCAAGAAGGCCGGCGCCCCCGAGGGCAGCACGGTGGTGTTCGCCATCGACGGCGACGCCGATGGCCCCCGAGGTGTAGCGGTGGCCGACGGCCGGGCCAAGCCCTCAGCACCGGCCGACAACCCCACCGTGGCGGTGCACACCGACGTGGACACCTACAACGCGCTGTGCTGTGGTCGGACCGACCCGGCCGGTGCGCTGGCCGCCGGACTGGTGACCGTGGCCGGCGACAGTGATCTGGGCGAACGGGTGGTTTCGGCCCTGCCCTACGTGGCCTGAAGGCGAACTAGCCCCCGCCCATTCGGGCCTCTAGGGCAAGGGCCCGAGGGCTCACTGAGAGGTCGAAGTCGGTGCTGCCCAGCGTGCCCTCGTTCCACACCTCCCGGTCCACCAGCCAGTTGCCCCAACCCGAGAACCAGCCGTCGTGGTACGACTCGAACTGGGGGGCCCACCAGTCCCGCAGTGGCATTCGGGTGGTCTGATGGTCGGCCAGATCGGGAGCAGCTCCGGTGATGCCGCTCTCGGGGAGGGCGAGAACGAAATCAGCAGAGGTGTGTTGCGCCGAGGCGCGGTCGGTCCACTGGCGCCCCTCGTAGTCGCGGAAGTACCACAGATTGGGCACCGAGATGGCGGTGTCCACCGCGACGGTCACCGGCCCCTCGCCCACGGAGGTGCTGTACTCATTGAGCGCCTCGATGCGGTGCACAGTGTCGACGTAGTCATGGGTGGTGTGAACCTGGGTCAACAGCTCCCGGGGGTCGCGCTGGTTCACGTAGTTGGATCTCCAGGAGACGAATAGCGTGCTGGCCAACAGCCCGGCCAGCACCGCCCAAACCGGAAGCATCCACGCCGTTCTCCTCGCCCGCCACAGCACCTGAACGCCGTAGCCGGCCAGAAAGGCCATCGGCACCAGGATGTGCAGGGCCAGCCAGGGGAACCGCTCGCTGGCCCAGGAGTACGAGAACCAACTGGCCACCGCAGTCCACACCAGGAACTTGCCGACAAATGTGGGATTGCGGAACACGTGAACCGTGCCGATCACCGCCAGGATGCACACCAAGTACTCGTATAGCCCGATGGTGTACAGGTAGTAGTGCCACGGCTCGCTGCCCCGGTTGGTGTCCTGTTCGCCCCGCCAGTAGGTGATGCCCTCGGTGAAGCCGTCCAAAAAGCCCGCTGAATTGGTGAAGAAGACGGTGAACCACAGGGCGAAGAAGAACAGGAAAACCGCGGCGGCCAGAGCCCACCCCCACCACGGCACGCGCCGAGCGGCCTGCACCATCGGCAGACCCCAGATCTGGGCCGGGCTGGCCTGCATGAGGATGACCATCACCAAGAGCACCCCGTAGACGCCCAGGGTGACGAAGACCTCGGCCTCGTAGTAGGCGCTCACTCCGAAGGCGATGCCCATGGGCACCAGTCCGGCCGGCAGCATCCACGACCACCCGGCGAAGCCGCCGGGCCTGGGAGCGCGGTCCCCGCTGTTCTGTTGGGCGGCCTGCTCGGCCAACAGGGCCAAGAAGAACCCCCCGAAAATGAACACGACAATGAACGTGGTCTCTTTGACCGCGAAGCCCGCGGCCAGCAAGAAGCCCAACAGCGCGGGCAACAAGAGCCGAGGGCGGTCCAAAAGCCGGACGATCACCACCATCATCGCCAGCGTGATGAACGCGGTCAGCGAGTCTTCCCGGCCCAGTCGGGTCATGTAGAGGGCGATGGGGCTGAACGCCAGCACCGCCGAAGCGGTTACGGTCACCGCCGGGCCGAGCGACCGGCGCAGGAACCACGGCAACACAATCAGCCCTACCCCGGCCAAAACAGCCACCATGCGGGCGGTGGTGTGCGACTCCCCGAACACCCAAAAGAACGCAGCCGTCAGATAAAAGCGCAGCGGCCCGTGGTACACCGGGTCGTACCCCTCGAAGGTGCCCTCCAGGAACTGCCATGAGTACCAGGCATCGATGCTCTCGTCATGGTGCAGGGGACGCTCGGCCAATTCCACGAGGCGTAGCACCAGCCCGGCCACCGCCATCGCCCCTACGGCAATGGCCAGCGCCGTCTCCGGGCGACGGCGCCAGAACTCCAATGGACTCCAACCCTCCAGGGGAACTCCTCGCTCGCGGGTCATGGCTCGCATGGCTCAGTTCACTTCGTAGACGGTGTAGGCGCCCTGGGCAAAGGCCGGGGTTCCCCGGGCCGCCCAGAACTGCTCGCTGACCCCGACCCGGCGCTCGATCGGCCCAACCACCACGTAATCCACCCCGTAGGCATTCAACAGTTCCTCGGTGCCCTCGGCGCCGCTCAGCATGGTACGGGCCTGCTGGTGACGGGTTGGCCAATCGGTGACGCCGAGGTCGTTTATCCAGCCGGCGAATCCCACCACTGTCTGCCGCCCGCTGAGCGCCGGCACGGGGTGGGTGTGCTCGAAGCCGATCAGAAACACGCTGTCGGGCGGAGTCTCATCTCGGGCCCACTCCCCGGCGGCCACCCCGTCGCCCGAGGCAATGGGGTGGGGCCACACGTTCACTTTGGGGTCGACTGCCTTCCAGACATCCAGCGCACCGGCGAAGGTAAGGGTGAAGAACAGCGCTACCGCGGCCACCACCCCCAGCCACCCGATGGAGGCCAATCTCACCAGCACCGCGGCCACCAGCAGCGACCCCAACAGGATTACCGGGACGAACCAGTGGGTGTTGTTCCACGGATGCGACGGGGCCACCCGCACGAAGTTGGGCACGATAAGCCACAGCCACACCGGGATCGAACCCCACAGCACAACTCGGGGCAGCGTGCCCTGCCACACCTGAGCAGCCAGCATCAGCAGCAGGAACACCCCGGCGTTGCGCCACCAGAAGGTGAGCGGGTTGTCCTGCCAGGCGGAGTAGGAGGGGGGCTGCATCCAGGGGCCGTTCACCCAGGTCTCCCACACGATCTCGGTGTTGAGCGGCTCGATCCACAGGGCCGCGGGCAGCGCGAACACCAGGGCTGGTAGCGCGAACAGAATCCACTGCCAGCGGCGGTCGAGCACCGCCCAGATCAAGCCCAGCCCCAACGCCACCCCGAAGGAGTACACGTGGAATATCGGCATCAGCCCGACGATCACCCCGGCGGCGGCGAACAGGCGGCGCGATCCCGATTTGTGGGCCTCCCGCAGAAGCACGACCACAATCAGCAGCAGGGAGAACCCGGCCAGGGTCGGCCGCTGGGGGAACAGATTCCCGGTGACCGCGTTCTCCATCAAGATGTTGCCCGCGTGGTGGCGGGTGTAGTCGGTGGGCAGGTTCCAGATGACGCCCCAACCGCCCTCAGCCCGATCGTGAAAGAAGCGGAGCCATCCCAGCCCGCCGAACAGGGTGAACACCAGCACCACAGCCACCCCCACCGCCCGGCTGGAGAACAGCCTCACCCCCACCAGGTACAGAACAGGCACGAAGGCAAACGCCAGGTATCCCGACGACACCTCCAATCCGCCGAAGGCACTCAAGCCAGCCCGGTCGAGCATGGCGGCGAAGAAGTCGATGCCGAAGTGATAGGGCAGCCGGTCGACGCCGAAGGCGGTGGGCAGCTCGGGTGGGAAGTTCTCGGCATGGGCGAACGACGAGGCATAGGTCAGATGGGCCTGCCAGTCGGTCCACGACGAGAGGTGGCCGGCCCGCACGCCCCCTGAGCCGTCGGGCAGGTAGGCCTGGTTCAAGATCCAAGCGGTGATCGCCCAGGCCGGGGCGGTCAGCATGAGAAGGGGCGCCGGGTTCTCCGAGCGGGAGATGGGCCGCATCAGCCGGCGTCGGAAATCCCGGCACTCGGCGCCGATTTGCCGGATGCCCGTGTACCAACCGATGGCAGAGACCGCGGTGGCCACCAAGGCTGCTGCCACGATCACCGGTCCGCTCAACCGGCCGACAGCCCAGGCCGCGGCATAGCCCACCAGGGTGATGGCCATGAATCCGACCACCGCGCCGTAGGCCACCCGCTCCTCGATGCGGAGCTTCAATCCCGTCAGGTAGGTGAGCCCGATGCCGATGAGCACGCAGTCGGCCAGCAGCAACGCCACCCACAGCTTCATTGGCTCACGAAGCTAGTTCGCAGGGAGCCACCGGCCGCAGTAGTCCCGGGGCCAAGGCTGGTCGCCCCTTCGGGCGTAGAGCAGGCGAGCTCGGGCATCTTGCTCTTCGGGCGGGGCGTGGGCCGGATTGCCGGTGCCGCCCACGGTCCTCCACGTTCGGGGTTCGAACTGGTACGCGCCGTAGAAGAGGCCGTTGGCGCTTTCGGCGGTGTAGTTGTTGGTGGACTCGCAAAAGCGGAGGTTGTACCAATGCCGCTCGGTGGGTGGGATAAACCCGTTCTGGGCCATCTCGCGGTCGGCCATGTCGTTGATCTCCGCGATGTACACCACCCACTCGGCCGCTTCCACCGACTGATTCGCATCGAACAGGCGGCTGTTCAGATAGGGGATGGTGTCGTTGAGCCGCCCAATTCGGGCCCCGGTTCGATCCCGCTCGCCCGATACATCGTCCACCGCGTCCAAGGCCTCATCTACGAGTTCGGAGATCTCTGACAATAGCGCTTTCCGCCACAGGGCATCGGTGGCCTCTGACACCCCCAGAATGAAGGCAAAGTCCTCGACGTCGCCCCCCGATATGTACTCCTGCACGACCAATCGCTCGGCCTCCTCCATGAGGAGCTGCTGGCCGGTATCGGTGTTGTGGAGTTTGTCAAGCCGGGCTAATTCGAGGTGGAGTTCGTCCATCGTGCGGTCCATGGCCATCTGAACGGACTCGCGGGCCCCCAGGGCCGATTCCAAGTCCTGTTGGGCCCGGTCCAGATCACGCCACGCTGGTATCGCCGACTCGACCGTGACCGGCTGGGCGGCGTCGCCACCGCTGTCGGACTGTCCGAGCGCGACTCCGCCGGCGGCCACCAAGGAGGCGACCACCACTACAAAAAGAACCGTCAAGCGACTGCGTTCTCGAGCCCGCAAACCCTCTCCCCAGTTCGGCTACCCTCGAAACGGGTTTACCGCACTATCGCATTGGGCGGCAAAACCCCCTACTCGCCCCCAAAAGCCTACCGACCATGCCCACTACCCCTTCAAACGACCCTGGCCCTTCAAACGACCTTGGCCCACCCGGAGCCGCCGCCGACATCGACGCGATCCTGATCGTCTCCTTCGGAGGCCCCGAGGGGCCCGACGACGTGATGCCGTTTCTGCGCAACGTGACCCGGGGACGGGGCATCGGTGACGAGCGATTGGCTGCGGTGGCCGAGCACTACCACCTGTTCGGCGGGGTCAGCCCCATCAACCAGTGCAACCGCGACTTGATCTCCGCCTTGGCCGATGAGCTGGCCAGGCGCGGGGTAAAACTCCCGGTGTACTGGGGTAACCGGAACTGGTCGCCCATGCTGGGCGACACGGTGGCCCAGATGCGCGACGACGGCATCTCCCAGGCGGTGGGATTCGTAACTTCGGCGTTCGGCTCATACTCGGGCTGCCGCCAATACTCCGAAGACATTGAACAGGCTCGGGCCGCGGTCGGCCCCGACGCGCCAGTGGTGTACAAGCTGCCTCCGTTCTGGGACCAGGAGGGCTTCATGTCGGCCATGGCCGACTTTCTGGCCGCGGCCTGCCAGACCGACCCGACCGCCCCGGTGTTGTTCACCGCCCACAGCATTCCCGACACCATGGCGGCCACCGCCCCCTACATCGCCCAGCTCAACGAGGCCTGCCTCCGGGTGGCGGCCCGCGCCGGAACGAGCCAATGGTCGCTGGCCTATCAGAGCCGCAGCGGCCCGCCCCACGTTCCCTGGCTCGAACCGGACGTCGGCAGCGAGTTGGATCGGCTGGCCGCGGGCGGAGCCGACGCGGTGATCGTGGTGCCGATCGGCTTCGTGGCCGACCACATGGAGGTGGTCTACGACCTCGACATCGAGGCCCGCCAGCACGCCGACATGCTCGGACTGCGATTCACCCGTGTCCCCACCGTCGGCACCCACCCCGCGTTCGTCGAGATGATCGCCAAACTTGTGCTGGGCCCTGCGCCGGTGGCCTGCCCCGCCGACTGCTGCCTGCGGTAAGTAGAGCTACTCGCGAGAACCGATCTGGGCAGGCCCGCCTTCTCCAAGACCAGGATCTGCGGTAAGTAGAGCTACTCGCGAGAACCGATCTCGGTATTGATCCAGGCGATGAGCTGGGCCTGGTTGCGGGTCTGGGTCAAAATGTCGCCGGGGCCGCTGAAGTGGAACACAAAGCCCTCGCCCGACTTCATCGACTGGATCGAGCGGCCCTCCACAGCCCGGCGGAGTTCGTAGCTCACGGTGTCGGGGAAGGCCAGCATGTGGCTGGTGTCCACCACCACCGTCTCGCCCGCGGCCAGCGAAATCACGTCGATGGCCCCGTAAGAGGCCACCACCACGTTGCCGGTGCCGGTGGCGTGGGCCATGAACCCACCTTCGCCGCCGACCAGCGACTTGAAGCCGCTCCACTTGGTGTCCATCACTACCGAGGCGTCGGAGGCCAGCCAGTTGCCTCGCTCGATGATCCATGATTGCGAGCCGTCCAACTCGATCACCCGGAGGTCGCCGGGCAATTTGGCGGCCACATCCACCCAGCCGCCCTCGGCGGGAGCGGTGTAGGTGGACACGAACAGCGATTCTCCGCCCAAAACGCTCCGCTTGAGCCCCTTGAGCATGCCGCCCTCCACCTTGGCCTCCAGCGACATCCCAGAGGAATGGGCCGACATGGCGCCCGCCTCGACCTTGACTTGCTCGCCCCCGCCCAGGGCGCACCGGGCGACCGCGAAGCTGGGGGCATGACGAATCTCTACCTGCATGGGTGGGAGCCTACCCACCGTCTTCCGCCAACTGGTGGCGGTCTTGGGGGATTTCTATTGGCCGCTACCCGATGTTCTTGTCCTGGCCTTCCCAGTACGGCGCTCGCAGTTCCCGCTTGAGCACCTTCATGGCCCCGGACAGGGGCAGGGGCTCAGCCCGGAACTCCACCGACTTGGGCACCTTGTAGCCCGCGATGGTCTGGCGAGCGTGCTCGCAGACCTCCTCTTCGGTCAGCTCGTGGTCGGGCGTGGGAACCACCACCGCGTGGACCGCCTCCCCCCATACCGGGTCGGGAATCCCGATCACCGCCACTTGGGCCACACCGGGATGGGTGGAGATGGCGCTCTCCACCTCTGAGGAGTACACGTTCTCGCCGCCCGAGACGATCATGTCCTTCACCCGGTCGACCAAGAACAGATAGCCCTCTTCGTCGAGGTAGCCGGCATCGCCGGTGTGATACCAGCCGTCCCGGAACACCTCGGCGGTGGCCTCGGGCTTGTTCCAGTACTCCCGCATGTAGTTGCCGCCCCGGGCGCACACCTCGCCGATCTCGCCGGTGGGCAGCACGTTGCCGTCTTCGTCTTGGATGCAGAGGTTCACGCCGATCACCGAGCGGCCCACCGACCGCAGCCGAGGGCCGCCGGCCGAATGGTCTTCAGCCGAGAGAAACGTGAGCACCGACGAGCACTCGGTCATGCCGTAGCCCTGGAGCAGGTTCACGTCGGGCAGGTGCTCCAGCAGATGGCTCAAGATGGCCTCGGGCATCGGAGAGGCGCCGTACACCAGCTCTCGCAGCGACGCCAGCCGCTCGGGCCGGTATTCGGGGTGCTGGATGCACAGGCCGATCATGGTGGGCACCATCACCGTTTGAGTGATGCCCTCGGCCTCGATGAGGTTCATCACCCCGGCGGGATCGAAGGCGGGAATGGTCACCATCTTGGAGCCGGCGGCCGGAATCACCAGCAAGCTGGCCATGGATGCAGCGTGGAACAGCGGCGTCTGGCTCAAGAACACGTCGTCGTCTCTCGTGCCTCCCAGCCCGATGGCCACGTGGTACACGTTGAGCATCTCGGCCCGCTGCTGGAGCAGCACCCCCTTGGGCAGGCCGGTGGTGCCGCCGGTGTACATGAGCACGACCGGGTCTTCTTCTTCGGGCTCGGGCGGCGTGGTATTGGCGCCGGCGGCCACCAGATCTTCGTAGGCCACATCGTGGGGCACGTCGCCTGAGCCGATGAGCACCACTTGGCGGATCGGGTTGTCGTCTGCGGCCTCCATGGCCTGGGCAAACAGCCCGGCGAAGAAGGCGTCAACAAAGACCACCTCGGTACCCGAGTCCCGCACGATGTATTCCAGTTCGGGACCGGCCAGCCGCAAGTTCAGCGGATTCACGATCCCGGCACCCAGGTAGCAGGCGTGGTACAGCTCCAGGTAGGACGCGCTGTTGAGGGCCATGATGGCCACCCGGTCGCCCTTCTTCACCCCGAGCTCGCTCCCCATGGCATTGGCCAGCCGAGTAACCCGCTCGCCGTGGGTGGCGAAGTCGGTCCGGTAGGCACCGTCGACGATTGCCTCTCTGTTGGCGTACCGCTCCACTGCCGGGTAGAACAGCCGGTGATAGATCAGCTCTTTCATGAGCGCAACCGTAGCGCGACGCAGGGTGGGCCGGAGCGGGTCGAAGGAGGCGAGATGGACGTCGAAACCACAGTGCGATGGCTGAAGGATCGGGAGCTGATCAAGGAGGTTCCCCAGCGGTACGCCCGGGGAATCGATCGCATCGATTTCGACCTGGTGCGGTCTGCATTCCACCCCGACTGCCAGATCTCCGGGACGGTGATCTCAGGAGATCTCGATCCCTACCTCGACTGGACCGAAAAGGAGCTGCACAAGTTCGAGGCCACTCTGCACTTCATGGGCAACCAGTACATCGACTTGGAAGAGGGCGCCGACGAGGGCCATATCGAGACCTGGGCAGTGGCCTACCACATGCGCCCGGAGGACTCAGACGTGGGCGACCTCATCTTGGGCCTGCACTACTGCGACGACGTGGCCCGCTTCGACGACCGCTGGCTCATCACCGCCCGCACCGCCCGACCCCAATGGGCCCGCGGCGCCTTCCCCGCCCCACCTGAAGAGCTCAAAAGCACCTGGCACGACGTGGATATCCGCCACGTGTGACCGAATGGCGGCGGCCATCGGGAGGCCCAGTCAAATTGGCATAGGTTATGCCATGCCTATGATGCTATCTTGGTGTTGTGCGGACGATGATCATCCTTCCCGACCACCACCACGCTGAGGCCAAGCGCAAGGCCGCCCACGAGGGCATCTCGCTGTCGGAGTACATCCGCCGCCTGGTGGCCGACGACTTGGACCGGGCCAGCGCCGCGGCTGACCCCTCGATCGTGTTCGGGCTGTTCGACAGCGGAGGATCGAGGATCGCCAACGGAAAACAGGCCATGATCAGCGAGGCCATCGACAAGCAGTTCGCCGCCAAGGGCCTCTGAGCAGTGGCTCCGGTCTTCGTCGACACCAGCATCTGGTACGCCGCGGCCGACGCCGGCGATGCCCACCGAGACGTCGCCCAGTCGCTGTTGGCCGAACGCGCCGGGGATCTCGTCACCAGCGACGTCGTGCTGGCCGAGTTGTGGAACCTGGTGACCGCCCGCACCAACCACGCATTGGCAAATCGCACAGTGGCCGCCATCGCCTCCGGCGTCGCCCGAATCGAATGCACAACCCCAGCCGACTTCGAAGCGGCCCAAGCAATGCTGGCCGACTACCCCGACCAATCGTTCTCCCTCACCGACCGCACAAGCTGGGCCCTCATGGAGCGCCTCGCCATCACCCAAGCACTCGCCTTCGACACCGACTTCCGCATCCACCGCTACGGCCCCCACAAAACCCAAGCCTTCACAGTCCACCCCTAGCGGCCATTGCCCACGTTTGGCACGACGTGGACATCCGTTACGTGTGACCGATTCGCTGGTCAGAGTCCGAGCAGGTCGGCGATGAGCTCTCGGATCTGCTGCAATGCGACGGATCCGACGTTCGTGTTCGTCGTCTCGACGACGCGGTCGACGCTGATGGTGGTCGGCAGGTGTGCTTGGGCCACACCGAATCCGGTGACATCAACCTCGCTCAACCATCCCCTCCTGTTGGTAGTGCAGGGCACAACTGCGATTTCAGGAAATCGCGGCTGAACACCTCAGGATTACGCGACTGTAAATGCAATAATTTCGTGATTGAGTAGTCAATAATTCCGCGATTAGGGGCTGCCGTGTTGCGTATTGGCAGCTAGGGTGGTTGAGAATGGATGATCGACTGACTCCGGCCGGTTACCGGCCTCGGGTGGTGGACGCAGAGGTGGATGGGGCGCTGCGGGCCTCATCTGCGGTGGTCATCGAGGGGCCGCGGGCGTGCGGCAAGACGTGGACCGGCCGACGCCATTCCCGCAGCGAGGTGCCGTTCGACGCGGTGTTCGAGAACCGTTTGGCGGCCCAGATCTCCCCCCAGGAACTCCTGGAGGGGCCGGTGCCCCGCTTGTTGGACGAATGGCAGCTCGCCCCCGATGTGTGGGATGCCATGCGCCGGGCCTGCGACGACCGGGGCGAGAAAGGCCAGTTCATCTTGACCGGATCGGCCAACCCGCCAGATGACGCCACCCGCCATACCGGCACGGGCCGGATCATCCGGGTGAAAATGCGCCCGATGAGCCTGCACGAGAGCGGGGAGTCGAGCGGAAACGTCTCCCTTGGCGGGCTGTTGGCCTCTGAGCCGTGCTCGGCGCCAGCGCCAGGCCTCACGCTTCCCGACATCGTCGGCCTGACCTGCAGAGGGGGGTGGCCAGGTCTGTTGGGCGATTCGCCAGTAGCGGCCCAAAGGCAGCTTCGCAGCTATTTGGACGAGACAAGCCGCACCGATATCTCCCGTGTCGACGGCATTGCCCGCGACCCCCAAGGAGTGCGCCGCCTACTCACCTCTCTCGGGCGGAACACCTCTACCAACGTGACGTTCAAGACGCTGGGCGAGGACGCGGGCGGTAATGGCCAGACCCTGCACCCCCAGACAGTAAAGAGCTACCTAGCCGCTCTGGCCCGGTTGTTCATTACCGATGAGCTTCCGGCGTGGAGACCGCACCTGAGGTCCCGGGCCGAGCTCCGCAAAACGCCCAAGCGCTACTTCGCCGACCCATCTTTGGCCGTTGCCGCCCTGCGGACCAACCAGGAACAGCTCATGGAGGAGCTGAGCTTCTTCGGGCTGCTCTTCGAGTCGCTGGTGCTGCGCGACCTGAGGATCTACGCCCAGGCCAACGACTGGGAGCTGTCCCACTACCACGACAGCTCCGGGCTGGAAGTGGACCTGATCCTCACCAGCATGGACAACCGCAGATGGGCAGCAGCCGAAGTGAAGCTCGGCGGCGACAAGCTCGTCGAAGAAGGCGTCCAGTCACTACGCCGACTGCGAGACCGCATAGACACCAACCAGATGAGCGACCCTGCCAAACTCATGGTCATCACCGCCGGCGGCTACGGCTTCGAGTACCCCGACGGCATTGCCGTCGTCCCCATAACCGCCCTCGGCCCCTAGCCTGATACCCCCTCCCCCAGCGCTGCGCAGCGACAGACGCGACTTGGACATCCGCCGCGGGTGATCGAATGGCGATGGTCATGCAGATTGCATGTAAGTATGCTTAATGCATGGCTTCGCTTCAGATCCGCAACGTTCCCGACGATCTCCACCGCCGCCTGAAGGCCCGCGCCGCCCTTGAAGGGCGGTCGCTGTCGGAGTATGCGCTGGCCGAGCTGCGCCGGGCCATGCAGCGGCCCACAAGGCGCGAGCTGGTGGAGCGGGTGGCCGCATTCGAGCGCACCACCCTCACCGAGTCGTCCGCCGACGCGGTGCGCGCTGAGCGCGACGCGAGGTGATCGTCCTCGACTCCTCCGCGGTGGTGGAGTGGCTGCTGGGCCTTCCCCTCGCCGACGAAGTGGCCGACCGGATCATGGCCGCCGACTCCCTCCACGTTCCCGCTCTGTTGGATGTGGAAGTGGCCCAAGTGGTCCGCCGCTACGCCGCCGCCGGCGAGATCACCGCACAAATCGGCGAGCGAGCCCTCAGAGCACTCGCCGAACTCGACGCCGTGCGCTACACCCACGAACTGCTACTCCCCTTGATCTGGAAACTCCGAGACAACCTCACCGCCTACGACGCCGCATTCGCAGCCCTAGCCGCCACCCTCAAGGCCCCCCTGGTAACCCTCGACACCCGCCTAGCCCGGGCCATTGCGGCCGAGATATCCAACCAACCGATCACAGTCGACCTGATAACGGGCCACTAGCTGCCGCCCAAGCAATGCTGGCCGACTACCCCAACCAGTCGTTCTCCCTCACCGGGGGCCCTAGTCGGCCCATCCGCCCCACCAGCAGCGCCGATAATCGAGTATCTTCATGTCACACTCGTTTCATGCCTAAGCTGGCCGAGCACGCTAGTTAAAAGATGTCAGACCGCTCCTTCCTCGTCGTGTGCCAGACGGCCCGGTCCTCCGCCGTGGCGGTCCCTTTGGGCGTGCTGTTCCCTTGGGTGCGGGTCAGCGGGGAGACGTCCTACACATCCGACAGCGGGCTGGTGGTAGGCGTGTCGTCCACCACCGTGGAGGGATACGAGACCGCCGACGGCATATGGATTTTCATACTGGGGTTCGCTGCCATCGTGGCCGTCGCCGTCTACAAGAACTCCGAGCGGCTGTGGACCCTCGTTTTGGCAGCCATGTTGTCGCTGGCCATCCTCGCGACAGCGATCACGGATATGGCATCGCTGCAGCGGCTGGCGAGCGACTGGCCCGAACCGCGGGAGGCAAGTGTCCACTTTGGTCTGTACATCGTGCTGATCGCCAGCCTCTTCCTGGCCGCGTCAATCGCATTGCTGGTCTGGGAGTACGCGAAACAGGACAAGGCCGACCGATAGCAGGGCCCTTCCGCAGCCAGCCATCTCGAGACCAAGCCCCACCCTCGCCAGCCGCCACCCGCTTCGACCACGACTGAGCACCTCCCATAGCTGTCTCAATCTCGTCCGACGAGCAGCCTAAGGGGTCGAGCGGGCAGACTACGGGCCATGGGTGATCGACCAGTGGCGTTTGTGACCGGGGCTAGCCGGGGGATTGGGAAGGCTTGTTCGGTGCATTTGGCCCGGGCGGGCTTTGATGTGGCGGTGTCGGCCCGCACGGTGATCGACGGCGAGCAGCGGGAGCACTCGTCCACGGTGAAGCGGTCGGACACCTCGCCGCTGCCCGGCAGCTTGTCGGCTACCGCCGCGCTGGTGGCCGAGGCTGGGGGCGATGCGCTGATCGTGGCGGCCGACTTGCTCGACTATGACTCTTTGGAAGCGGCGGCCGCCACGGTGTTGGCGCAGTGGGGGCGGGTGGACGTGGTGGTAAACAACGGGCGATATATCGGGCCCGGCCACATGGACCGCCTGCTGGACACCCCCATCGAGCTGCTGGACAACCATCTGAAGGCAAATTGCCTGGCGCCGCTGGTGCTCACCAAGGCGCTGTTGCCCCAGATGATCGAACGGGGCAGCGGCACCATCGTCAACATTTCTTCGGCCTCGGGCTACGCCGATCCCACCGAGGCCGCCGGCGACGGGGGCTGGGGCATGGGCTACGGCATCAGCAAAGGGGCCTTTCACCGGGTGGCCGGTTTCTTGGCCGTGGAACACGGCAGCCAGGGCATCAACGCCTTCAACGTGCAACCGGGCTACATCTCCACCGAGCGCATCGCCCAGGACATGTCCCAATTCGGCTTCGAGGACACCGGCCAGCCCCCCGACGTGATCGGCGCGGTGGTGGCCTGGCTGGCCACCGACCCCGAGGCCGCAGAGCTGAACGGCACCAACGTGGAGGCCCAGTTCTTCTGCCACGAGCGGGGACTGCTGCCCGGTTGGCCCGGCCCGGAGCCCAACACCGCGGCCATCCGCTACGACTTGAGCGGCGCCATCTTGGCCGAGAAGGAAGCGCTGCTTCTGGCCCAGAGCACCCAAGAGTGACCGACCAGGGAGCGGCCGGCGGCGTAGCGGCCGACCGGCTTGAGTTGTGCGCGGTCATGCCGGTGTACAACGAAGAGGAAATCGTCGGGTCGGTGGCGGAAAGCTGGCTCGGAGTGCTCGACGGCCTGGGCATCGACTACGAGCTGGTGGCCATCGTGGACGGGGCCACCGACGACAGCGAGCAGATTCTGCGGGCGGTGGCCGAACGCCATCGGCGGCTCGTGGTGGACGCCAAGCCCAACAGCGGCCACGGGCCCACCATCCTGCGGGGCTACCGCCGGGGGGTGGCGACCGCGGATTGGGTGTTCCAGACCGACTCCGACGACGAGATGCCGGCGGCTTCCTTCGGTGAGCTGTGGGCGATTCGCCACGATGTGGACGGGGTGATCGGCATCCGCACCAGCCGGAACCAGTCGGCGGGCCGGCGGGCCATCACCCGGCTGGCCCGGCTCACCACCCGAGTCGCGTTCGGCTGCCGCCTGGCCGACGTGAACTGCCCCTACCGGCTGATGCGCTCGTCGGCGCTGGCCCCGCTGCTGGCCCCCATCCCCGACGACACCTTCGCCCCCAACGTGGTGCTGTCGGGAATGCTGGCCCGATCGGGCGCCCGCCTGACCGAGGTGCCGGTGCCCCACCACGACCGCACTACCGGAGCGGTTTCCATACTGGGCTGGCGGGCGCTTCGGGCCGCCGTGCGCTCCTTCGGGCAAACGGTGCGCCTCAGCCGCACTCGTATTGCGAAAATCTGACTGAATTGCTTGGTTGATCTGCCTGATTGACCCCTAATCGTCACTGCTGGCGGGTACCTTCTAATCAGGGGTAAAACCCGACCTTCCCCCTACAAGAATCCGCTAAGGGAACCATGCCCCCACCATCACAGTTGACGCTCGGCAGCGTGTCGGATGATCGCCACACGAATGTCGATTTCGCCCGTGAGATCGTGCCTGTCCCGGTGGCCGAGGAGATGTCGGAGTCGTTTCTGGCCTATTCCCTGTCGGTCATCACGTCCCGGGCCATCCCCGACGCCCGCGACGGCCTGAAACCGGTGCAGCGCCGCATCCTCTACTCCATGCTCAACATGGGGATCCGCCCCGACGGGCCCCACCGCAAGAGCGCCCGGGTGGTGGGCGACACCATGGGCAAGTACCACCCCCACGGCGATGCCGCCATCTACGACGCCCTCGTAAGGCTGGCCCAGGAGTTCTCCCGGCCCATCACCCTGGTCGACCCCCACGGCAACTTCGGAACCCTCGATGACCCCCCGGCTGCCCCCCGCTACACCGAGTGCCGTCTGGCCGACGCGGCCATGGAGATGCTGGCCGAAATCGACGAAGACACCGTGGAGCACCGGCCGACCTACGACGGCGACAGCACCGAGCCCGAGTGCCTGCCGGGGCGGCTGCCCAACCTGCTGGTGAACGGCACCACCGGGATCGCGGTGGGCATGGCCACCAACATGGCCCCCCACAACCTGCGGGAGGTGGCTGCGGCCATTCGGCTGGTGATGACCAAGCGCCGGCCCAAGCCCACCATCGACGAGTTGCTGGAATTGCTGCCCGGTCCCGACTTCCCCACCGGGGGCAAGGTGATTGACACCGAAGAAGGGGGACTGCGCCAGGCTTACGCCACCGGACGGGGCTCGATCCGCATCCAGGCCGTGATGAAGCCCAAGAAACTGACCCGCAGTCGCTGGGGAATCGAGGTGACCGAGCTGCCCTACATAGTCGGTCCCGAGAAGGTGGTGAAGCGCATCAACGACCTGATCGTTGACGGCAAGCTGCCCGGCGTCCACGACGCCCGCAATCTCTCCGACCGCCACCACGGGCTGCGCATCCTCATCGAGTGCGAACCCCATGTGGAGCCCGAGAAGCTGTACTACGACCTGTTCCGGCTCACGCCACTGGAGGAGACGTTCGCAATCAACAACGTGGTGCTGGTGAACGGGGTACCTACCACGGAAGGCCTCTACGACCTGTGCCGCCATTACATCGACCACCGTCTTGATGTCGTCGTGCGGCGCACCCGGTATCGGCTGGGGCGAGCCCGCGACCGCCTCCACATCCTGGAGGGGCTCGTCATCGCGCTGGACAACATCGATGAGGTGGTGGCCATCATCCGAAACTCAGATGATGCCGCCGAGGCCCGACAGCGATTGCAGGACGCCTTGGACCTGACCGAGGTTCAAGCCGCCCACATCCTGGACATGCAGCTTCGGCGGCTCACTGCGCTGGAGAAGCAGAAGATCGTCGACGAGCGCGACGAGCTGATCGCTCTGATCGACGATCTGGAGAAGCTGTTGGGCTCCGAACAGCGCCAGCGCACCCTGGTGCTGAAGGAACTGGACGACTTGGTGGAACAATTCGGCCAGGATCGCCGAACCGAGATCGTGGCCTACCAGGATGCCCCAGTGTACGAGGCCACCCCGGTAGAGGAGCTGACCCCGAAGGCCGAAGGGCCGTGCGTGGTCACCCTGTCGACCACCGGCATCGTGGGCCGGGCATCGGCCGGGGGACGGCGGCGGTCGCAGTTCGGACGCCACGATTTGTTGTCCGCTTCGGTGGAGGCCCGTCTCGGCGATACCGTGCTGGCCGTCACCTCGGGGGGCCGGATCATCGCCTCCACCGTTTCGGCTCTCCCCGAGGTCTCGGGCCGCAGCCGGGGTGTGGGGGCGTCTGAGGTATTCGGGACCATTCGCAGCGAGGGGGTGCTGGCCGTCGTTTTGCCGGGCAGCGATCCCTTGGTGCTGGTCACCGCCTCGGGCACGGTCAAGCGCGTCGACCTGTCTGACGCCGACAAGGGCCGGGCAACGAAGCAGGTCATCAAACTCAAGCCCAACGACAAGGTGGTGGCCGCCTTCTGCGCGCCCGAGGCAGCCGAGCTGGTGCTGGTCAGCGCCCAGGGCCGGGCGCTGCGCGCCCCGCTTGGTTCGGTCCCGGTCCAGGGGCGGGGGGCATCGGGGGTCAGGGGCATGAAGCTCAAGAACGGCGACCGGATCATCGCCGCCGCCGGGGTGGTCGGCGAAGAGGCCGTGATCTTGGTGGGCAAAGACGGTTCTGTGGACATCACCCCGGTAACCGACATCCCGGCCACCGGGCGCGACGGGCTCGGCACCCAACTAGGTGGAGGGGAGCAGCTGGCCATGGCCGTGGTGACGCTGCCAGCCGATCTTCTGGCCGAAGTGGACGACAACGGCAAGCCAGCCAAGGCCCCGGTGCCGTTCCCCTTGGAGAATGGTGACGCCGGCCACGCGGCGGTCTTGAGCGTGGGGATGCCCCGATGGTGACGCAGGCCACCCGCGCCCGGGGCAAGAATGGCGACCTGTTCACCCCTCCCAACGGGGGAAACGGCAACGGCAGCTATGAAGCGGCCGACATCGTCACCCTCGAGGGGTTGGAGGCCGTCCGCAAGCGCCCCGGCATGTATATCGGGGGCACCGGGAGCGACGGTCTCATGCACTTGGTGTGGGAGCTGATCGACAACGGGGTGGACGAGGCCGGGGCCGGATTCGCCACCCGCATCGACGTGACCCTCCATGCCGACGGCTCCATAGAAGTCAGCGACAACGGGCGGGGCATCCCCATCGACCCCCACCCCACCAAGAAGGTTTCGGCGCTCGAGGTGGTGCTCACCGAACTGCACTCCGGCGGCAAATTCGGCGGCGGGGTGTACGGCGCCTCCGGCGGGCTGCACGGAGTGGGCGCCTCGGTGGTAAACGCCCTGTCGACTCGGCTCCGGGCCGAGGTGGACCGCGACGGCGCGACCAGGCAGCTTTGGTTCGTCAAGCAGAAGGCCGGCCAGCTCGACGGCGACAAGTTCACCAAGGGCCACAAGCTCCGCCGGGTTCGCTCCACCCGCAAGACCGGCACCCGCATCCGCTTCTGGCCCGATCGGGACATGTTCGACCCCGACGCGGCGGTGGATTTCGAGACCATCCGCCAGCGGGCCCAGCAGGCCTGCTTCTTGGTGCCCGGCCTGCGGATCAGAGTGGAGGACAAGCGCCGGGGCTACGACAACGAGCCGGTGGATCTGATCTCCCACGGGGGACTGACCGACCTGGTGGGCCACCTATCGGCCTCAGAGGCGGTGACCGAGGTCATCTCCATACCCGGAGAGGACGAATTCGAAGAGAAGGTTCCGGTGGACGGGGCCATGACGGTGGTGGCCCGGCAATGCCAGGTGGATATCGCCATGCGCTGGGTGAAGGGCTACGACGCCAGGGTGGTCACCTTCGTCAACACCATCCCCACCCCCCACGGCGGAACCCACCTCACCGGCTTTGAGCGGGCCTTGACCCGAGCGGTGAACGACAGCCTGCTAGCCGACTCCAAGAAGCTGGCCCGCCTGGCCAAGCAGGGCAACGACCGGGCCCAGCGCGAAGACGTGCAGGAGGGCTTGGTGGCCGCGGTCAAAGTCACCCTGCCCGAGCCCCAGTTCCGGGGCCAGACCAAACAGGAACTGGGCACACCGCCGGTGCAGTCCATCGTCTACAACGTGCTCAAGGACGGACTGGAGAGCTGGTTCCAAACCGGCCCCAAGAGCCATGTGACCGCCTTGCAGTCCAAGATCGCTGATGCGGTGGTGAGCCGGGTGTCAGCCCGCCAGACTCTGGAGAACAAGCGGCGGGCGGCGTCGCTGGGCTCCACCGGGATGCCCGACAAGCTGGCCGACTGCCGGGTCCACGGCCCGGAATCCGAGCTGATCCTGGTGGAGGGCGACTCGGCCGCCGGGCCGGCCAAAGCCGGGCGCAACGCCGAGAACATGGCCATCCTGCCCCTTCGGGGAAAGGTGGTGAACGCGGCTAAGTCTTCGGTGAAGCAGGTGCTGGACAACGCCGAGGCCCAGGCGTTGTTCACCGCCATGGGAGCCGGCTCCGGCGAAGACTTCGAGATCGCCAAGGCCCGGTACGGACGCATCGTGATCCTGTGCGACGCGGACGTGGACGGCAGCCACATCCGCTGCCTGCTGCTCACCCTCATCCACCGGTTCATGCGCCCGATGCTGGAAGCAGGCCAGGTTTATGCCGCCCAGCCCCCGCTGTATACCGCCAAAGTGGGCGACCAGACCCACCGGGCCTGGTCCGACGCCCAGCGGGACGAGATCACCGCCAAGCTGGCCAAGGGCAACCGCAAGGCCGAGAACATCCGGTGGTCCCGGTTCAAGGGGCTGGGCGAGATGGACACCGACGAGCTGGCCGAGTGCGCCCTCGACCCCGAAACTCGCACGCTGCGCCAGCTCACCCTCGACGACGCCAAGACCGCGGAGGAGATGTTCGAAACCCTTATGGGCTCCGATGTGAGCCGCCGCAAGGACTTTCTCATCGCCCACAGCGAGCTGGTCGACCGCGACGCCCTGGACTACTGACCTTCAAGAGAAAAATCGGGTAAACAGACATGACCATGACCGAACCCGCCGAACAAGCCGAGTCGGCTGAAGAGCCCATTGGCGACAAGCTCTTGGAGATTCCCGAGCGCTACGTGCCCAAGTATCTGTCTCCCTCCAGCGCATCGTCCTTTCGGGAGTGCGCCCGTCGGTGGAAGTTCCGCTACGTCGACCGCCTGCCCGATCCCCCCGGCGAGGCCGCGGTTACCGGCACCTTCGCCCACATGGTGCTGGAGAAGCTGATGCAGGAGCCGGTGGAGAACCGCACCGTGGACCGGGCCAAGAAGCTGGCCCGCGAACTGTGGCCCAAGATGGAGAACCACCGCGACTACCAGGGCCTTGAGCTGGACGAACGGGGTGGTTTGGACTTCCGCAAGAACGGCTGGCGGGCCATCGAGGGGCTGTGGGACCTAGAGGACCCCCGCGAGGTCAATGTCGCATCTACCGAGCAAGACGTAAGGGTGGAGATCAACGGGGTCCCATTCCGGGGCATCATCGACAGGGTTGATGAAACCGAGGGGGGTTTGGTGGTCACCGACTACAAGTCGGGCAAGGCCCCCTCCGAGCGGTTCTCATCCAATTACGCCACTCAGATGCTTCTCTACGCCGCCGCGCTGACAGAGTTGGAGGGCCGCAAACCCGCCAAAGCCCAACTTCTCTACCTGGGCCAGAAGGTGGTCGAGGTGGAGGTCACCAACGAGAACCTCGCCGAGGCCGTCGATGAGCTGCGGACCACCTGGTTGGCCATCATGGAGAGCTGCATCTCTCTGGAGTTCGAAGCCTCTGCCGGCCCGCTGTGCGGCTGGTGCCCCTTCGTGGCGCAATGTCCGGAGGGCACTGAGGAGGTACTCCACCGCGACAATATCGGCAAGCTGCGATCCGACGCCCCCGCATTAGAGCGGATCGCCCAAGCCGAGAAAGCCAGCGACTAAATCCGGGCCAGCCGGGTTCCAGCGAGCCGGCCCATGGCTGGCCGCATGAGCGCTTCATCCCGCTGGGCGGCTCTGACCCAGTAGTGGGCCGCCTCGGCGTCATCATCCATGTCGAAGCGGACCCGGTCGCGGCGATCTTGGTCGGCCAGCGTCGGTCCAATGCGGTCAACCATGTCCAGGTATCGCACCAGCCGGGCCACCGATTTGGCCCGGGCCGCGGCGTACCCGTCCAGCGCAGGGGTGACCACCGCGCGCAGGTCGTCGAGCACGGCCCCGTAGACCGCGCTGGATTCAGTGTCAGACGGCTCGGGCACCTCGATCGGCTCCGGTACCACCTCGAGGGCTTCGCACAGCAGCTCCGCGGTTACCCGACGGTGGAGGGTGGAGAACAACATGCCCATACCCAAGTCACCACCGGCCGCCCCGGCCACCCCCAGGCCGATCAAGTTGCGAACCTGGCAGGCCAGCTGCCAGTAGCGCACCCGCTCGGCGTCCACCGGGCCGTCGTACCACCCGAAGGCGGTGCCGATGTCCACGAATGGAGTGAGCATGGCCCGCACCGTGATCCAGGCCAGATCCTCCATGGGATCGCCCACATGGGCCAGTTCCCAGTCGCACAGCCCGGTCACCCGTGCACCGTCGTGCAGCACATTGCCAGGGCCCAAATCGCCGTGGACCAGCACCGCCCGCCCCGGAGGCCCAGGCGCCATCTCGACCAATTGGCGCAAACCCAGTTCGATCAGCGGATCTGACTCCGGGCAATGCTCCCGGTAAATCCGGGTCCACACTTCAAGATCATCGTGGGCCAGATCGTCCGGCGGAGTCAGAGCGTGCAAGGCATTGACTTGTTCCATGAAGTTCCTAGCGAGGTCCGGATCGTCCAGCGGACCCGGCGACCCCTCAACAAAATCCAATAGCAGCGACTTTCCATCGGGACTGACCCCACAGAATCCGGCCGCCCTCACCGGCGTGTCGGTCAGCCACTGATAAGCCCGAGCCTCTCGAGCCAGGTCGTAGCCCACCGCGGAAAGCGCCGAGCTTCCCGTATCCATCCGCAAAAACCGCTTTCCCCCGTCATCCAGGGTCACCACCCACGCTTGGCGGGAAGCACCCCCCGGAATGCGAACGGCATCAGCGATCCTTTGGCCGCAGCACTCTTCCACCCACGCCAATAGCTCGCGATCCAACTCGCTCACCCGCCCAGGCTAAGCCCCTCCATCACCTGCTGCGCATTGTGCGTCTACGCTCAGCACCTGGTGTTCCCACCGGGCTTCTTCGATCGGGCTGATTCCAGCCCCGACCACTTCTTCTATTCGCCAACCCGCCTGGTAACCCACATTGACGACCAAGCCATCGCCGCGGTCGGCGCCCTGTATCGCGACTTGGGCCTAACTGGGGAAGTACTCGACCTGATGTCGTCGTGGATCTCTCACTTCATCGACCCTCCAGACCGGCTGGTTGCCCTCGGAATGAACGAGGTCGAATTGGCTGCCAACCCCCAAGCCCACGAGTGGCTCATTCACGACCTCAACGACAACCCCCGGCTCCCCTTCGACGACAACTCCTTCGACGCTGCCACTTGCTGTGTCTCGGTGGACTACCTGACCCAACCAGTCGAGGTATTCACCGACGTGGCCCGAGTGCTGCGTCCCGGCGGCCTGTTCGTGGTCACATTCTCCAATCGGTGCTTCCCCACCAAAGCCATCCGAGGCTGGCTGTACTCCGATGACGCCGGACACCTAGAAATCGTCCGCCGCTATTTCGAAGCCGCCGAAGGGTGGGGCGAGCCAGTGACCCGACGTTGTATCCCCCAGGGAATCCCAGGCGACCCCCTCTACGCCATCTACGCCGCCGCCTGAGCGGCTAAGGATGGAGCCCGCTGCTCACCCGAAGGGCAGCTACGTCAGCCCGATGCCAAGCATCGTGCCCCAGATCGTCAACATGAACCCCGACATGATGATCACCAATGTCCGGGTCATCCTGGCCATCTGAAGCGCAGTCTCGCCCCGAAGGCTCTCGAATCCGGCTTCCATCTTGTGCTCTAGTCCGTCGATGCGGGTGTGAACCCTGGCGAACTCGGCATCAACCATGGCGAACTTGCCGTTCATCTCGGTGCATATCCGGTCTTCGCTCGCCTTGACATCATCTTTGGTGGCGAGATGTTCCCAGCGCACGGGAGGCAAACACTCGATCAAAGTTCTCGCCTCCTCCTCACCCAGCACCTCGCTCAAACGGCTCAGCAACGCCAAGCGCCTCGTCTCATCCACAAGCATACCCAGCCTCTTCCATCAAGAAATCTCAAAGGAGGACCGACACACCGCCCACACGTGGTGCCCGGCACCCTACCCGCAGCCACGACACCCAACAACCGAAATTCTGGGTGGTCGACGTCAATCCCCGACAGGGATTCGACGCTCGTTGAAACACCAGACCCGAGGATCTGTCTCTGAGGGTCTCTAGAGTCTTGGCCGTGAGCATTGAGGTGATCTGCACCCCGTATGGGCCGGCTGCCACTGAGCGGTTGGGCGAGCAGATTGCCGCTCTCAAGAACGGCGACCCGTTGGCACCGGTCACGGTCGTGGTTCCCACCAACATCGCTGGGTTGGCAGTTCGAAGGGCGTTAGGGGCCACAGGCCGGGGGATTGCTGCGGTGAATTTCCTCAAGCTCTTCGACCTGGCGGAACGCCTGGCGGGGAGACAGATGGCCGATGAGCACCGCCGCAGGCCGCTATCCGAACCCGTTCTCAGCGCCAACGTGCGGATGGTGCTAAACGCTGACCCCGGCTTGTTCCGGGCCTCAGCCCGTCACCCGGCCACCGAGCAAGCCCTCGTGCGGTCGTACCGAGACTTGCGCGAGCTGTCCGAAGACCAGCTCACCGTGCTGGCCGCCCAGAGCAACCGGGCTGCCGATGTCGTCCGCATCTGCGGCCAAGTCCGAGACAAGCTAAAAGGGCGGTGGTACGACGGTCAAGACCTGAATGAGCTGGCCATCGAAGAACTGCGCTCGGGTTCGATCAGCAAAATCCTCGACGAGTTCGGCCCCGTCATCGTCCACCTGCCCCAGCGAGTCACCCGCTCCCAAGGTCGCCTCGTCTCAAGCCTGGCTCAGGTGACACCGGTTACGACAGTGGTCGGACTCACCAGACACGACAACGTCGATCACGCGGTGCTGGAGTCCGTTGTTCGCATGGGGGGAGCCGTGGACGCCATCGCCAAGACCAGCCCACCCCATGGTCACCGGATCATCAGCACAGCCAGCGCTGACGAGGAGATTCGGGTTGCCGTCCGAGAGGTGGTCAATGCGGCCCGAGACGGCATTCCCCTCAGCCGGATAGCAGTGCTCTGCGGCGGCGGGTCGCCGGTTATCCGCCAACTTCAAAGCCACCTCCAGGCGGCTCGCATTCCCTTCAACGGCCCCAGCGGAATCACGCTGGCCGATTCGCTGATGGGTCGGGGACTCCTTGCGCTGTTGAATCTGGAGAGCCGCTACTTCCGCCGAGACGAGGTGTTCGCCCTACTGTGGACCGCGGCTCCTGTCGTACCCGGTGGCGATGAACCAGCCCCGGTGATGGCCTGGGAGCGGATATCGCGCCAAGCCGGCGTGGCCCGAGGCGCCGACCAGTGGACCCTTCGACTGGCTCGGCACGCTGCCCGTCTGCGGGAGGAAGTAGCAAAGGCAAAGCGAGACCCGGACGAAGCCGGATTCCGGGCTGAGCGGCTCTCCCGAGAGGCCGATCACGCCGACTCACTGGCCCAATTCATGGCCGAGTTGGTAAACCGCCTCTCCCCCGATCCCAGGCCCGCCACCTGGACCCAGTGGCACCAGTGGATCAGCGGACTGATCGACGACTACTTGGGCGATGACCAGGCCCGCCAGAGTTGGCCTGATCGTGAACGAGAAGCTGCTGGGCAGATCGACGGCATCCTCAGCCGGCTGGCCAAGCTGGACAAAATCGAGCACCATCCCCGACCCGACACCTTCCGCCACACCCTGACATCGGAATTGAGCAACCCCACTGGGCGAATCGGCCGGGTGGGCCATGGCGTGCTCACTGGGCGGATTGGCGACTCGCTGGGAATGGAGCTGGATCGGGTCATCCTGGTCGGCCTGGCCGAGGGCACCTTCCCCCACAGCCCCCTCGACGATCCGCTGCTGCCAGACAGGGAGCGCAAGGCGGTCGGCGACGACCTAACCCTGCTCTCCGACCGGCTGGACGAACAGCACCGCCACCTCTTGTGCGCGCTGGCCTCAGCTGAAACTGCCACGTTGGTCTACGCCCGGGGCGACACACGACGCGCCTCCGAACAGCACCCGTCACGTTGGCTGTTGGATACCGCTTCGGCCTTGACAGGCCAAGCCGTGGACAGCACCAGCCTGGAGAGCCTCAGCAGCCACGAGTCTGCCGCCTGGTTCGAGCACGTCGCCTCATTCTCGGGAAGGGTGGCGAAGGCCGACTTCCCGGCCACTGATCAGGAGTTCCGCCTGCAAGTCCTGGTCCAATCCGACCACTCGTCACCGGTTGACGACCTCGTGCTGGCCCGAGGCGCCGCGTTGGTCAAGGCGCGATCTTCAACCCTGTTCACCCGCTTCGACGGCAACCTGGCCGGCCTCGACACATCCGACTTGGCTCCCGATGCCCTGTCGCCCACCAGCCTGGAGGCATGGGCCGACTGCCCGATGCGCTACCTGTTCCGATACGTCCTGCGGGTGCAAACCGCCGAACAGCCCGAGGAACTGCTGGAAATCTCGGCATTGGAGAAGGGCTCGCTCATCCACGAGGCACTCGAGAAGTTCATGAAGGCCCAGATCGCCGCTGATGCGGTACCGCCTCCCGGCGGGCAATGGAGCGAGCAGCAACGACTCCAGCTCGAAGACATCGGCCGAAAACTCTGCGACGAAGCGGAATCGAAGGGGCTCACGGGCGCACCGGTGTACTGGGAACACCAGAGAAACCGGATCATGGCCGACCTGAACCGCTTCTTGGACGAGGACGACCAGCAGCGCCAAGAGCTCCACGCCACCCCCATCGCCACCGAGCAGGGTTTTGGAATCCGTGGTAGCGACCTGGAGGCCGTTCCAGTCGAATTGCCCGGCGGGCAGCAGATCCGATTCACGGGCCAAGCCGACCGAGTAGACCGCATCCACAACCAGGGCCTGCTGGTCACCGACTACAAGACCGGCGGGGCCAACCGATACCGGAAGCTGGACGAGAGTCGAGATCACCGCGACGACTGGGATCCCGTCCAGCGGGGCACCCGGCTCCAACTCCCGGTGTACGGGCTGGCCGCCCGAGCCCACAATGGTCAACCTGGCACACCGGTGAAAGCCCAATACTGGTTCGTCACCGACACCGGTGGCTTCCAGACCTGCGGATATTCCCTGGACGAGCGGGTGCTGGACCGCTTTGGTGAGGTCGTGGCCACCATCGTCGATGGCATCGAGGCCGGGGTGTTCTGCGACCGGCCTGATCCAGTCTCGACTGGTGGCCCCTTCAGCCAGCGCTGCGATTACTGCAACGCCGACCGGCTCGGTACCGAGGACCAACGCCGTGCCTGGGAGCGGAAGCAGGACCAGGCAGCGCTCGCCAGCTACCTCAACCTGGCCGAGCCGCCATCGGATAGCGAGGACCGCTGACCATGGTTGTTACCGAGCGCGCCATCCGCGACAAAGCCGACCGCAAGGCCATCGAAACCGACTTGGACGCGACCCTCTTCGTGGAGGCCGGGGCCGGATCGGGCAAGACCACCGCCTTGGTCGACCGGGTGCTGGCCCTGCTTCATGCCGGGGTGGCCATGGAAAACATCGCAGCCATCACCTTCACGGAGAAGGCGGCCGATGAGTTGAAGAACCGCCTGCGCCTAAAGCTGGCTGAGTCCAAACGTCACCCCGAGGCCCTCGACCAACTGGACGGGGCGGCCATCACCACCCTTCACGGCTTCGCGCTCCGCATTCTGTCGCAGCACGCCATCGAGGCCGAACTGCCCCCCCGCATTGAAGTTAGCCCCCTCGACGCCTTCCAAGACCGCTGGGAGGAGACCCGCACCCGCCTGCTTTACAGCGCCGACCAAAAGCAGGCGCTGAGCCTGGCCCAGACAATGGGCATCAACATCGGGCACCTTCGGGGCCTCGCCCAAACGCTCGACGACAACTGGGATTTGGTGCAAGAGCGGATGGGCGCCGAGTCCCCGGCGATTGGCCCGGTAACCCTGCCCGATGTCAGCGACGTATGCCGTCAGCTTCAAGCCGCGGCTGACCTCGCCCACCACTGCCTCGATGACGACGACAAGATGCGTCTGCGGCTCGATGAGGTCGGGCAATGGGCGAGTCGATTGGCTGCAGCCCTCGACGACAACGAGGAGACCACCCACGTCTTGTTCGCAACCAAGCCGCCCAGCTTCCGGGTCGGCAGACTTGGCCGGAGGGGCAATTGGCCCGACGACCACCCGCTCGATGAGGTGCGCGGCCAGGTGGGAGAACTCGAAGCAGTCGTCGGTGAGACCAAGCAGCAGATCGCCAGCGCGGTCATCGAACGGCTGACCCTGGCCCTGGCCCAATTCACTTTGGAGGCCGCCGACGACCGCCGCCGCCGGGGGGTGCTGGAGTTCCACGACCTGCTGGTGATCACCAGGAACCTGCTCCGTCATCCTCAGCACGGCAGCGGAGTCCGGGCCGCGCTGGCCGCTCGCTACCAGCGGCTGCTGCTGGACGAATTCCAAGACACCGATCCCCTTCAGATCGATCTGGCCAAGCTCATTGCCACACCCCCAGAGGACACCTCAAGCTGGACCCAGTTGAGGGACAGTCCTGGCCGACTGTTCTACGTGGGCGATCCCAAGCAGTCCATCTACCGGTTCCGCCGGGCCGACATCGCGCTGTTCACCGAAGCCGGGAACGCATCCACCGTCACACGGAAGTCGCTGACCCGCAATTTCCGGTCCGCCGAGCCCCTACTCACCTGGATCAACGGCATGTTCGAGGGCTTCATGGCCCCGCCCGCTGAGCATGCTGAGCACGTCCAACCCCACTATCAGGGCCTCGACGCTGTTCGAGGCTCTCCGCCGCATGGTCCACCGGTGGCGGTGCTGAACACCGAGCATCCCAAGGGGACCAGCATGGCCACGTTGCGAGAAACCGAAGCCGACGAGGTGGCTAAGGCCATTCTGACCGCCGTCGGCCAAGGCTGGTCGGTGGGCGACGGCAGAAGTGAGAACGGCGAAGATCTCTGGCGCTCGGCCCGGCTACAAGACATCTGCATTCTGCTCCCGTCGCGCACATCGCTGCCCCAACTGGAACCCACGCTCCAACGGCATGGCATCCCGTACCGGATTGAAGCCGGTTCGCTCATTTGGGCCAGCCAAGCGATCCGGGAGGTGATGGCGACCGTCCGAGCGCTGGCCGATCCCACCGACGAGGTGGCCCTTGTCAACGCCCTGCGATCCCCGGCCTTCGGCTGCGGCGACGACGACCTGTACACCTTCAAGGTTGTCCACCAGGGCCGATGGAACTACCAATCCCCACGGCCTAAGCCACTGCTCGCCGACCACTCGGTGGGTGAGGCGATGGACTGGCTGGCTGAGCAGCACCGCCAAGTGCGTTGGTCGAGCCCCAGCGAGGTGCTCGAGCGCATCGTGCGAGAACGGCGGCTCATGGAATCAGCTTGCTTCGGCCACCACCGGGTTCGCGATGTGTGGCGCAGCCTGCATCTTGTGATCGACCAAGCCCGGCAGTTTGAGGAGGCTGGAGGTCGCGGGCTGAGGGAGTTTGTCTCCTGGGTGGAGCGCAAGATCGACGAGCGGGCCCGGGAAACCGACGTGATCTTGTCGGAGACCGACGACGACGCCGTCCAGATCACCACCGTCCACGCCTCCAAAGGCCGGGAGTTCCCCATCGTCATCCTTTCGGGCACCCACACCAAGTCACGCCCGATGACCTCCAACTTGGTATGGCCCCGAGACGGCGGCTTCGGCGTGCGCTTCAACAACGTCCTGCGGACTCAGGTCTTCGCAGAGCATCAGGATCAAGAAGACCAGATGGACGGCGCGGAGAAAGTGCGCCTGCTGTACGTTGCCCTCACTCGGGCCAAGGATCACCTGATCGTGTCCGCTCACCGGCCCGAGTCGGATGACCTAAACGGTGACGGGAACAACTCAGAAGCATCCATGGCTGAGTTGGTGGCGGCCAACGCCACCAACTTGCCGGAGGCAGAGTGGCAACCCGTGGCCTTGCTCCCAGAAGCCGGAGCCGATGGCATTCACCAGCAGGTGGATGACTGGCGCAGCAGACGGGATGCCGCGTTGGCAGCCGCCCTGCGGCCACTGGTCATGAGCGCCTCAGCTATCGCCAGCCCAGCAGAAGATGCCGACTCGGAGGCTGACGATCTCCCAGGACTGGCCAAGGACGGGCCCAGCGACGGCGACGACCAGCGGTCGCCATGGCGCAAGGGCCGATACGGCACGAAGGTGGGCAGCGCGGTTCACGGTGTGCTGCAAACCGTGGACTTGGACGCCAGCCCCGACCGTCTCGGCCCGGTGGCTGAGGCCCAAGCCGAAGCCGAGGGTGTTTCCGAGGCCCGAAGCACTGTTCACGCCCTGGCCAAGTCCGCATTGGAGTCCCACACCGTGCGAGAGGCAGCCACCACCGAGCACTGGAAGGAACTGTTCGTGGCCGCCCCAGTGGAAGGCACCGTGGTGGAGGGCTATATCGACCTGCTGTACCGGACTCCAGATGGCCTGGTGGTGGTGGACTACAAGACCGACTACATCCCCGACGAAGATGTAGATGCGCTTGAAGCCAAGATCGACCGTTACCAGTATCAGTTGGCCGCCTACTCCTTGGCAGTTGAACAGTCAGTGGGAGAAGAGGTGGCCCGCTGCGTGCTGGTGTTCGCCCGGGCCGGCCAACAAGCGAGAGAGGAGACCATCAGCAGCGATGAACTTGCCGACGCCCAGCAAGAGGTCCTCCGAAGGCTGGCCGAGGCGGCGGCGTAAGGTTGGAGGGCGATGTTCACGTTGGTGGTGATGGCTGCGGGGTTGGGGTCGCGATTTGGCGGAACCAAGCAGCTGGCCCAGGTGGGGCCCAACGGGGAAGCCTTCTTGGATTTCGCCATCGCTGATGCCCGGGGTGCGGGCGCTGATCGGGTGGTGCTCATCGTACGAAGCGACATCGAGGCCGACGTCCGCCAGCACTTTGCGGCTCGCGGCGGTCTGCCCTCAGACCTCGATGTGGCCTATGTGCGCCAAGACGAGCACGGCCCTCCCCGGCCCAAACCGTGGGGCACCGCCCACGCCGTGCTGTCCGCCGCCGAGGCGGTTTCCGGGCCGTTCATGGTGTGCAACGCCGATGACTACTACGGCCCAACCGCGTACGCCGCCCTTGCCCGCGCCATTCACGGGATGGCCGACAACGAGGCCTGGCTGTGCGGTTACCACCTCGACCACACCCTTCCCGCTGAAGGCACGGTGACCCGCGGCGTCTGCCAGGTGGACGGCGACCGCCTCACCGGAATCGTGGAACGAGAGGGCATCTCCCGAGCCGACCACACCTTTCCTGAAGACACCCTCGTCTCCATGAACCTGTGGGCCTTCTCCCCGGCGTTCCTTTATGCCCTCCAAGCCGGCTTCACCCGCTTTCTGAAGCAACATCAAGACAGCCCCACTGCCGAATACCTCCTCCCCAACGCCGTCGCCGCCCAAATGGCAAAGGGGGCGCTCACCATTAGGGTTGTCACCACCGAGGAGACCTGGATCGGCGTCACCAACCCCGACGACCTCCAAGTGGCCCGTGCGACCCTCAAGTCCCGCTGACCCGTGCCCGAGCTGCCCGAAGTCGAGACAATCCGTCGTCAACTGGCCCCCCGACTCCAAGGCCGCCGCGTCAACGATTCCCACTCCCATGAGTCGGAAAAGTTCACCCCCGCTAAAGAGGCAATCGGCACCACGTTCCAAACACTCAACCGCAAGGGCAAATACCTGATTGCCAGCCTGGACGACGGCCGGGAGCTCATTGTCCACTTGGGCATGACCGGCTCGCTGACCATCGTCGCCCAGCCCCCCGACGACGACCCCTACATCCGGGCATGGTGGCAGCTCGACGGCGATGAGACCCTGGTCTACCGGGACGTCCGCCGATTCGGTCGCATCCGTTGCGTGCCCGCCGGCCAATACGACACCATCCCCACGTTGGCCGCACAAGGTCCCGACGCCCTCAGCCCCGACTTCACCGCGGAGAGCTTCTACCAAGCCCTCCGCAACAGCCGCCGCCGAATCCCAACCCAGCTCCTCAGCCAAAAGCCGGTGGCCGGCGTCGGCAACATCTACAGCACAGAGGCCCTGTGGATCGCCGGCGTCCACCCAGCCAAGCGCCAAATCAGTCGAGCAGCGGCCGCGAAGCTCCACGCCGCCCTCGTCCAAGTTCTCAAGGCCGGGCTGGCCAACGGCGGAACCACCCTTCGGGACTACCGCAACGCCGATGGCGGCGAGGGAAGCCACCAAGACGCGCTGGCCTGCTATGGCCGGTCGGGACAACCCTGCCTTAGCTGCTCAACGCCGCTGCAACACCGGGTCTACGACGCTCGCACCCTGACTTTCTGCCCTCAATGCCAGCCGCGATAACGTCCGCTGCGGCTTAAGGGGATGAAGATGAGCGATGAGATGACCGACGCGCAGAAGGAGGCGTTTGTCGCCAAGCTGCGCCGAGAAGTTGGGAGCACAGGCACCCCGACGACCGCCCGCGACCCGGTCAATCAACCCATGATTCGCCACTGGTGCGACGCTATGGAGGACGCCAACCCCCTCTACACCGATCCCGATGCGGCCAGCTCAGGCCCCCACAAGGAGATCACCGCCCCTCCGGCCATGCTCAACGCCTGGACCATGATCGGTTTGGTCCCCCGGGTCAACGACCCCAAAGACCCTGCCTCCGGCGTGTACGCCATGCTGGACGAGGCCGGCTACGTCGGCGTGGTGGCCACCAACTCCGAGCACGTCTACCACCGCTACCTCAAGCTGGGAGACCACCTCACCGGGGTCGTGAAGCTGGTGGATGTTTCCGACGAGAAGCAGACCGCCCTGGGCATCGGCCACTTTGTCACCACCGAGACCGAGTACCACGACCAGCACGGCGACCACGTCGGTTCCATGTTCTTCCGCATCCTCAAGTTCCGTCCCGGCACCGGGCGCACCGCCAGCTCCGGCGACGGCGACAGCTCTGCGGAACGCCCGCCCCGCCCCCGCCCCAGCCGTAATCAAGACACCGACTTCTTCTGGCAGGGCAGCCGGGCCGGGGAGCTGCGCATCCAAAAGTGCCTCAATTGCGGGTACCTCCAGCACCCGCCCGGCACCCGCTGCCCAGCCTGCGGGTCCACCGACATGGGCTACATCACAGCTTCCGGCAAGGGGACCCTGTACTCCTACGTGGTGGCTCACCACCCCCGAGTCCCCTCCTTCGACTATCCCCTCAACATCGGGCTGGTGGAACTGGAAGAGGGCGTCCGCCTGGTCACCAACATCACCGACTGCGACTCTGATCAGCTCAAGGTGGGCATGCCGCTTCAGGCCTGGCACATGCAGACCCACGAGGATGTGAGCCTGCCGGTGTTCCGGCCCGCCCGGATCCCCCGCAACCCATCCACTCTCACCTTCGATGAGGTGAGCGTGGGCGCCGAGCTCCCGCTGTGCCCGATCCCGCTAACCCCCACTCTGATCGTGTCCACCGCCATCGCGTCGCGCGACTACCAAGATGTCCACCACGACCGGGACATGGCCATCAAGAAGGGCTCCGAGGACATCTTCATGAACATCTTGACGTCGAGCGGCCTCTCGGCCCGCTACATCAGCGACTGGGCCGGCCCCGATGCCGTGTTCAAGAACCTGAAGATCCGCCTCGGCGCCCCCAACTACCCCTACGACTGCATGACCATGTCGGGATCGGTCACCGCCAAGCGGGAAATCGACGGCGAGGCCATCGCGGAGATCTCCTTCCGGGGTCAAAACAGCCGAGGCCCCCACGTGTCCGGAACCATCGATCTGGCCCTGCCCCGCCAGTAGGAGATCACCATGACCCTCAAATACGCCTACCACT
>JAJDTA010000122.1 GCA_022827405.1 Acidimicrobiia bacterium
AAAGGCTGCGGCCATGTCGAAAGCCCGCTTCAACGTGTCCCAGAATGCTCCTGACACTGCGGTGCCTCCGACCACAAAGGTCGTGATGGTGGCCTCAGGCAAGGGCGGGGTGGGCAAGTCGACGGTCACCGTGAACCTGGCCGCAGAGCTGGCCCGCCGGGGCATGCGGATCGGAGTGATGGACGCCGACATCTGGGGCTATTCGGTGCCCCGAATGCTGGGAGTGGAAGGCCGTCTCGCCGGTGCGGAAGACGAGAAGAAGATCGCCCCCAATGAGAAGGAGGTGGGCGACGGCATTCTCGAAGTGGTGTCGATGGGCTTTTTGGTCGATCGGGAGGAGACCGCGCTTATGTGGCGGGGGCTCATTCTGAATCGAGCGGTCCAGCATTTTCTCGAAGACGTGCGCTGGGGCCCGGTGGACTACCTGCTGATCGACATGCCGCCGGGCACCGGCGATGTGCAGATGGGCATCGCCAAGATGCTCCCCCAAGCCGAAATGGTGGTGGTGACCACGCCGGCTCGCAGCGCCCAGAAGGTGGCCACCCGAGTGGCTTCGATGGGGCGCTCCAACTACCTCCGGGTCGCCGGGGTGATCGAGAACATGAGCGCGTTCGTGGCGCCCAACGGGGAGTCGTATGACATCTTCGGCCAAGGGGGCGGACAGGAATTGGCCGACGAACTGGGCGTGCCCTTGCTGGGCCAGGTGCCCATAGACGGTGCCGTGGCCCCGGGCGGTGACGAGGGGGCGCCGGTGGTACTGGAGGAAACCCCCGGTCCGGCCGGTGCTGCGTTCCGGGCCATCGCCGACCGGCTGCTGGAAGAGGTCCCACCGGTGGACATGGCCGGCTGCACGGCGCGGATCTTTGAGGCCGTCGGGCAGGCATTGGCCAACCTCGACGTCGTCTCTTCTTAGGATTCCACCGTGTTGGTATGGCTGGTCCTGCTCTTTATTGCGGTGCCGCTGGTGGAGCTGTATGTAATCGTGGAGACCGCCAGAAGCATCGGAACGTTGGAGACCATTGGCCTGTTGATCGTGGTCAGCGTCGTCGGAGCGTGGATGGTGAAGGCGCAGGGGCTGGCGGTGCTCTGGCGGGTGCGAAGCAAGCTGGCCGAGGGGTTGATGCCCGGCCGGGAGCTGGTGGACGGTGCCCTGGTGCTGCTGGCCGGGGCGCTCATGCTCACCCCCGGATTCGTGACCGACGCGGTGGGCCTGTTGCTGTTGTTCCCGCCCACCCGAATGGCGATCCGCCCGCTCGTCATCCGTCGCTTTCGTCATCGCGTGACCTATATCGGCCCCCAAGGCCCCCAACCGGGCACCATCCACGACACCGATCTGGCCGACGGAGATTGATCGGCCACAGATGACGGCCTACCGCTAGCGCCATACGCTGAGAGCCGTGAGACCCCCTTCGGTGGACGCCCTGGCCCGGTCGTTGGCCGACACCGGGCTGCCCCATCCGCTGCTGGTGGATGCCGCCCGGGCGGCAATCGCCGAGGGCGACCCCGAAGACGTCGAAGCGCGGGCCCGCCGTCACGCCCACACCGCGGCCCGAGCGATGCTTCAGCCGGTGGTGAACGCCACCGGGGTTCTGCTCCACACCAACCTGGGCCGGGCCCCGCTGGCCGTCGCCGCCGACGCGGCCTTCACCAACCTGGAGTTGGATCTGTCATCGGGCCGGCGAGGATCACGCCACGCCCATGCCGCGGCGCTGTTGGCCCGGCTGTGCGACGCCGACGACGCCATCGTGGTGAACAACGGGGCGTCGGCGGTGCTGCTGGTGTTGGCCGCGTTGGCCACCGGACGGGGGGCGGCAGTATCCCGAGGCGAGTTGGTAGAGATCGGTGGCGGGTTCCGGGTGCCCGAAGTGATGGAGCAGTCGGGGGCGAAGCTGGTGGAGGTGGGCACCACCAACCGCACTCGTCGGGCCGATTTCGCATCGGCGGTGGAAAATCCGGCCAACGACACCGCGCTGGCCCTCAAGGTGCACCAGTCGAACTACCGCATCGTGGGGTTCACCGAGCATGTGACCGTGGCCGAGATGTCCTCTCTCAACGTCCCAGTGGTAGCCGACATTGGATCAGGATTGCTGGATGCCGCCTGCCCGTGGCTCGGTGACGGCCCTCCGGCGTGGCTGGCCGGCGAGCCCGCCGCCCGGCAAACCCTGGCCGATGGGGCTGCGCTGGTGACTTTTTCGGGCGACAAGCTCTTCGGCGGCCCCCAAGCGGGAATAATCGCCGGTCGGGCCGACCTGGTGAACCAGTGCGCCCGACACCCCCTGGCTCGGGCGCTGCGACCGGGAAGCCTGGTGCTGAACGCCCTCCAGCAGGTGGCCTTGGCCTATTTGCGGCGAGACGGGCAGGCCATCGAATTCTGGCGGATGGCGTCGCTGGCCACCGCCGACCTGGAGAGCCGGGCCCAGGTGGTGGTGGCCGAGTCTGGGGCGGGCAAGGTGGCCGAGATGGCGTCGGTGCCCGGCGGCGGCACGCTCCCCGGCACCGAGATCGACTCGTGTGGCGTGGTGCTCGACGGCGATCACACTGCCGCCCTGCGCGCCGGAACCCCGCCCATCATCGCCCGAGTGAGCGACGGCCGCACCTGGCTGGATCTGCGGACAGTGGCCCCCGACGATGACCAAACGGTGATTGCCGCCCTGAAAGCTCTTGGGTGAGCATCACCATTTCAACCGCCGGCCACGTGGACCACGGAAAGTCCACGCTGGTGCAGGCGCTCACCGGGGTTGACCCCGACAGATTTGCGGAGGAAAAGGCCCGAGGCCTGACCATCGACCTGGGCTTCGGCTCAGCACAGCTGCCCTCGGGACGATCGGTGTCGATTATTGACGTGCCCGGCCACGAGCGGTTCATCCGCAACATGCTGGCCGGGGTGGGCGCGGTGGACGCCTGCTTGTTCGTGGTGGCAGCCAACGAGGGGTGGATGCCTCAGTCCGAAGAGCACCTCCGCATCCTGGAGCTGCTGGGGGTGGGCCACGGGTTGATCGCCTTTACCAAGGTGGGATTGTGCGACGCCGATATCGCCGAGCTGGCCCGCTTGGAGGTGGAGGAGCGGGTTGAGCACACGTTTTTGGCCAGTGCCCCGGTGGTGGAGACCGACGTGGTGGACGGGCTGGGTCTCGATGACCTGCGAGCCGGGTTGGACGATCTGGTAGATCGGACCCCCGCGGCCGCCGACCAGCGCCGTCCGAGGCTGTGGGTTGATCGGGCCTTCGCCGCCCGGGGCGCGGGAACAGTGGTGACCGGCACATTGGGCGGCGGCCAAATCCGGGTGGACGACGAGTTGGAGCTGCGACCTATGGGCGCGGCGGTTCGAATCCGGGCCTTGCAGAGCCATCACGACCAGCGCACCAAGATCGGGCCGGGCAACCGCGTAGCGGTCAACCTGTCGGGAGTCGGCCACCAAGAAGTTGCCCGCGGTGATGTGCTGGTGCGGGCCGGGCAGTGGCATCTGACCAACCGGTTCGACGCCTCTTTGACGGTGCTGAGCACCCTCGACCACGACGTGTCCCGCCGAGGAGCCCATGTGGTGTATGTGGGAGCGTGCGAACTGCCGGCCCGAATGCGAATTCTCGGGCTTGAGGCGCTGTCTCCCGGCGAAACCGGCCTGGTGCGACTCCATCTCCCCCGCCGGTTGCCCTTGTTGCCCGGAGACCGCTTCGTGGTACGGGAGAGCGGCCGAGCCGAGACCATCGGCGGCGGCACCGTGCTCGACGTCGACCCGGTGCTTCCCGCCTCAAGGGCCAAACCCGACTTGTCGGTCGACCGAGTGGTGGCCGAACGCGGCTGGGTGGAGGCTGATCGGCTCGCCCTGCTGACCGGACAACGGCGAGAACCCGATGTCGGCCGCTGGGTGGTGAGCCCGAAGGTGCTTGAGGAAGCTCAAACTCGGCTTCGAGTCGCGGTGGACGAAGCTGGTCCTCTGGGTCTGGACGTCGCCGGGCTGGACGAAAGGGACAGATCGGTATTGGGCGTTATGGAAGGTGTGACAACCGAGGGGGGTCGAGTGCGGCCAACCGGGCAATCAGACCCCTTCGAAAACCACCGGTATACCGCCGCGTTGGAGTCGGCTCCCTTCTCCCCCCCTGATCCTGAAGCTGTGGGCGTGGACCGGGGTGAGGTGCGGGAGTTGGTGAAGCGGGGATTGATCGTGGAGCAAGATGGCGTGTTCTTCGCGGCCTCAACTCTGGAGACAGCTCGATCGGTGTTGGCCGAGATGCTGGCCTCCCAACCCGATGGGGTCACCGTGGCCGAAGTGCGCGAGCGCTTGGATACCACCCGCAAGTACGCATTGCCGCTGTTGGCGTGGCTGGACGGGCATGGCGCAACCCGCCGAAGAGGTGATGTGCGAATCGCCGGGCCCCGCCTCTGACCGCGGGGAGATCAGTTTCGGCGTCGGCTGAGGATTTCCCGGCGCTCCAACTCGTTGAGGCCGCCCCAGATGCCGTGCTGCTCCCGGATTTTCAGGGCGTATTCACGGCATTCTTCAATCACACTGCATTCCTCGCAGATGGCCTTGGCCCGGCCTTCCCGCTCGAGTTTCTCTTCTTTGCGCTCAAATGACGGGGGTGGGAAGAACACGGCCGCGTGCGGCCCACGACAGGCTGCCTTTGCTTGCCAAGCCCTTTCGCTGGTGATGGCGCTCACTCTTTGCTACCCCCTTTCGGCGGACCTTATAGGCGCAGTTGGCCGCGCACAAGATGAGGGCAGGGCAATTGAGAAACAGTCTTGACTATTTTTCTGGGTCCTGAGGCGCCTGTTTCCCTAGCGACGGCGCTCTCGATAGTCGCGGGCCGCACCCTCGAGAGGCTCCACTTCCAACCACAAGCCGTCAATTTCAACCACTTTGACCTGGTCGCCCTCGGGAACCGGCGTGGCCCTATTGCATCGAGCCCGCCACAACGCGCCCCGAATTCGCACCACCCCGTCGGGTGAGACGTCCTCGACCACCTCGCCCAACTCGCCGACCATCCAGCCCCGTCCAATGGTGGGAGTGGAGAAGCGGGTGCGCACCATCGACGGCATTCCGGAGAACATGGCCACCGCCACCGACCCGGTCATCACCACCATTGGAATCCACGACATAGACACGCCGTCGTATAGCCACCACGTTCCCGCGGCGAACATGACCATTCCTGCACCGGTCCAAAAGCGGGGCACCGACGTTTGGATATCGATGCCGAACGCCACCATCGACGCAGCCAGCAGCGCCAGCGCCCAGGTGTTGTGAGGCAGAACCGACAGCCCGTAGCCGGCCAAGATGAACAACACCGCCCCCAAAACGCCGGCCACCCCGATGCCCGCGGTGAAGAACTCGAACAGCATCAGCCCCATGCCGATGGTCAACAGCAGATAGGCCACCGGGGGGCTGGCCACGGTGTGGAACAGCTGGTGGGCCAGCGACAAGCCTCGGAACTGAACCTGGGTAATCGGCTCCAGGCGAGGTTGGCCGTCCACATTGATCAGGTTGGAGGCGAAGCCGAGGTGGTCGAGGTCGACCAAGAAGTCGCCGATGAGCGGGGCCACGCACTGCTCTACTTCGGGGGGAACCCGCACTGTCTGAGGATCGAAGGCGATGCCGGCCTCGTTGTACCGGTCTCGAAGATCGTCGATGGTGCGAGGCTCGCAGTGGATCACCTTCTCAGAGATGAGCTCTCGCCAGCCGAGCTTGTGGTCTCTGATCAGCTCTTGGTTGGCCCAGGTTACGGGATATTCGGCTAGTGCGGGGAGCGGAGCGCCGAGATCGCCGACGCTGGTACCGGGGGCGATGCCCACTTCGTCGGCAACGGCAAAGAGCTGAGCCACCTTGCCTTCCA
>JAJDTA010000076.1 GCA_022827405.1 Acidimicrobiia bacterium
AGGAAGCTGGCTACGCCGGTGTGGGCGTCTTCGGTGTCGAAGCAGGCGGCGAAGGCTTCTACCTCTACTTCCAGGGCCTTATCTAGGGATAGGAAGTAGCCGTCGAGGATGGCTTTTTTGGCCAGAGTGATTGCCGCGGGGCCAGCGGCGTAGCGGGCGGCTAGCTTGACGGCCTCGTCGTAGAGTTCATCGTCGGGATGGACGGCTGAGGCCAGGCCGATGGCCACTGCTTCGTCGGCTCGTACGTTTCGCCCGCTGTAGATCAGCTCTTTGGCCTTGGTTATGCCCACTAGGCGGCTCAGGCGCTGGGTGCCGCCTCCTCCGGGGATTAGGCCCAGCAGGATTTCCGGCTGGCCCAGCACCGCGCTCTCTCCCACCAGGCGGAACTCCGCGGCCATGGCCAGCTCGCATCCTCCGCCGAGGGCGTAGCCGTTGATGGCGCAGATGGTGATCTGAGGGAGCTGCTCCAGTGCCCGAAGGGCATCGTTGATCCGCTGGCTCAGGTCCCGGCCTCTGGCGGCATCCATCCCTGAGAACTCGTTGATGTCGGCTCCGGCGGCGAACACCTTTGGTCCCCCCCAGATCACCACCGCCCGAATATCGGTGCGGCCGGCCAGCTCTTCGGCGGCCTGTTGCAGCTCGGCCACTACCTGCGCATTCAAGGCGTTGACCTTGGGGCGGTCCAGCCTCAGGGTGGCCACCCCGTCTACCGCACCGGTCTCAATCCTCACGAATTCGCCCATTTCCACGCTCCTTGATATTCGGACTCGCCAACCGTATTCCTCTCACACTGCGGGTACTCAGTCATGCCGAAATGGCACACTCAGGAGATGTGGGCCGCAACCATCGGGGCATCGGGAAAGCGGTTTTCTGACCGTCCCGCCCTGGTGGCGGAAGAGGGTTGGCCGGTCAGCTTCGCCCAGCTCGACCGCCTGACCGACGAGGTGGCTGTCGGCTTGGCCCGCCGAGGGATTGGCCACGGCCAAGTGGTGGCTCTGCTGGTGCCGTCGTCGGTGGACTACATCGTGCTGTATGGGGCTCTGGCCAAGCTCGGAGCGATCACCGCCGGAGTGAGCAGCCGCCTGCCTGCCCCCGAACGGACCGTGCTGGTAAACGAGGTGGCCCAAGCCGACCGGGCCATCGCCACTGCTGCGATGGCCGATGGCATGAAGCTCGACATTGACGTGATCGAAGTAGCCCTAGCCGACGGGCCGGGCTCGGTGTGCGCCGATCTGCGGGTGCGCCACGAAGCCCCCTCACCGCTGCCCCCCGACGGCGACCGGCCGGTGGCGGTGGTGTTCACCTCGGGCACCACCGGAGTGCCCAAAGGGGCGACGTTTACCAACCAGATCCTGGCTGACATCGCCATCGTGGACACCGGCAACGGCTGGGGGGAGGGCGGCCCCATCACCTCCAACACCCAGATGGCCCACATCGGGGTGATGGGCAAAGTGCCGGCCCAGTTTGCGGTAGGCACCACGCTCCACGTGATCGACAAATGGAGCGCCACGGCGGTGCTCGAAGCCGTGTCCCGCTACCGGATGCCCGCGGTCGGCGGGGTGGCCCCCCAGATCGCCCTCATGCTTCGCCACCCCGACTTCGACCAGTACGACTTCTCCTCGGTAAAGCTCGTGGTCACCGGCGGGGCGCCGTCTCCTCCCGATGTGATCGAGGAGGCCCGCCAGCGGTTCGGAGCCGATTGGACCCAGCGCTACGCCTGCACCGAGGGCGGCGGCATCGGAACCTTCACCTGGATCGACGCCCCCATGGAGGAGATGCTCTACACCGTCGGGCGACCCCGGCCCGGCATCAAGGTGGAAGTGCGCGACCCCGACAGCGGCCAGGCCGTTCCAGCGGGAACAGTCGGGGAGGTCTGCTTTCAGTCCCCTACCGTGATGGCCGGCTATTGGCGCAATCCGGCTGCAACCGCTGAGGCACTTCGGGGCGGCTGGCTCCACACCGGTGACCAAGGCTGGATCGACGACACCGGCTGCCTGCGCCTGGTGGGCCGTCGGGGAGAGGGCTTCCACCGGGGCGGCTACGTGGTATTCCCAGTCGAGGCCGAGAAAGTGCTGGCTTGGCACCCCAAGGTGGCCGCGGTTTGCGTGGTGCCCCGCCCCGACGAGGTGATGGGCGCCGTCGGAGTAGCGGTTGTCGTCCCAGCCGATCCCAACGACCCGCCCACGCTCGAGGAGCTGCGAACCTTCGGCCAACAGCACATAGCCCGACTACAAACTCCCTGAACACCTCCGCCTAACCAACGCCTTCCCCCTAACCCCCATGTCCAAAATCGACCGTCAAGCCCTCGAAGCCCAAGAGACCTAGCGCGGCTCCCTCGGCAAGCCCAAAACCCCTTCTCCAACAGCATTCTTCATCACCTCATCAGTGCCGCCGCCGATGCGAATAGCGCAGGCTCCCAGCAGCAACTGCTTCCACGCGTAGGTACCCCATTCTCCCGTGTCGGCGCAGATGCGGGGACCGAGCAGTCGGGCGATCATCGACGACGCCCAATTCATGTGCCGGGCGGTGGCGTACTTGGCCGCCGCTGGGGCCAGAGGGGGTTGCCGGTTGGCGTTCCATTCCACCAGCCGGTACCCGATGTACAGGCGGGCCAAGTCTTGGCGCACCACCAGGTCGTCGGACAAGCCGAAGTGTTGGGCCAACTGGACGACCTTCTCGGGAGCAGCCAACCCCACCAGCCCGCTGCCGCCGTATCCCGCCCCCCTCGATCCGATTGAGGCCCGCTCGGATTGCAATGAGATGCGAAACACCGACCAGCCGGCGTTGACATCGCCCACTCGTTGGCGGTCGCCGATGCGGGCATCGTCGAAAAAGACCTCGTTGAACTCCGCCCCGCCGGTCATCTGCCGTAGAGGGCGAACGTCGGTGCCCGGGGTGTCGAGTGGGTAGATGAAGGCAGTGATGCCCTTGTGCTTGGGCGCGTCGGTGTCGGTGCGGGCCAAGAGCAGGCCTATGTCGGAGAAGTGGGCCCGTGAACTCCACACCTTTTGTCCGTTGATCACCCATTCGTCGCCGTCGGCGGTGGCCCGGGTGCTGAGGGAGGCCAAGTCAGACCCGGCCCCCGGCTCGCTCAGTAACTGGCAGGCCAGAATCTCCCCTCGGAACAACCGGGCCAGATACCGCTCCTTCAGCCAATCGGAGCCGTGGGCCAAGATCGTGGGGGCCACCACTCCCAACGAACTGCCGAACATCGTCTGCGACGGCACCCGATAGCCGGCCTCCAGATCTAGGTAGACCCGCTCGTATTCCGGGTCGAGGCCCCGTCCGCCGTACTCGGTGGGGCCGGCTATCCACCCGAACCCCGCCTCCCACATCTTGGCCCGCCATTGCTGGGCGGCCCTGACCGCCGCTTCCTCCTCAGCCGGGCTCTTCTCGACGTACACAGTGATTTCGTCGGAGCCGATTCCCCAGGTGAACTCGTCCTGCACAGCCCGTTCGGCATTGGCGTCCAAGAACGCCCGAGCTTCGGCGGCGAACTCGTCCAAGGTGGGCATCACACCACGAGTTTGTCCGTTGCATTTGCCCTAGGGAAAGGCCAGACGCCAGCGAAGATTTCCACAATCAGCATCCTTGCCCCCTAAAGGAATCAGATGTAGTTTCAAACCAGGCAATATGAAGCGGAATCCGGCTCTTATGAGCCGGACAGGAGTGAGACCGGGGGTATGACATGTTGTCGTCATTGAATGCCATCCAGCGCGGAGGCTTGTACATCTTGTTCGGAGGGGTGGTATCCGCCGTCGGCAGGGGGATGAAGCCGGGGATTGTGGTTGACAGTGTGGACTGGTACGACGTCGACGGAATTGTGCAAGCGATGGCTGACAACGAGGTACTCACCCATACTTCAGCGGCCTTGTACGCCTTCGGTCTGATGTTCGTCCTCACCGGGCTCAACAGCATTCGGCACTTTGTGACCGACACAGGCCTAGTGGGAGACATGGTTCGCGGCGGGACGCTGCTGGGGATGCTCTCCGTCTTCGTCCTTGGCCTGATCGACGGGCTTGACCATATGACGGTAAGGGTGCTGGACGACGGCCTCGGCAGCAACAGCATGGATATAGCAGTGGCTATGCAGTCGGCCAAGCTCGGAATCGTCTTGATGCTTTGGCCAGTGCTCTACGCATCAATCGGAATTGCCGGCCTGGGCGGCACACGCCTGCTCCCGGGAGGGATTCACCGGACCATACAGGGCATCGCCTCGCTGTTCATGCTGGTAACCGCAGTGCTCCTCCTCACGGGGGCGGCATTGGAGTCCAACGACTTCTGGAACGCGATCAGCGTCATCACCTCTCTCACCTTGGCAATCTGGATCATCACGTTGAGCCACGCGTCCTACAAGGGCAAGGTTTTCAACTCGACTTCCTAGTCCAATAGCCACTTAGGCCGAATCCCGCCAGTGACGGTCGCTTCCGGGTTCTTTTTCCCCGAGGCGCCCCGCTGGCGGGACGGCCGATTGTGGTTTTCCGATGTCTTCGGCGGCCTGGTCTATTCCTGGGATCCTGAATCCGGCGATCTCACCGAACAGGCCCAGGTGCCCGGACGCCCGTCAGGGCTGGGCTGGACCCCCGACGGCGAACTGCTGGTGGTGTCCACTACCGATCGCACGCTGCGCCAAGCCGACGGGACCGTCGTCGCCGACCTCAACCCGGTTTCGGACTCCAAGATCAACGACATGGTGGTGGATGACGACGGCACCGCCTATATCGGCAACGACGGGTTCGACCTGGAGGCTCGAGCTCCGGAGCAACCCGCCCAGATCCTGCGGGTGAGCCCCGACGGCGATGTTGCAGTGGCCGCCGACGGGCTGCGCTTCGCCAACGGCATGGTCATCACCCCTGAGCGACGGCTGGTCGTGGCCGAGACATGGGGTCGACGGCTTAGTTCATTCGCAGTGGGTGACTTCGGGTCTTTGGGCGACCGGCAGGTGTTTGCCGAGCTGGAGGCCGGGTCACCCGACGGAATCTGCCTCGATCCCAACGGCCGGGTGTGGACCGCCGATCCCATTGGCCGCCGGGTGCTATTGCTACGGGAGGGCGGTGCCGTGGACCACGTTATTGAGTACCCCGGCTGCCGCCCGACCGCCTGTGCGCTGGACGATGCTGGCACCCGTCTGTTTGTGTGCACTGCACCAAGCATCGACCCGGCCAAAGTCCAAGCCCGCCCCGGCGGCGAGATCGTGGCAATCGACTTGGAGTGATGAACCCGGTGCCATGACCTTGCGCCCGGCCAGCCTCATCCACCGACCTTGTCGGCCGTGTCAGCCGACAATTGCAACCAACTCTTCGGTCTCTGAGTCATCAGCGTGTCTGATCGGCTAAGCAAGGCCCCATGACACCGCTGATCTCCATCAACCTCCGCACCTTCGCCGCCGCCGACCCGGGTCCAGGGGGCTGGCAGCCGGTACTGGATCTGGCCAAGGCAGCCGACGCCGCCGGGGTGGACAAGGTGGTGGTGAGCGATCACGTGGTGTTCGGCGAGAATCTGGAGGCCTACGGCCAAGCCGAACTAGGAGGAATGGCCGGCGGCCGCCAGCCCACCGGACCCGACGGCCACTGGCTGGAGCCCACCACCGTGCTGACCGCGCTGGGCGCCATCACCAGCAACCTGCGGCTGGGCAACAACATCTTGTTGGCCGCGCTGCGTCGCCCGGTGATTCTGGCCAAGTCGCTGGCCACCCTCGACGTGCTCACCGGCGGCCGGGTGGACCTCGGCGTGGGCGTTGGGTGGCAGGCCGAGGAGTACGAGGCCGCCGGGCTGGACTTCGCCGACCGGGGTCGCCAGCTCGACCACACCCTGGCGGTGTGCCAAGCCCTGTGGAGTTCCTGTCCGGCCGACTTCAGCGACGATCAACTGGAGTTCTCCCGCATCTACATGCAGCCCCAGCCGGTGCAGCCCGGCGGGGTGCCCATCTGGGTGAGCGGCACAGTCAACCCCCGGGCCATGCGCCGCCTAGCCCGATTCGGCTCGGGATGGATCCCCTGGGGCGACGCCATGGCCGGCGACATGGCTGCCCACATCGGCCAGATGCGCGAGGCAGTGACCAGCTATGACCGCGACCCATCGGACCTCGGCGTGGTCGGCACCCTGCCGATCGTGCGCACCGACGACGGCGTGGACCTCGCCGCCACCATGGACAGTGTTCCAGCAATGGTCGAAGCTGGTGTCACCGACTTCCGAGCCCACCTCCCCATCCCCTCCGACGCATCTGAAGCCCACGATTATCTGGCGGAGGTAGTAGCCGCCTTCCGGCCCGCTGCCGGCCGCTAGCCTGCTCAGCGGTCGCTCGGCCACCGTCGAAAGAGGTGCTGGTCATAGCTGTGGAAACCTCATATCCGTTTTCTGGCAACGGTGCTCCACGTCTGTTAGCGTCGCCCCGAGAATCGTCTGTCGGCGAGCCCGGAGGGGGAATCCGATGAGTCACACCAAGTGGCGTACTGTCATTTTCGCATTTGTTGCGGTATTTGCGCTGGTCGCAGCGTCGTGCAGCAGTTCGGAGGATGCTGACGATGCCCCAGCTGCGGAGCCGGCACCCACCACCGCCCCCGCACCGGCAGAAGAGCCGGCCGACGAACCGGCTCCGGAACCCGAGCCCGCTGAGGAACCGGCCGACGAACCAGAACCCGAACCGGCCGATGAGCCCGCCGATGAGCCCGAGCCCGAGCCGACTCCCGAGCCCACGCCGATCCCGGTGCCTGAAGGTTCCACGGTGGGCATCACCGATGACACCATCAAGGTGGCCATCTTGCGCAGCGACAGCAAATCCCTCGAAGACGCGGGCATCCTCCCTGACACCGGCGACATCCCCCGCAACTACGTGGTCTTTGCCGATCAGGTCAACGCCCGGGGAGGCGCCGGCGGACGCAACATTGAGATTGTGTTCCACCAGTATCCGCCGGGGGCGTCGGCCACCGACCAACAGGCCGCCTGCATCGCCGCCACCGAGGACGACCAAGTGGCCATCGTCCACTTCGTGGGCGGCGTAACCGCCGAGACCGTGCTATGCGCCACCGAAGGCCATGAGCGGATCGCCTACATGCTGTCGGGCATCCTGCCCCAGGAGATCTACAACCGCTCCAATGGGCGGCTGTTCTCCCAGTCCATGACCACCGAACGCCTTGTGGGGGCCTGGCCAACCTTGGCCGATGCCCAGGGCCTGCTAGAGGGCCGCACCCTCGGGCTAATGCGGGGCGACATCGGGGAGCACGAGGTGGCCGCTGGTGTGCTCAAGGAGGCGCTAGCCGACCTGGGCTACGAACTGGCCGACGAGGTGGCCCTGCCCTGCGAAGGTACTTCTTGTTCTCAGGTCGACATCGGCTTGGAGCGCATGCAGGCCGCTGGCGTGGACACTGTGTTTAACATCTTGCCGCCTTCGCCGTTTGGGATAGCAGTGTTCTTGGGCGCTCAGGATGACTGGACTCCGCAGTGGCTGGTCAGCGACATTGAGAACCTGTCGTACGACTCGGTGGCCCAGGCGGTGTATGGCCGGTCGGCCGATCCCACCCTCTTCTACGGCCTTTACGGCTTTACGTATGGTCTCGACCGGCTGAGCCCCGATGAGCACACCATCGAGTGCAATGCCGAGTTCACCGAGGTCACCGGCATTTCCTACGACACCGTCGAGAACAAGGACGCCTGGAGCGCGGTGGGCAGCACCTGCTTGTTCATCAAGAACCTGGAGGCAGCGGCCAACTGGTCGCAAGAGACCTACGGCACCGTGAACCAGACCACGCTCATTCAGGGCTTCGAGACGCTCACCGACTACCGGCTCGGTGACGTTACCGGCTCGTGGAGCACCACCAAGCATGACGCTCCCGACGTAGTGACCGTCAAGGAGTACCGAGCCGACTGCGCCTGCTGGGTGGAGATCGACGGCGCTCGGATGATGCTCGACCAATAGAGGAAACCGATCAGAAAAGCGGCGCTTGGGGCCATCTAACGGGATGACTGATTCCGAGGGCGCGAGGACGGAGACCCCAGCGGACCTGGTCGCCAGGGTCTTCGACGAAGAGGAGCGCCGCCAACAGGAGATCGCCGCCGCGGAGGCCGCCCAGCGCGGTCCTGAGGGCAGCTTCGACGCTGAACAGCTCACCCTGCGCCAGGGCCTGCGCCGAGGTGGCAAGGGGCTGATTGGTTTCATCGGCCTGCTCGGCTTCGTGGAGACGCTGGAGACATCGGCGTTCGCAGTGATCGCCCCCGACATCCAGAAGTCGCTCGACGTTTCCGACGGCACCATTGGCGCCATCGGGGGCGCCTTCGGCATCTTGTTTCTGCTGGGCTCCATCCCGCTGAGCTCGTTGGCCGACCGCATGCCCCGCAAGCTGGTAGTGGGAGCGGCCATGTCGCTGTGGTCGGTGGTGGTGATGATCACCAGTACCATTTCCAATGCGTTCTTGCTGTTCATGGCCCGTATGGGCGCCGGGCTCGGCCAGTCGTATTACATTCCGGTGGCCTCGCCCATGCTGATGGATGGCTACCCGATCGGGGCCCGGGCCAAGATCTTCGCTCTGAACGGCTGGTTCCAGATGGCTGGCCAGGTTTGCGGGCCCCTGGTGGCAGGTTTGGTGGTGCTCATCGCCACCGGCGACGAGGGCTGGCGATGGGTGTTCCTCACCATGGGGGTTATGGGCGTTCCCTTGGCCATCGGCGCCTTCTTTGTGCGGGAGCCCCGGCGAGGACGCCACGAGATGCAGGCTGTGCTCGGCGTGGAATTGGAAGAGTCCGAAGACGAACTTCCCATTTCGCTGTCGGTGGCGTTCGAACGGCTCAAGAAGATCAAGTCGTTCTACTACTACCTCACCGGCATGGCGGCCATCGGCTTCGCCATATTCACCACCATCATCTTCATCAACCTCCATCTGGAGGAGCACTTCGAATTGTCCGCGTTCGAGCGGGGCATATTCGGCTCGCTGACCGTGTTGCCCGGCTTCGTGGGCGCCGCGGTGTCAGGCAAGAGGGCCGACGCCCTGTTCAAAGAGCACCCCTCGCGGGCCATGGTCTTCATCGGCGTTCTCGTGGTGACTTTCGGCAGCATCCAAGTGGTGGGGATATGGATGCCCACGGTCTTGCTGCTCGGGATATTCCTGGGCGTCTCCAACGCTTTTGCCCGGGCCGCCTTCGCCATCCTGCCCGGAGTGACCGGCTCGGTCATCCCCTACCGGCTCAGGTCCCGGGGCACCGCGCTAGTGGGCATCTACATGTTCTTGTTCGGTGCGTTTCTGGGCGCGGTGATCACCGGCATGCTCAGCGATGTCCATGGCGAGCAGACCGCGCTCACCATCGTGATCTTGCCCGCCACCCTGGTGGGGGGATCCCTCATGGCCTACGGATCCCGGTTCATCGAAGGTGACATCGCCTTGATCATCGAAGAACTCCAAGAAGAGCAAGACGAGGCTGAGCGCCTGAAGGCCGCCGACGCGGCCGACATCCCCGTGCTTCAGGTGCGCAACCTTGACTTCTCCTACGGCAAGGTGCAGGTGCTGTTTGACATCGGCTTCGAAGTGCGCCGGGGGGAGTCGCTGGCCCTGCTGGGCACCAACGGGGCGGGAAAATCCACGGTGCTGCGGGTGATCAGCGGTCTAGGAGTGCCCCAGCGGGGCGTGGTGCGGCTCCACGGGCGCACCATCACCTACGCCGACCCCGGGATGCGGGCCAAGGTCGGAATCGTGCAGTTGGCCGGGGGCAAGGCCATCTTCCCCGGCTTGTCGGTGGAGGAGAACCTGCGCATGGCCGGGTTCCGCTACGGCCCCGCCGAACTCGAGCCACGCTTGGAGCGGGCCTACGACCTGTTTCCGGTTGTGGCCGAGCGCCGCACGGCAGTGGCCGGCGATTTCTCGGGCGGGCAACAGCAGATGCTGTCGCTGGCCATGGCGCTGATGCACGACCCGGAGATCTTGATGATCGACGAGCTCTCGTTGGGCCTAGCCCCCGTCACCGTGCAGTCGCTGTTGGAAGTGGTGGAGCGGCTCCGCGACGACGGGCAGACCATGATCATCGTGGAGCAATCGCTGAACGTGGCCCTAGCCGTGGCCGATCGGGCCATCTTCTTGGAGAAGGGGCAAATCCGCTTTGAGGGGCCAGCCCAAGAACTGGCTGAGCGCGACGACTTGGCCCGAGCCGTCTTCTTGGGACAGTCGGGATCGGGCGGCTGAGCGTGCTGGCCACCATCAACGCGGTGTTGGGCACCGTAAACGGTGTGTTGGGCACCGTGAATGCGGCACTCGGAACCGTTGACACTGTGCTGGGGTTCACCGTCACTCGTCAGCTTGTTTTCAATGGAGTGGTCAAGGGCATCACGTACGGGGTGATGGCGGTTGGCCTGGTGCTGATCTTCCGGTCTTCGCGGGTGGTCAACATCGCCCACGCGGAAGTTGGCGCGTTCGGCGGTGCGCTGTTGGGCCTTCTGGTGGCCAAGTACGGGGTGCCGTATCCGATTGCGCTCATTGCCGGGCTGGCCGCGGGTGCCGCCTTCGGCGGGATCATCGAGCTCACCGTGGTACGGCGCCTGGCCAATGCCCCCAGGGTGATCTTGTTCGTAGCCACCATGGGCGCGGCCCAAGTGGTGTTCTTGGCCGGGTTCTGGCTACCCAACTACACCGCCATCGCCAGCTTCCCCACCCCGTTCGACGGCCGCTGGGAGCTGTTCGACATCAGGATTCGCAGCGCGCAGCTATTGGTCTTGATCGTGGTGCCGGTGCTCGTTGCCGTGCTGGCCCTGTTCTTGGAGCGAACCAAGTACGGCACAGCCATCCGGGCGTCGGCCGAGAACCCTGACGCAGCTCGGCTGTCGGCCATCAGCACCAAGGCAATGTCCACCGCGGTGTGGACCATTGCCGGGTTGTTGTCGGCCATCACCGCAGTACTGGTTGCCCCGCTGGAGGGCCAAGGCACCGTGATTGAGGCGGCCACACTGGGGCCGGGCCTGTTGCTGCGGTCGCTGGCTGCGGCTCTGATCGCCAAGATGCACTCTCTGCCGGTGGCACTTCTGGCCGGGACGGCGATCGGAACCATCGAAGTGTTGACGCTGTTCAACTACTTCGAGGAACCCGGGCTGATCGACGCCGGGCTGTTCGTTGCCATGCTGATCTCGGTGCTCACCTACCACCGGCGCCAGCGGGGCAGCGAACGAGCGCAGTCGATGTCGTTCGCCCCCCGAGTGCGACCGGTGCCCCGCCAGCTCCAACAGCTCTGGTGGGTGCGCTATCTGCCCCAGATCACCATCACCGTTGCGCTGGCGGCGGCCATCGTTCTCCCGCTGATCGTGACCCGGCCGTCTCGGCACTTCCTCTACTCCCTCATGTTGTTGTTGGCCATCGTGGGCATGTCTCTAACCCTGCTCACCGGCTGGGCCGGCCAACTCTCGCTGGGGCAGTTCGCCTTCGCCGGGCTCGGGGCCATGCTCACCACCGCCATGGTGCGGGGCGTGAACTTCTCCATCGGCGATAGCGAGTTCGAACTGCCGGTGATCCCGTTTGAGGGGGCGGTGTTTTTGGCCGCTTTCGCCTGCCTGGTGACCGCGGTGGTGGTGGGATTGCCCGCGCTGCGCGTCCGAGGGCTGTTCCTGGCCGTCATCACGCTGGCTTTTGCCGTGATGGCCCAAAACTGGCTGTTCGAGCGCGACGTGCTCACCGGGGGCGACTTGGTGGTGCGCCTGCCCCGGGCCCGGTGGGGCGACACCTTCGACCTCAAATCACAGCGCACCTACTACTACGTGTGCCTGGCGGTTCTGTGTTTGTGCGCCATTCTGGTGAGCCGCATCCGCCGCAGCGGGGTGGGCCGGTCGCTCATCGCGGTGCGCGACAACGAGCAGAGCGCGGCGGCATTCACCGTGTCGCCCACCCGCATGAAGATGGTGGCGTTTGCGATCTCCGGCGCGCTGGCCGGATTGGCCGGAGGCCTCATCGCTGGGCTGCGGGTGCAGTTCGGACCCACCGCGTTCTCACCCGACGAATCGCTGCGGGTGGTGGCTATCGCCGTCATCGGCGGTCTGTCTTCGATCTGGGGGGTGATCCTGGGCGCGCTGTGGGTGGTGGGCATCCCGTCGTTCTTCGCCGAGTCCGAACAGGTGCGCCTGCTCACTTCGGGCGCCGGCGTCCTTATCCTGCTCATGTATCTGCCCGGAGGTCTCATTCAGGTGGCCTATTCGCTGCGCGACGCCATCTTCGCCGCCGCGGCCAAGCGGATCCCCGATACCACCGTAGAGCGGGAGCCCGCTCCCATCCCCGCCCGAGCTGTCTCGGCTGCGGTGGCCGATCGTATGACTCCGGCCGGGGTGCCTGCCCTGGCCGCAACCGGGGTGTCGGTGCAATTCGGTGGGGTTCACGCGGTGGAAAATGTCGATATCAACGTGCAGCCGGGCGAGGTGGTCGGGCTCATCGGCACCAACGGAGCGGGCAAGACAACCCTTATGAATGCGGTCGGCGGGTTCGTTTCGTCCTCAGGCCAGGTCGAGATTTTCGGCTCCAACGTGACGCGTTCCTCCCCCAGCCAACGAGCCAGCCTGGGACTGGGCCGCACCTTCCAGCAGGCCGATCTGTTCCCCGACCTCACCGTGCGGGAGACGATCCAGGTGGCGCTGGAGGCCCGAGGCCGCTCCCAGGTCATCCCCACGCTGTTGGGGCTGCCCAGCGCCCGGCGCCGGGAGCGAACCCGACAGGCCGAGGGCGACGAGCTCATCAGTTTTTTCGGGTTGGGCCGCTATGCCGGATCGTTCATCAGCGAGCTGTCCACCGGCACCCGCCGCATCGTGGAGTTGTCGTGCCTTATCGCGTTGGAGGCCCGGGTGCTGTGCCTTGACGAGCCCACCGCCGGGGTGGCCCAGCGGGAGACTGAGGCCTTCGCCCCGCTGGTGCTGCGCATCCGCGAGGAGCTGGGTGCGTCGCTGTTGGTGATCGAGCACGACATGCCGTTCATCATGGGCATCAGCGACCGGGTGTACTGCCTGGAAGCCGGGGCCATCATCGCCGAGGGCACCCCCGACGAAGTCCGCAACGACCCGCTGGTGATCGCCAGCTACCTGGGCACCGACGAGCGGGCGATCGCCCGCAGCGGCGCGGCCGCTCCCCATGACAGACTCGATTCCCAACAGGAGACGAGCCATGACTGACTTGGACAGCCAGAACTTCTTCACCGACCCCGAACTGGTGGTCGACCCCTACGGGTACTTCGACCACCTGCGGTCCCAGTGCCCGGTGCATCCCGAACCCCACCATGACGTGATGATGATCACCGGCTACCGCGAGGCCATCGAGGTCTACAACGACAACGACGGCTTCTCGGCCTGCAACACGGTTTCGGGACCCTTCCCCGGTTTTCCGGTACCGCTGGAGGGCGACGACATCACCGGACTCATCGCCGAGCACCGCCACAAGCTGCCCATGTCGGATCAGCTCCCCACCATGGACCCGCCGGTCCACACCGCCCACCGGTCGCTGCTCATGCGGCTCATCACCCCCAAGCGCCTGAGCGAGAACGAGGAGTTCATGTGGCGCCTCGCCGACCGCCAGCTCGACACCTTCATCGAGCAGGGCCAGTGCGAGTTCATCCGCGATTTCGCCCAGCCCTTCGCCCTTTTAGTGGTGGCCGATCTGCTGGGGGTGCCCGACGACGACCGGGACAACTTCACCCAGCAGCTCCTGCACCGCCCCGACGACCACGGCATCGGCTCAACCGACGAGCACGCCATGGCCCACAACCCCCTCGAGTTCCTCTACAGCCAGTTCAGCGCCTACATCGAGGACCGCCGGGCCAACCCCCGCGACGACGTGCTCACCGGCCTGGCCAGCGCCACCTTCCCCGACGGCTCCACCCCCGAGGTGCTCGACGCGGTGCGCATCGCCGCCAACCTGTTCGCGGCCGGCACCGAGACCACCGTGCGCCTGCTCAGCACCATGCTGTTCTTCTTGGCCGAGGATCCCGAGCTCCAGAGCCGAATCCGCGACGACCGCTCGCTGATCGGCAACTTCGTGGAGGAGGCGCTGCGCATCGAAAGCCCGATCAAGGGCGACTTCCGTCTAGCGCAACGGCCGGTGACCGTCGGCGGAGTCGATCTGGCTGCCGGCACCACGGTCATGCTGCTCAACGGGGCGGCCAACCGCGACCCCGAACAGTTCCCCGACCCCCACACCCTCGACATCGAGCGGGACAACGCCCGCTCGCACCTGGCCTTCGGCCGGGGCATCCACACCTGCCCCGGTGCTCCCCTGGCCCGGGCCGAGGCCCGGGTAAGCCTCAGCCGCATCCTCGACCGCATGGCCGACATTCGAGTCTCAGAGGCGGTCCACGGCCCGCCCGGAGAGCGGCGCTTCGTCTACGTGCCCACCCACATCTTGCGGGGGCTGGCATTCCTCGGCCTCGAATTCACCCCGATTGACGGCGACTAGCGATGAGGGTGGCGGTGGACGACGAGGTGTGCGGCGGCCACGGTGTGTGCACGGTGCTCTGCCCCGAGGTGTTCGTGCTGGAGGACGCGGGCTACGCCCGGGCCGCGGTCGAAGAAGTGCCCGCCGAGCATGAAGCCGCGGTGCGAGAGGCGGAAATGCGGTGCCCCACCCGGGCCATCAGCGTCACTTGAGAAGCGTGGCGCGCTTGGAGGGACTCGAACCCCCGGCCTTCTGATCCGTAGTCAGACGCTCTAATCCAACTGAGCTACAAGCGCGGGCAGCAGCCAGTGTACCCGGCTACTTGGACCTGGTTGCTACCGGTTAGGCGCGATCACGCCTCTTTGATCGAGCGAGTGATCATGACTCCGCCCACCAGCGCCACCAAAGGCCCGGAACCGAACGTAAATAACCCGAGCATCATCATGCCCAAGACATTTGACCCAGCAATCACGGTGATGGTGACCCCAGCTGTGCGGCAAGTCAACAGAAGGGCCTGACGCCTGCCCTCCAACGCCATGCTGGGAACAGAGATGAGCTCGACGACAAGCACCAGGGCTATTCCCGCCAGAATGAGGATGGGAAAGCCGAACAGCACATCCAGGTCAATGCCACTGAGAGGCCCTAGGGACCAGTCACTACCGCCGCCAATAAATCGGGAGGAATCCAGCACCCAGTCAAGCCAGAACGAGGCGACAACTGCCAATGCTGCGCCCAGCGCCGCTGGCATGTGATTCAGATCGAGAGTTGGCCGATCATTGGATTCGAATACCTGCTGCAACGTTCCCAGCACGGCAACTGCCGTACCGGCCAAGCCAAGCCAAGCACCAATTCCGAGCTCGCCGCTGTCGTTCAGAACGATGAATATCAAGGTGATGGCGAAAGCCCCCAAGGCCATGCCCATGGTGACACCCATCGACTTGGGCCGAAGCAGAAGCGATAAGCCCACGAGGAAGACCGCCAAACCCACGCCGATGGTCGAAAGTCCGACACCGGCAATGTTTGGGAAACTGTCAGATCCCCATTTCACCCAGCTGAACAGCGCGGACAGGGCCATGACCGCCCCGCCGAGTCCGACAAGCAAGCGGCTCGTCGAGGGAAGTTCGATGGGACCCAACATCCCATTGCCGCCCTCATCGTCACCACCTTCATCGGCAGCCGCATGAGCGCTGTCGGCAATCGGTTGTTCGGGCTCCTCGGCACCGGCCTCCTCTGACATCGATTGGCCAGATTCGGTGGTAGAAGCGTCGTCGTTCATGGCTCTCCCCTTCCCGATTGACAACGCCCCCACACTACTCCCGCCAGTCCCGCAGCGGATTTGGGGCCGCCCATCCCAATGGCCGCCCAGACCGGCTATTGGAGACCGTACAGCTGGTCGAAGGGGACCACTCGGGTTGCAGCCTCAGGGAGGGGTGCGGTGGAGCGGAACCAGCGGAGGCTCAGCGATCCCGTGGGGTGGCCGGCGGTGTCCAGCCAGTTGGGCAGACCGGGGTCGTCGTGGGCCACCACCAGCCGCACGGTGCCGTCGTCGCGGCGTACCGCGGTGTCGCCGTTGATGACCGCGGTTCGGGTTCGCCAGTCCACCGTCTCGCCCCAGTAGGTGAGCAGCACCCATCCCCAATAGTCGGCCCCGCCCGACGGGTCGAAATCCACAACCAGCGCCTCGTCGGGGCCGAGTTCCCAGTCGCCGAAGAGGTAACGCACGTTGTCAGGGGTGAGCAAGTCGCCATCGTCGGGCATCGGTTGAATGGTGTTGACGAGCTCTTCGATCGGCGGCGGCTTCCTCTGATGCACCCACCAGCCGAACGAACCGGTGGTAAAGAGCACGGCCTGCTCCAGTGCCCGGCGCAGCTGATCAAGAGTGAGCGCGGGGGCAGGCCCTGCCGACGGGATGGCCTCGATGGAGGGCCGGGGATGGGCCAACCTCACGTCCCGATCGGTGAAATAGGTGCGAAGGATGACGGAGCTGGCGTCGGGCTCTAGGCGCAGCTGATTGGGATTGTCGGGTTGGGGGTCGGGCGTGAGCAGCAGCTCATAGGTGCCGTCGGGGTCCACCCGCAGCGTGGTGTCTTCCACCGCGTCGACCAGCCGGCGGCCGCCGTCGCTCCGGTAGTCCCCGGCGTACACCCCTACCTCTATCGCCACCGCCCCAGCCATCGTGGCTTTGATCCGGTACGACCGGTCGCCCCGGATAACGGAGGAGAAATAGGTCTGGTCGGGGTTGTCTCCCATGTATTTTCGGATGGTGGTCTGGTACTCCACGAAGTCTGGTCGCTCCGGATCGGCCCGCTCCACGAAATTCTCCAGCGCAAAGGTCGCGTAGCGGCTCAGAGCGCGGATTCCCTCAGCCCGCAGATCGGGATCATCCGGCGTCCCCGCGGCCAGCACCAACTCCCCGGCATCGGCCATGGCCTGGCAGTACGCCCGCCAGACCTCTACTGAAGGATCCACGGGCCCAAGTGCGTCACTCATCGCCCGGATACTACTTCCGCTGGATGACAGGCATCCGCGATGCTTGTTTCATCGAAAATCCAACGACCCAGCAGGATTTCGACGTCGTCATCATCGGGGCCGGCGCGGCCGGGCTCTACGCCCTTCATCGGGTCCGCGGGCTCGGCTTGTCGGCCAAGGTCTTTGAGAAGGGGGACGGAGTCGGCGGTACCTGGTTCTGGAACCGCTACCCCGGTGCCCGGTGCGACGTGGAGAGCTGGGACTACTGCTACACCTTCTCTGAGGAACTCGAAGAGGAGTGGGAGTGGACCGAGCGGTTCCCCACCCAGCCGGAACTGGAACGGTACTTCAACCACGTCGCCGACCGCTTCGACCTGCGCCGAGACATCGAGTTCGACACCCGGGTGGATCAGGCCCGCTTCGAGGAGGACCAAAATCTGTGGCTGATCAACACCTCAGCAGGGGCCACGGTTTCAGCCCGGTTTCTCATCTCGGCCGCGGGCTGCCTATCGGAGGTGAACACCCCACAATTCGAGGGGGCCGAGACGTTCGAGGGACAGCAGATTCACACCGGCCGCTGGCCGAAGGGCGGCATCGACGTTTCCGGCCTGCGGGTCGGCGTGGTCGGCACCGGTTCGACCGGGGTGCAGACCATCCCGCAGCTGGCAAAACAGGCCGAGCACCTGTTCGTCTTCCAGCGCACCCCGCAGTTCGCCGTCCCAGCCCGCAATCGGCCAATCGACGACGCCACTCTTGAGGAGCTGAAGCACAACTACCGCGAGCGGTGGGAGCTCAAGAAGGCGAGTCCGGTGGGGATGGGGCGTCGTCCTCCCGAGGTCTCGTCGGCCCTGGAAGTGGACGAGGCGACCCGTACCAGGGTGCTGGAGGATTCGTGGGCGCTCGGAGGGCCGGGCTTCGCCCGGACCTTCGACGACGTGATGACCAACGCCGAGTCGAATCGGCTCACGTCTCAGTTCGTGCGCGACAAGATCAAGGACAAGATCGACAAACCCGAGGTAGCCGACGCCCTCTTGGAGATCGATCACCCCCTCGGCGCCCGGCGGTTGATCGTCGAAATCGACTACTTCGAGACCTACAACCGACCCAACGTGACATTGGTGGATGTGGCGACCGCCCCAATTGAGGAGATCACCCCCCAGGGACTGCGCACTGCCGAGGGCTCCTACGACCTCGATCTGATCGTCTATGCCACCGGATTCGACGGGATGACCGGTGCCCTACTGGCCATGGACATCCAGGGGGTCGGCGGATTGCCGCTCCGGGCCAAGTGGGCTGATGGGGCCGGGGCCTATCTCGGCCTAGTGGCGGCGGGATTCCCCAACCTGTTCATGATCACCGGCCCCGGCAGCCCCGCGGTGTTCAGCAACGTGATCTTCTCCATCGAACAACACGTCGACTGGATCGCCGACTGCCTCGCCCACATGCTCAACCACGACCTCGACCGCATCGACGCCGACCCCGAGGCCGAATCCGAATGGACCCGGCAAGTCCACGAGATCGCCGCCCAGTCCATCGTGGGCAAGACCGACTCCTGGTGGACCGGGGCCAACATCGAGGGCAAGCCCCGGGGAGTCACCTTCTACCTAGGCGGCACCCACACCTACCGGGAAATCTGCGAAGAGATCGCTGCCAACGGCTACAAGGGCTTCGTCTTCCCACCAACCGATAACCCAGAGAGCCTCTGAATCGCGGGGTCTAGGCCTCACGGCTGGTACGGCAGCGACGAGTGATGGAGCACGATGCGCAGCACGCCGTCGCCATCCCTCTTGTAGCCGAAGCTCTTGTCGACCTTGGTGATGAGACCGTCCTTATCGGTCATCGTTACCCGCCCCATCCACATGGCTACGTGGCCGTCGGCGAAGCTTGCCGCGGTTTCTGACTTGACGTCTCGCCATCCATTGAGTCCGAACCCGCGGTCGAGAGGAAACTCCGGGTCGTGGCCGACAAAGTAGGACAGCGCTCCCCGTTTGGTGGGCCGGAACGTTTGCTCGCCGCTCGCCATGGTCGGCTTGAACAGCACCGGCCCCATGTCGTACCCGTAGACCTCATCCAGGACGCGAGAGGCCACCTCACGGGCACCATCTATCCCGCCTGTTTCGTAGGCCTGAGCGATCGAGACCAGACCGACCCCCCATGAATTTCGGGCCGCCGTCAACTCGGATTCAGCGATTGACACGGTACGCGTCTTTGCTCATCGTCGGTCACGTCCACGCTGACGAGGCTACCCACACACCGCCGCCGGAACCCTCCACCTCGGCGATTGTTGTCATAAGCGGTGGGGCTCGGGAGGCCTTGGCATCGCCAGAGCTGCTGGGCTCAGCACCGAGCCCAGGGGTGAGACTCGCAACTATGTTGCTTGAATGACTCAGGGTCCGACTCCTGCTTTCGAGGGCGAGACTGCGATGACGTTTGCGCACTCCACGCCATGGTGGCCGACTGCGAACCGTGCGCCTGCGGGGTCGCCAAACATCGTTTTCGTGTTGGCGGACGATATGGGATGGTCTGATCCGGGGTGCTTTGGGGGCGAGATCGAGACGCCCAACATCGACCGCCTGGCCGACAGCGGCCTGCGCTATACGAATTTCCACGTCAATCCGGTGTGCTCGCCGAGTCGGGCGTCGCTCCTCACTGGGGTGAATGCCCATGCCGCCGGGGTTGGGTTCGTGCTCAACGACCCGGGGTTCCCTGGCTACTCCATGGAGCTGTCGGCGGAGGTGATGACGATTGCGGAGGTCTTGAGGGACCGCTACTACACGACGCTGATGGTGGGCAAGTGGCATCTCGTGAAGGAGACCGACCATTCGGCTATCGGCCCCCGGCACGGATGGCCGCTCCAGCGGGGGTTCGACCGCTGGTACGGCAGCATGTCGAACGTGCTCAGCTCGTTTCAGCCCGACGAGATCTACGTGGACAACCACGTGCGCCACGTGGACCGGTGCCCCGACGACTACTTCTACGCCGACGACCTGACCGACCACGCCATCGAGATGATCCGCGAGACGAAGTCGGCCGACCCCACCCAGCCGTTCTTCTTGTACTTCTCCCATTCGGCCCCG
>JAJDTA010000180.1 GCA_022827405.1 Acidimicrobiia bacterium
GAACCGGGGGACGGCGAAGTGGGCCATGCGGGGGACGCAGAAGTCGAGCAGTTCGGTCTCGGAGAGCTGGTGGTCGGGCTTGAGCACCACCACGGCCATTACCTCTTCTTCGCCCAGTTCGGAGGGAACGCCGATCACCGCTGACTCCAGCACGGCGTCGCAGGTGTTGATCACCGCCTCAACCTCATAGGAGGAGATGTTTTCGCCTCGGCGGCGCACGCAGTCCTTCATGCGGTCAATGAAAGTGAGGTAGCCCTCCTCGTCGAGTCGCCCCCGGTCGCCGGTGTGGAACCACAGATTGCGGAAGGTCTTTACCGTGACGTCGGGCATGTCGAAGTAGCTGTCGATCATGATGTGGGGCTTCTTGGGCCGCACCACGATCTCCCCCGCAGTGTTGGGGGGCACCGGCCGGTCTTCGGGGTCTACTACCTGCACGTGGTACAGGGCCGATTCCCGGCCGGCGGTGCCGATCTTGCGCATGCCCCGGCGGTTCTCGGTGGTGATGGCCACCTCGGTCATGCCGTACACCTCGCTGAGATGCACCCCGAAGCGCTCCTCGAACGGCTCCCAGATCTCGACCGGGCAGGGGGCGCCGAATCCGTTGCGCACCGGGTTGTCGGCGTCGTCGGGCCGCTCGGGCTGCTTCCACAGCATCATGATCAGCCCGCCCTGGTAGTTGAAGGCGGTGATCCCGTCGGCCCGGCAGCGGTCCCAGAACCGGCTGGCTGAGAATCGCCGGTCCATGACGAGCCGGGCGTCGGCCTCCATGGCGCACATCACGCTGGTGTACTTGGCGTTGATGTGGAACAGCGGGAAGGCGGTGTAGAGCACGTCGTCGGCGTCGTAGCCCACCAGGTTGACTGTGTGGCGTGCCAGGTTGAGGTTGGCCTCGTGGCACAGCATCACGCCCTTGGACGGGCCGGTGGTGCCCGAGGTGTACAGGATCACCGCGGTGTCCCGGTAGTCCACATCGGGATCGGGAGCAGGGGAGTCGAGGTACAAGTCGGCCAGTTCGTGGACGGTGACGTGCTTCGGGAACTCGGGGGTACCGGCTTCCTGAGTGCCCTCGGCCCGGTTGACCACAACGTGCTCGAGGCCGGGGAGGCTGGGGGCCGCCTCGGCGATGCGATCGAGGAAGTCGGCATCGCACACCACCGCCGAAGAGCGCGACTGGCTGATCAGATACTCCAGCAGGTGGCCCCGGTAGGCCTGGTTGATGGGCACCTCCACCACCCCGGCCTTGTTCATGGCGAACCAGGCGTCGATGCACTCCAGCGAGTTCTGCATCATGAGGCAGGCGCGATCCCCTGGTCCCAGCCCTAGAGAGGCGTAGCCAGCGGCGAGCCGGTCGGAGTCGAGGTGGACCCCGCCGTAGGTCTTATCCCGCCCCTCCACGGTGAGGGCCAGCCGGTCGCCGTTGGCCTCGGCCTTATGGCGGATCCACGCTCCGATAGTGCGAGGCTTGTTCACGCCCTGCTAGATAGCACACCAGGAACGTTCGGGAAGAATGAGAGATCGCTGAGAGGAGCTGGCCATGGGCTGGAGAACGATGGGAGAAGCCGGTTATCCGGCCGGATTGGACTCGAATCCGGCGGTGTTGCCGCGCATTCAGCGCTGGGACCACATCGGGATTGCGGTGCGCTCCATTGAGGCCGCGGTGCCGCTGTTTCGGGATGTGTTCGGCGGGCAGTTCGTGATGGGGGGCGACGACGTGCCGCTGGAAATCCGCACCGCCATGTTCAAGCTTCCCGACACCGTGAAGGTGGAGTTGCTGGAGCCCCTGAACGAGCAGAGCTACCTGCACCGCTTCATCGAGAAGCACGGCGAGGGGTTCCACCACGTGACCATCTTCGTGGACGACGTGGAGACCACCATCGTGGACTTGGAAGCCGCCGGCTACGAGGTGGTGGACACCGAACTGCGCGAGCCGCACTGGCGGGAGACTTATGTGCGGCCCCGGTCAGGGCACGGCTGCCTGTTCCAGATTGTGGACTCCACCATCGACTGGCTGGAGCCTCACCCGCACTGCACGGTGGAAGATGTGATCGCTGGCAAGTGGCGCTGGTGGAGGAGCCAAATCTGGCACATCGACCAACTGCCCGACGGCTATAGCCAATAGATCCCCCGGTGGGCGGCGGGTCCTGTCGCTCTACGGCGGCTCGGCGCGCGGAGGCGCCGAGTCCGCCTCCGGCGCCACCCCCCGCCCACCTCGGTCGGTTACCTTTGCCGCCGTCGGACAGATGGTCGTGGGGTGCCGATTGGCATTTGGCTGGGGGGCGGCGGGCGCCCTGAGCCGGGCCACCCACTCGGCCCACCTATCGGGGATTCGCCCGCCCCACCTTGGTTTCTGCCCCGCCCTGCCTCGGTTGGGTGCCATTTCCGCCGTCGGGCAGATGGTCGTGGGGTGCCGATTGGCTCTTGGCTTGGGGCTACAGGCCTAGTTCGGCTTGGAGTTTTTCGGCTAGGCGGAATTTTTGGATTTTTGTGGCGGATAGGGGCCATTCGTTGGGGGCTATGAATTGGACGTGGCGGGGGATCTTGAAGCTGGCGATCTGGCCTCGGCAGAACTCGATCAGCTCGTCCTCGCTGGCCTCTGCGCCGGGCTTGAGCTCGACGAAGGCGGCGGGAATCTCGGAGTATTTCTCGTCGGGCAGGGAAACCACCTGGGCGATGGCCACCGCGGGGTGGGTTTGGAGATAGCTCTCGATCTCCACCGCGGCCACGTTCTCACCGCCCACTTTGAGCATGTCCTTGGTGCGGCCCAGATAGCTGATGCGCCCGTCGGGGTCGAGTGAGCCGATGTCGCCGGTGAAGAACCAGCCCTCCTCGTCGAAGCACTCGGCGTTCTTCTCCGGGTCTTTATGGTAGCCCTCGAACACGTTGTAGCCCCGCACCCAGATCTCGCCGGCCTGGTGGGGCTCGGTGAGGGTCTCTCGGGTCTCGAGATCCTTGATCTTGACCTCGATGCCCCGGAACGGGCGGCCCGATGACACCGCCCAGGTCTCGGGCGGGTCTTCGGGGCCGGAGAAGGCCACCACGCCGCCGCACTCGGTGAGGCCGTAGGCGTTCATGTGACGGGCCCAGGGGAGCAGGGCGTGGATGGCCCGCAGGGCGTCGGGGGGCGCCACGTTGTTCACCAGCCGGATGCGCTGGAACTCGTCGGAGTCCCAGTCGGGGTGGTTGATCATGGCCTGGGTGACCGGCGGGAAGGTGGAGAAGCACACGGTGGCCTTCTCGTCGCGCATCTGGGCGATGGCCTGGGCGGGGTCGAAGTGGGTGATGGTGACGTAGGACGAGCCGGCGTCGAGGCAGCCGATGAGCGGCAGGATCGAGCTCATGTGGAACAGGGGCAGCGGATCCCAGAACACGTCGGTGTCGGTCAGCTCGAACCGGGTCCGACAGGCGGTGACCGCAGTGCGCACCAGCGACTCGTGGTTAAGGGGGCAGCCCTTGGGCTCGGCGGTGGTGCCCGAGGTGTAGATCATCAGGGCCTCATCCCGGATGGCCACCTGGCTGCGAAGCAGCTCCACCTCGTCGTCGGTGGCGCCATCAGCCAGAGCCTCGAACGCGCCTCGGTCCACCATCCCGGCAGGGGAGGTGCTGCCCAATAGCATCACTGCCTTGAGTTCGGGAGCAACGTCGAGATCGAGATTGGCCGGGTCGGGCGCCTCGGCCAAGCCGGGCAGGCAGTCGTGAAGGATCACCACATAGTCGGTGAACTGGTCGATGATGTCGCTGGTCACCAGCACCTTCAGGTCGGCGTTCTCGGTGACATAGGCCAGCTCCCGCCCCTTGAAGCGGGCGTTGATGGGTACCGGAACAGCGCCGATGAGGGAGGCCCCGAACATCACCTCGATGAAGTCCATGCAGTTGGGCATGAGGATCCCCACTCGGTCGTGAGGCCGAACCCCCAGCCCCAACAGCGACCGAGCCGACCGCCGGGCCGCCTCCTCCAGCGACGCAAAGCTGTGCCGCGTGTCCGGGAAAACCACCGCGTCCTGGTCTCCATACAGCGCTGACCCCCGCACCACCAGGTCGCCATAGGTGGTCACATCAACCCAAGTGCTCATCCCCGTAGCTTCGCGCACCGATCCGGTGTTTTGCCCTGCCGTGCGCCAGTGGGATCGAAAAATGTATAGGTACTTATCAAAAATCGGCTATTTTTGTAGTGATGGTGTACAAAAGACTGCTACCAGTGCCCGAGCGGAGTTTCTTTCTGTTCGGAGTGCGGGGGGTTGGCAAGAGCACCTGGGTGCGCATGATGCTCCCCGACGCAACGCGCTTCGACCTGCTTGACGAGGCGCTGTTCACCGACCTGATGGGCAATCCTGCCCTCTTCGGGAACCTCCTGTCTGGCATCAAACCAGGCGAATGGGTAGTGGTAGACGAAGTGCAGCGCATTCCCACTCTGCTGAACGAGGTCCACCGGCAGATTGAAGAACGGGGAGTGCGGTTCGCCTTGTTGGGGTCCAGTGCCCGCAAGCTCAAGACTGCCGGTACGAACCTGCTTGCCGGACGGGCAGCTCGTAAAGCCATGTATCCGCTCACCCCGGCGGAATTGGGTGACGATTTCGAACTGGGTGACGTTCTGCGGTTCGGCACGATTCCGCTGGTATGGGCGGCCGAAGAGCGACGCGAGGTGTTGGAGAGCTATACCCAGCTCTATCTCCGAGAGGAAATCCGAGCCGAAGCCGCGGTTCGAAACCTGCCCGGTTTTGTGAGGTTCCTGCCGGTGGCCGCGCTGATGCATGCCCAGACGGTCAACGTGTCCAGCCTGGCCCGAGACACCGGAGTGGCTCGCCCCACTGTGGCGGGCTATCTGGAAGTGCTAGAGGACACACTGCTCGCTACCCGGTTGGAGGCGTTCGAGGCCAAGCTCCGGGTTCGCGAGAGAAAGCGACCCAAGCTCTACTGGGTTGATCCCGGGTTAGTGAGGGCGATCAAACGCCAACTCGGCCCGGTTGCCGCCGAGGAACGCGGCGCTCTGTTGGAGGGCTGGGTCTATGGATTGCTCAGGGCCCACAACGAGACGCAGCAGGTGTTCGACGCCATCGCCTACTGGTCTCCGGTCGAATCCGAGGCCGAGGTCGACTTCGTGCTCACCCGCGACAACGAGCATCTCGCCCTCGAGGTCAAGGCCGCAGCTACCTACAACACCAGCATGCTCAAGGGCCTCAGAGCCATCGACGGGCTGCCCGGTCTAGCCCGCCGCATCCTCATCTACACCGGCACCCACGAATTCCAAACCGAAGACGGCATCCACGTCTGGCCCATCGATAAGTTCCACAAGGCTCTGGCCGAAGATGGACTATGGCCCAAGCAATAGATGGTCAGAGGCAGAGATCGCCGCTTACGCCGCGTCGGCACAGGAGCGTGCGCTCCACAGTCTTGAGGGTGAAGCCGCCTTCGGCCTCCGGCAGGTGGGCGAAGATGTGCAGTCGGTATCCGAGTATCGAGTCATCCGCCAGCCCCACCGCGTCCAAAGTGATCTCCCCCAGATCGCCGATGACCGGCCCCTCGACTACTGAAATCTGCGGCGCCCCCTCGCCTTCATCGGGCACAAGAGCGCCGACCACTAGGTGACCGAGGGCGGTCATAGTCTCCGCCGACGGGATCGAGCCCAGTACCTCCACCACCCGCCAAGTGATGTCGTCGGTGCCGCCCACAAATGCCTCTTGCTGTGCAGACGGGGTCGGAGTTGCAGTCTGCGGCAATGGGGTTGAAGCAATTGGCGTATCGGTCGGGAAGGGAGAAGGCGATGCCGACGGAATTGGCGTGACGGCCGTTGGCGTCGGTGCCGCTGGAACTGGTGTGGCCGCAGCCTCCGTAGGAGAGGGCGTTTCGGGCACTGGAGTGCCAGCAGCCTCCGTGGGAATCGGCTGCTCTGTTTCCAACGGCAGCACCACCTGCTCGGTTCCCCCGCAACCAACCACGAGCAAAGCCACGGCCACTATGCCCAGAGTCGCTGCCCCAATTCGCAATCTCAATGGGCCTACCCCTCCCAGTCCACCCCCACGAGAGTATCTGCACACGCCGCTCACCCTTGGTAGCAGGGCTACAATCCCGTTTAGTCCCTCAGGTTCCTAATCCACAGGTCACGGGTTCAAATTCCGCCCTGCCCCTACAGCTGCTGAGTCTCCCTCAGTTGTGTTCGATGGGGTCAATTGGAATTTGTGCATGGGGACCTCCTTAGGGTCCACATGCGGGCTCCCAAATGTCTCGACCTGTAGGCTCCCGTGGCAGATAGCCGCGGGCGCATAGCTCAACATGTTGGGGATTGAGCGGTTGTGCCCCTGACACATGGCGCAAACAGAGATTTGTTGAGACTTGGTAGCAATGGGCAATTGCCGGTTTGCTCCTGCTCCTGAGGGATGTCGCCGTCACGGCTCGTTGGACTAATCTCTTGTCCGGCAACGGCAGATCGATACCATGGTTTGAAGTCGCGAAGTCGTATCTGTCACACCCTGCATTCATACTAGGGCAGTGTCATATTCGAGAGGAGGCAGCGGATGGCGCGTTCAGATCTGTTGTTGAATCTTGTCGAGGCCGAACGCTCAGGTGATCGTCAGCGATTTCTGATGGTCGTGGAATCGGTGATTGCCGAAGAACGCAAGAAGCACCATCACCTCGTCGCCGATCGCCTCGAGGAGCTGATCTCCACAACCGGCGCATCGGCCACTGACCGCTATCAGAGTCCTCCAGTTACACAAGACGGTCTCCTGTTGGAGGTGATTCCACGCCGCAGACTGGCCGACTTGTCGTTACTGCCTGAAACAGCAACGTCTATCTCAGAGGTAATCGAAGAACAACGTCGCCGCGACGTGTTGCGAACACACGGGCTTGAGCCTCGACATCGCCTGATGTTGATCGGTCCACCAGGCAATGGCAAGACCACTCTTGCCGAAGCGATCGCCACTGAATTGATGGTGCCGATGTACGTCGCCTCCTACGAGGCGCTGATCAGTAGCTACTTGGGTGAGACAGCGAGTCGGCTTGCAGCTCTGTTCGAGTTTGCGCGAACTCGAGAGTGCGTCCTGTTCTTCGATGAATTCGACACAATCGCCAAGGAACGGGCCGACAGGCACGACACCGGAGAGCTCAAGAGAGTCGTGTCCTCGCTGCTGCTGGGGGTAGATCGACTTCCTAGCCATGTTCTACTAGTCACCGCATCCAACCATCCTGAAGTCTTGGACAGGGCTACTGGTCGGCGATTTCAAGTACACGCCAACTTACCGGCGCCATCGCAGGCTCAGATCAGGCGATTTGTAGAGCGGATGGCAAACCGAAGCGAAGGATTTGGTGTAACTCCCGATACAATTGCCAAGACGATGACCGGTTCAAGCTATTCAGAGGTCGAAAATCTGCTGCTGGACATTCGTCGCAGGTATGTTCTTGGACTCCCGGATGCCGACCTCAAGCGGACGGCACAAGAGCGTTTGGGTCGGTGGCGGAACCAGAAGAGCTGACACCTCCGTGGATGGTGCTTGAGGCGGCAGGCAAAGAGCCAATCCCGCCCCCGCGTTCCACGCCCCGTGACAAGCTCCACACGCCAGCGCATCGTGACCAAGCCAATTCGCGGGATCCTGGTTGGGCAGCGATCCGCAGTGCGTTCGAAGCAGAACGCATGCGAGTTGAGACTGAGGTTGGTTCTGAAGAGCCAGAGCTTGTTGTGGTTATCGAGGTGGCGCAGTCCGTCGAGGCGTTTCTTGAGAAGGTCGAGAACATTGAGGGGCTGGAGTTCTTGTTCGAAGACGCAGACGAGCGCGCCCCAGATGAGGACTTCCACAAACTCCGCAAGAGGAAGGACGCTGACGAATACTCCAGAACGGGTTCGACAACTCTCGCGTCGACTGTCTACTTCGTGTTCACCGACGCTGTGGCTGTTACTCAGTTGCTTTCATTATGGAACCAATTCAAAACAGATCCGTCCAAGCCGCTTCCGATGCCATGGAAGAAGGTCTTCACTCAGCAAGTCGAGGATGTCCGACCTTGGGGGCCGCAGGACCGGTTGACAGAGACTCTGGCCAATGCTGTTCAGGCTGCCGAATGGGCACGAGTGGAACTGATGTCTTTGGAGGTCGAACTCTGGTACAGGCGAGACCCGGCGGCCCGCGTGGACGCAAGTACTCGCGTCAGGGAACAGGTCTTGACCTCAGGGGGACAGGTACGTCATGAGTGCGTGATTGACGGCATCGACTATCACGCGTTGTTGGTTGAGCTTCCGGTTAAGGAGATCCAGTCCTTCTTTGCCGAAGACCCAACAGGCCTCGTCGCTGCGAAACAGGTTATGTACCTGCACCGAAGCGCACAAGGGTCGGTTCGCAGGCTTGATTCTGATGGGGAAGCGCCTGCCGTCACGATCGAGGCGGAAATGCCCTCGGGCTCACCACGGGTGGCACTACTTGATGGCCTTCCGATGTCGAATCATGACTTGCTCAGCGGCCGATTGCTGATTGATGACCCTGATGGTCTTGAGGAGCTTTACGAGGTAAAGCATCGCCGCCATGGACCTGCGATCGCTTCCGTGATTATTCACGGCGACCTTTCTGCCGCACGCGATGTGCTGGGGCGGCCCCTGTATGTGCGGCCTGTTCTTGAGTGGCCTGACAACGACGAGTCGCCAGAGCGTTTCCCTAGGGCTGAACTCATTTGCGACGTCATTCATCGCGCCATTGTCCGAATGTGTGAAGGCAAGGAGGGCGATCCGCCTGCAGCACCAACGGTGAAGATCGTGAACCTTTCCATCGGCGACCCTGATCGTCAGCTTGCCCGTCGGGTAAGCCCGCTAGCGCGGCTGTTGGATTATTTGGCTGAACGATACGATTTACTCTTCATTGTGTCTGCTGGAAACCACCCCCAGTCGATCCAGTATGTACCCCTGACAGGGAGCCTCAGCGCAGACCTACGTCTCGCGATCAGCAACGACCTTCTCGATCGCCGATTGCTCGCGCCCGCGGAATCGGTTAACTCCCTGACAGTAGGGGCTCTGAACTCAGATCGAAGCGACACCGTGATGAACCAAGCAAATCGTATCGAACCGGCTGAGGCTGGATCCCCGGCGCTGTATTCGGCTGTCGGTCGCGGTTTCAGTCGTTCTGTGAAGCCAGAAGTGCTTGCCCCGGGTGGCCGCCAGCTATACACCGAGTCATTTGACCAAGGTCAACCAGAACGGGAAATAAAGCCAATCCATAACGTGTCCATGGGTCCTGGCATCCTCGTTGCCCAACCAGGGCCAGCCGGATCATCGGTGTCCGCTGAGTACTGGCGAGGCACAAGCCTGGCCGCGGGCCACGTGACGCGATTCGCCTCGGATATATTGGACCGGCTGGAAATGCTGCAAGTCGACAGAGGCAACGAGGTCATACCTGATACATCACTAGCGGTTCTGACCAAGGCCCTTGTCGTGCATGCGTCGAGTTGGGGCAAACCGGCAAAGTGGGAGGCCGACGCCGGTCTGAATGGGTCAACTAGACGTGCGGAGATGAGTCGCCTTGCAGGATACGGGAAAGTGTCACCGCTCTGGCTGTTCGAGAATGCTCCACATCGGGCGACATTGATAGCCACCGACGTCCTCGACGTAGATGAACAAGTCTTTTACGAGATTCCGTTGCCGCAGGGGCTTCGGTCTTCGACACACTGGCGCCGACTCCGATTGACGTTGGCATGGTTTTCCCCGATCAACCCGAGACACCAGCGATACCGTCAAGCTCGACTGGGGCTGGAAATCCCTGGAGCAAGCCGTTCCCTGCTCGAGATTGATCGTGCCGAGGTGCACAAAGACACAGCTACTCGCGGCACGGTGCAACACGAGTTGCTCGAGGGCACCGATGCACCGGTGTTTAGCGATGGCGACGCATTTGGAGTGACTGTGTCGTGTAGGTCGGGCGCGGGGGCACTCACCGGTGAAGTACGGTTTGGTTTGGCGGTCACCCTTGAGGTGCGTCTGGAAGCGAACATCGCTATACGCGAGCAGATGCGCGAACGAGTCAGGTTGCCTGGCTAGCAGAACTGATTGTTGGAGTTCTGCCTATAGCCGCTGAAGTCGGGTGTGACCTTGTAGAAGACCTTTTGGCAACTGGGAGCCTTCAAGTCGGAACATCGATTAAGCGTTCTGCCTGTCGATAATCACTTAACCCATGTAGACGGCTGAGCGACTATTAGCCCAATCGGCTCTAGGTGCTGTCGTTACCGACTGCGTTTCGGAGATGGCTCACAGGAGTCGCGCGGTCGTTTGAACCAGAATCTGAGCCTCCCCGGGTATTGCGCAGTACCTGGATAGGTTCAGAGGCCGACACGGTTGATGCGCAAAACTGTCGCTCTTGAGGTCTATAACAGGAGTGTGAGCTGGACACCGACATCTGAGCAGCGGGCGATCATCGCGCATGACGCCACACGCAATGGCCGTGTTCTCGCGGGCCCAGGGACAGGCAAGAGCGCGACGGTCATCCGGATGATGCTTGAGATGGCTGGCGATGGTGCCGGTAGAGGGAAGCTATTGACCTTCACCAGGGCTGCGACGAATGAGTTGAAGGAGAAGGTGGCAGGGCATCCCGAGGCTTTGGAGAGTCCTAGCACGATCCACTCGTTCGCAGTCTCCACGATTCTGGCTAATCCACAGGCTTCTAGTCTCCCCGAACCCCTTCGGATCGCCGATGACTGGGAGTGGGACGGGCTTATCTGTACCCACCTCAAGGACCTTGTCGGCTGTGGTGCCAAGAGCATCAAGCGGGCGCGTGCTGAGATGGCATCCAACTGGGAGTCGCTTGAGCGCACCATTGATCCCGACCTTCCAGAAGAGATCCGCAATCGATTCGCCGGATTTTGGGAGAGGCATCGGTTTGTCTTCGGATATTCGCTGCTGGCGGAATTGCCCTTTCGACTATTACAAGCACTGGAAGACCACCCAGATCTGCGTTTGGGCGACTGGGAAGTGATGGTTGTTGACGAGTATCAGGATCTCAACCTATGCGACATCTCCGTGCTCAAACAGATCAGCAATCGGGGACGTTGTCTGGTCGCGGTCGGAGACGACGACCAGTCGATCTACTCTTTCCGGCGCGCACATCCCAGGGGGATCCAGCAGTTTGTGGAGGATGACTACCCCGGAGCAGCCGACTACACGCTGTCGATCAGCCACCGCTGTGGGTCGAAAATCCTCAACTGGGCGCTACATGTCATCGAGGGCCTCCCAGGCCGATCAGTGCGCCCCCCGCTGACACCGGCTTCTCATTGCCCCCCAGGAGAGGCAAGGTATCTCAGGTTCAAGAGTGGGGTTGCGGAGGCACAAGGCGTAGCTCGGTTGGTGGAGTGGTTGATGCGCTCGAAGGGGATTGCGCCCGAAGACATCGCCGTGCTCTTCCGCACCAACCACAACAACGCGTGGTCAACGCCTCTACAGCAAGAACTCCGGAAACTAGAAATCCCTGTCATCAATCCTGACGAGGTGGCACAAATGCTAAGTGAATCGCCAAATCGGCGGCTGCTGGCCGTCGCACGCCTCCTCGTAGACCGAGACGACTCCCTCGCCTGGTGGACAATCCTTGAGCTGACAAGTGGGGTAGGCCCGAAAGTCAGGGATCACTTCTACGACCGAGCGATGTCCACCTCGGCCACCTTTGCTGCGAAGTTGCTCTCCGAATATGCAGACGTGTTCCCTGATCTGCGCCCGGCGTCTCGGGACAAAGTGCTGTCCGCGATACGACCCGTCCTCGATCTGATCGGCACAATCGATATCTCGGGGGCTGACCTTGGAGAAAGCGGTTGGGGAACATGGCTGGCAGAACGGGCCGGAGACTTCGGCGGATGCGAAGATCGCTTCCACGACCTCTTGGTGGACCTAGACGAGGAAGTTGATCGCAGCGAGGGCCTAGGCAGGTTCCTCAGCCAGATCCAATCCGTAGGCAAAGACCTCCGCACAGGGCGTGCAGCCCAGGCAGTGCGACTGATGACCATGGCAAGCTCCAAAGGTCTGACGGTTCGCGCCGCAATCGTCGTCGGCGTCGAACAGGGCATAATTCCGTACCCAGACAGCAATCCCGCCGAAGAGCGCCGGCTGCTTTATGTCGCAATGACCAGATCCACCGACTTTCTATATCTGACATGGGCAGGAACACGCACAGGGCCCACAGCAAGGACAGGAACAGAGAAAGTGGCAACAGGACGAAACCGCTCACCACTGTTGACCCACAGCCAAGTCAGACCAGAGTCAGCCGACGACTACCTGTCCTCGATCGGAGCTTGAGCAACGAGCTGACTTCAAGGACCCCCGACATGGCCTGCATTGAACAGCTCCGGGAGACACTGGTGTCAGCAAACTCATAAAGTGTCGCTCGTCTCCTGATAATGACATCAGTGTGAGTCGAGATCGCACTACCGTCTACATCAAGGAAGCGAGGGATCCAGGATGTCCAGAACCATCCGCTCGATCGACCTGTTTGCGGGAGCAGGTGGCCTATCTCTGGGGTTCGACCTAGCAAACGATGAGCTCGATGGCATGAGGTTTGAGCCTGTCTTCGCTGTTGAGCATGATCCTGCTGCGGCGCTGACCTATAAGACCAACTTCGGAGTGGGCGTGTACGACGGCGACATCGAGGGATTTGACCCGATCACCTACCCAGAAGCGGAACTTATCGTCGGCGGGCCTCCCTGCCAGGGGTTTTCCCCGCTCGGCCGTGACCGAGATGACGAGTCTCGCTCTCAGCTGAACGCGCTCTGGGAGCACTATCTGGCTGCGGTGGAGCGTGTAGAGCCGTTGGCCTTTGTCATCGAAAACGTCCCTGAGTTCCAAAAGTCAGCGGAGTTCGAAGAGCTGTGCCGTCGGCTGTCGTCCCACCCTCTACTGCGTGAGTACAGCTACAGCTATGGAGTGCTGAATGCAGTTGATTACGGGGTGCCGCAGAGCAGGCGCCGGGGCATCTTTGTGGCAGTTCGGGGCAATGGGGTTCCCTGGCCTCCGCCCCCTACGCATGGAGATGGCCCAATCGGCCAGGAGCCAGTCCAGACAGTGCGCCATGCCATAGGAGACCTGCCGCCGAAGCCGACAACCGATCAGCCGGTCATGAGGGACGGGTTCCAAGACCTACACATCCGCCGAAACCCGCGACCAACCTCCCTTGAGCGGTATCAGGCAATCCCCGAGGGCGGCAACCGATTCGATCTCCAGCGGGCACGACCAGATCTGACCCCTGCCTGCTGGGCCAACAAGCCAACGGGCACGACCGACGTCATGGGCAGGCTGTGGTGGGATCGGCCTAGCTTCACGATCCGCACCGAGTTCTACAAGCCCGAGAAGGGCCGTTACCTGCACCCCAACGAAGACCGCCCAATCACTCACCGTGAAGCGGCTCGACTACAGACCTTCCCCGACGCGTTCATCTTCGAGGGCACCAAGATCGAAATCGCCCGGCAGATTGGCAACGCTGTCCCCCCGATACTTGGCAAGGCCATCGCCCTTCATCTCGCCAAGCTGCTCTGAATGGAGAGATTGGGTTGACGATCAAGGCACTGTTCAGTAGGACTTCGCCCGGTGAGCCAAACACGCGACCCTGAGCTAGACGCAGTAGCCGAGGAACTCATGGGCATCCGGGACTTTGAGAGCCGGGTAGCCACCGTTCTGCGAGACACGCTCGATCAGCTCTACGACGGCCAGCGCACTGGCCGGTACAAGTGGGACCAGCTCCACAAGACGGAAAAAACTCACTGCGGAACTCTGGTCGAGATCAACATGCAGCGCGAGTTCAAGTTCGCCGATGGTGACAAGCTCGACTACAAGATCGCCGACATCGAAGTGGACTGTAAGTACTCCCAGAGGCTCGGCGGTTGGATGATCCCCGTAGAGGCCCGAGGCGAAGTGTGCATGGTGATCTGGGCTGACGATGGCAAGTCGGTATGGACAATGGGGTTGGTTAGAGCGCTCAAGGAAATGCTCACAAAGGGAGGAAACAGAGACAGGAAGGCCAGCCTCAGCCAAGCCGGGATGTCAACGGTGCGCTGGCTGTTCCAGGAGAGCGAACTCCCTCCAAATGTCCTCCTCCAGATCCCGGAAGCAGATGTCAACCACATCATGGAGCCGAAGTCTGGGGCCGAGAGGATCCGACGCCTATTCCGCACCGTCCAAGGTCAGCGCATCGGCCGTGGCGTCGTGGCTACCGTCGCCCAACAAGCCGACTATATGAAGCGAATCCGCGGCAACGGAGGTGCCCGCAGCCAACTTCGTGAAGAGGGAATCATCATCCTCGGCCAGTACGAAGCTCATAGAGAGATCGCACGTCAACTTGGACTCCCAGTGCCGGGCAAAGGCGAGTCGATCAGCGCCCGGGTCTATCCAGCCAACCCAAACGCGCCTTATTCTGTTTGCATAGAGCAGAGTTGGTGGCGCTTCGCAGGCGAAGGCGAACCTGAAGTCGCTGCACCTCAACTGCCCGTCAATTGATTGCACTCGTCAATTGGCCGGTTGGATTGGTGGCAGCGCTGTGGTGAGGTCTGGCCTGCGGAAGTTTCACCGAGAAGTGGAACTATAATATAGGTAGGAGTGGTCGCGGATCTGGCGTGTCCGTGGCTCACGTTTCATTGGTAATATGCGCTAAGGGTTTAAGAGGAAGTTATATGACAAGACACGATTATAGAAGCAGGCAAACCTCAGTGTTGTCTCGATTGGACTTAGCAAGTAGAAGTGCATTGAGTTCCAGTGATGCGTTCTCTGGCGCTGAAGCCTTCACTTCTCGTGTGTTGGCGGAGCATGAGGCCAGGTTTAAGAAGCTGTCCAGCATGATGGCTGGGGACGCGTTGAGATTTCAGGAGCCGTTCTCGAGTGTCGCAGCGATGACACAGCGTCTGTCGGGCGACGTGGCGAAAGCCTTGGGTGCTGGTGTGTTGGCGGAGCATGAGGCCAGGTTTAAGAAGCTGTCCAGCATGATGGCTGGGGACGCGTTGAGATTTCAGGAGCCGTTCTCGGGTGTCGCAGCGATGACACAGCGTCTGTCGGGCGACGTGGCGCAAGCCTTGGGTGCTGCGGATGATGAATATGGAGGTAGAACATCCGACGGAGATCTAGGCGAAGTCAATGAATGGGGTGATGCACTGGTATGTTTCAAATATTGTCTTTTAGTTCTAGCGGTCGTTTATTTCCTTATGGCCGCGGGAGGAATGTTGGCATTTACTCCAGATGACATGGAGGGTACGCTGACCGCAATTCAAGTCATGACTTATGGCATCTACCATGAGATTATGAACAACGCCACTTTGGCTTCTCTATTGTTAATATTTCAACTGTCGTTTTGGTTGCCAAACAAACGCAAGAGAGAGTAGCTAGTCTATAGCGCATTATGGATTCCCTGAGGTATGGAACCTGATAGGCAGTAGCAGAAGAGGTCGCTTTGGTGCAGTTAATGCGACGATTATCTATGTCGATAAAGACATCAACTCCGTTGGTAGCATACCTTTGGTTCATGTGACTGCCCGGAGCTGACTCAGCCAATAGAAGGTGGTTGCCGGTTGGCTGTGAGGCCTCTTTCTCGGTTGTCTTGGCATACGACATCGAAACCAATCAGCTCGGGGTTGGTGGGGGCTAGGCGGTGGATCATGGTTTGGATGGCTTCGGGGTTGTTGTCGATTAAGAGGTAGTCGCGGTTGAGTTTGGCGGCGGCTTCGCCGAGGGTGCCGCTGCCGGCGAAGAAGTCGAGTAGCAGGTCGCCGGGTTTGGAGTGGACCTTCACCAGGCGCTCGAGGACGCCGAGGGGCTTTTGGGTGGCGTAGCCGGTTTTCTCTTTGCCGTTGGGACTGACGATGGTGTGCCACCAGACGTCGGTGGGGGTCTTGCCCCGGGCGGCCTTTTCCTTGCCGACCAGGCCGGGGGCCATGTAGGGGATCCTGTCCATCTCCTCGTAGCAGAACGTGTAGTCGGACGGGTCTTTGGCGTACCACAGGATGCTGTCGTGTTTGGCCGACCACTTCTTCTTGGAGCGGGCGCCGTAGTCGTAGGCCCAGATGATCTCGTTCATGAAGGAGTCTCGGCCGAAGATCTGGTCGAGCAGCACCTTGCAGTAGTGGACCTCGCGGTAGTCGATGTGCAGGAAGAAGCTGCCGGTGGCGGCGAGCACCCGGTGGGCTTCTTCGAATCGGGGGGCGAGGAACGCCATGTAGTCGTCGAAGACGTCCTCGTAGCCCGACTTGCCGAGGTGGATCGTTTGGTAGCGGCGACCAGCGAAACCGGTCCGGTCGCCATTGGCCTCGTCGTGAACGGTTTTGATCCGGTCGCGCTCTTGCCGCTTGCCGGTGTTGAACGGTGGATCAATGTAGATGAGGTCGACGCTGGCGTCGGGCAAGCCCTGCAACACCGGCAGGTTGTCGCCAAAGACGATTTTGCCCATCTCGGCCAATCCTAGTAGCCCGATTGCCAATTTCCCGGTATATTGAAAATCATTGAAAAGGACGGAATCCACAGTGATATCCACATATCCACAGGAGTAGTGCAAGAGCAAGGGTGTTGCCACCGACGAAGTTTCCATCCCTCAAAGCTGATGAACTGCTGTCCATACTGGCCAAGGCTGGATTCAGGCAGGAACGGCGAAAGGGTTCCCATAGGATGCTGAAGCACTCCGATGGGCGATCGTTCACATTTGCTTACCACAGAGGAGTGACGGTCCGACCGGCGATTGTGCGGCACATACTGGTCAAAGAGGCAGGATTGAGCGATGATGAGATCGCTAGTTTGCTCTAGCCGCTTTGGGAGAGGAGCAGCCGATGCACAAGTTTAAGGTCCATGTTGAGACTGACGGGGAGGGGTCGAGCTGGTGGTGCGAGGACGGCTGCGGCTTTGTTGCAGTCGCTGACACGTTGCCCCAGTTGGAGTCTTTGATCCATGAATGGGCTGAGGATGAGGGCATCGCGGAATTCACGATGGTGATGCCGGACATGCAGGCGGAGGTTGCAGGCTTCTAGGAAAGTTCGGAGGAAACAAACACGAGGTGCATCTCAGACGCACTGGTCGCCATGGGTGGTGAGCCAGTCAAACCCATGGGGTAGCTAGCTGGCTGCCGCGTGCCCAGCAGCGTGGGCGGCTACCAGCATTGGGCCGATGGTGCCGCCTGCGCCGGGGTAGGCCGCTCCAAGGGGGCTGGCGGCGGCGTTGCCCACCGCGAAGAGGCCTTCGATGAGGCCGCCGTCTTGGTGGCGGACTTGGCCGTGGATATTGGTGCGGGGGCCGCCCTTGGTCCCTAGACAGCCGGGATGGAGGCGGACGGCGTAGAAGGGCGGTTCGTCCACTGGGCCAAGGGTGGGGTGGGGAGCCGTCGGGTCGCCGACGAAGTGGTCGTAGATCGAGCGGCCTCGGCCGAAGTCGGGATCGTCGCTGGTGGCGGCGAGCTGGTTGAACCGTGCTACCGAAGCGGAGAATTCATCGCCACCTACGTCGATGACGGTCGCCAATTCGGCAAGGCTGTCGGCCTGGTACAGCCACTCAGGATCGGGGTCATCGCGGCGCAGCGGGCCCAGGTGGTAGCGGCGGCGATAGCTGGCGTCGAATACCAGCCAAGCAGTGGCCGCGGGGTACTGGAAACCGGTGGGGTCGAAGGCCTGCATGGCCCGGCCTACGTCGTTGTAGTTGCGGGCTTCGTTTGTGAACCGCCGCCCCCGGGAATCCACCATCAGCGATCCGGGCCGGGCCCGCTCGGTGAGCACCAACCGGTGGAGGGACTCGCCGTCGATGGTTTCTCCTGGCACGGACATGGCGGGGCACCACCAGGCCTCAGCCATGTTGCCCAACTCGGCCCCAGCGGCCAGAGCCAGGCGCAGCGCAGTTCCGTCCATGCCGGGCGCACCCACCGGGCCGGTCATCGGCCCCCGCAGGAACGCCTGCACCAGCGAAGGGTCCCGCTCGAAACCCCCGGAGGCCAAGATCACCTGGCCGGCCAATACCTCATCGCCGATCCGCACCCCATTCACCATGCCGCCCGACTGGGCCAAGCCGTCCACCTTGGTTCCAGTGAGGATCACCGCTCCAGCAGCCTCAGCAGCCTCTGTCAGCGAGGCGATCATCGACCGGCCCATGGTGATCACCCCGCGGCGGGAACGGTCGGCCACCTCTTCCCAGTCGATGTTTCCGGTGGCCAGCTCCCGGTAGGTGATGGGCGCGGTCACATTGGGAGCAGTCCGGATTCGCTGGTCGAGGTTAGGCGGCACCTCGCGGGGTTGCGGCTCTAAGGGGCGATGGCCTGGCTTCCCGCCGGGTAGTTCGGGGTGATAGTCGGGGTAGGGGACCGTCTGCCACGACAATCCAGTGGCTGACTCCAGCCAATCGGCCACCACCGGCGCTTGATCGGCGAAGTAGTCCACGAGGTCGTCGTCCACGTCGCCCAGCCGCAAAGCGTGCAAGTACCGGCGAGCTTCGACAGGGGAGTCGTCCACCCCTTCGGCCGCCATCAGCCGGTTGGAGGGCATCCAGGCCAAACCCCCCGACAGAGCGGTAGTGCCGCCCAGCACCGGTGCACGTTCCACCACGGTGACCTCAGCCCCTGCCTGCGCCGCGGCCACCGCCGCGGTCAACCCGGCAGCTCCCGAACCGACAACCACCACTTGAGTCACGTCAGTGGGGCAGCGGAACCGCTATTGGCCCTGCAATGCAGCAGCCAGGGCTGCGGTGTCGAACCATTGGGAGAGGCGGAAGATTTTGCCGTCTTCGACGTCGAAGATGTCCACTGCGTCGAACGACACTTCTTGTCCGTCTTGGGTTGCCCCGTTGAAGGTGATCTCCACCACCACGGTGTTGCCGGCTGCAAGGAACCGGGTGGGGCTGTCTTGGTGGACGGGGAAACGCTCGAAGATCTTCTGGAACATGGCGATGGCCTTGTCGGCGCCGATGCGGGGGCGCGACCCGGAGGGGATCAGGTCGAGCTCGGGGTGCAGGACCGAGGCCATCAGGTCCCAGTCTTCGTCATTGAGTGCGACGAAATAGTCCTTCACCACCGCAAGGGGGCTTCTGTTCGATTCTCCTGCGACCATCATCCAGCCCTCAGTATGTCCTTGACTTCGCGCATCGCTCGGAACGACCAGCCGGCCAACTCGGGGTCGCCGAAGGCGGTGACGTTCCACATGATCAGATGGCGCAGTCCGGCGTCGTAGTAGGTGCGGACTTCCTCGGCGATCTGCTCGGGTGTGCCGCAGAAGCAGTAGTAGTCCACCACCTTGGGCGGGATGCCGTCGATGATGGCCTCGGCCTGCTCTCGGGGCACCGACGCGGGGATCAGGTCGTGGAAGCCCTCGGGGGGCTCCACCCCCAGCTCACGGAAGATCTGCGGTGGCAGCATCACCATGATGGCCCGCAGCAGCGGGGCCTCTTGGATGCGCCGCAGGGTGGCCTCGTCGGGGGCGGCCAGCACATAGGCCAGCAATCCGGGAGTGACCGCATCGGCGCCCCGGCCAGCCTCCACCGACGCCTGGCGGATGGTGGCCAGCGAATCGGCGTACACCTCGGGGGCCAGCTTGGTGGGCAGCCATCCGTCGGCCAGCCTCCCGGTGATGTTGAGCATCCGGGGTCCGTGGGCCGCGGTCCAGATGGGCGGAGGAGTGTTGCCGTAGGGAGATAGTCCGAGCACGGCGTCGTTGAGCTGGTGGAACTTGCCCTCGTAGCTGATGGGGCCGTCGGCATTCCACAGCGCCCGTATGATCTCGATGCCCTCTTCCAAGCGGCCGACGGGACGCTCGAAGCCCATGCCGTAAGGGGTCACGTTCATCCGCTCGCCCGAGCCCAGCCCCAAGATCGACCGGCCTTGGGTGAGGTGGTCGACGGTGAGGGCCATGTTGGCCACCATGGCCGGGTGGCGGCGGATCAGGTCGGTCACCACCGACCCCACTTTGATGGTCTCGGTCTGGGCTCCTACCGCGCCCATCATCACCAGGGGATCGAAGTACACGTGGCCGCTGGGCTGCACCGCGGCCAGCGGGCTCATGTCCGGGGTCCAGATCGAGTCGGGGTGCCAGCCCATCAGGTGGCACGGCCACCACAGGGCGTCGTATCCGTCGGCCTCGGCCCGCTGGCCCAGGGTCACCGCCCGATCCGCGGGCGGCATGATCTGGCCGGGAACGCCTATCTCTAGGTCTTTCATCCGCTGTTCCTGACTGGATGAGGGTCCGTGTCGCAGCACATGGCTCGGTCCTTCATCCGCCGAATTCCCGGCGGCGCATGTTGTCGGGGTCGATCACCTCGCGGATCAGCCGCACCTGTTCAACAGTGGGCACCGTGGTGGTGGGCAACTGCCCTTCAGGGGCGGGCAACTCGAAGCCGGTGGCCTCTTGGACCTGCTCGAAGGTGACCCCAGGGTGCAGCGATGCCACCTGCATGTGGCGGGTGTCGGGGTGGAAATCCATTACGCACAGGTTGGTGATCACCAGCTCAGGTCCACCTTCCAATCCGGCGTCGGCTCGCTCTGAGCCGCCGCCCAGGTAGCCGGCGCAGGAGATGAAGTCCACCTGTTCCACCAGCGAGCGGGGGTTGTGGTTTGGATTCCAGTAGTAGAGCGCCTTGCCGATGGAGCCCATGTCGCCCAAACCGGCGGTGCCCGGCAGCCGCACTCGGGGAGCGTGATAGTCGGCACCGATGATCGAGTTGTTGCCGTTTCCGTAGCGGTCGAGCTGGGCCGACCCGACGCAGAACTTGGTGAGCCACCGGCCGTTCAGGGCAATGGTCCAGAAGTCGCCGTATTGCTCCACGTACATGATGGAGTCGCGCCACAGCGGCGCCTCAAGGGTGGAGGCGGGCACCCGGTCGGGCCGGGGTTCGAGGCCGACCGCTCCGGCCAGCCACACCAGGTCGGGGGCGTGGGTGAGTCGGGCCAGCCAGAAGGCGCTCACCGGCACGAACGAGGCCATGCCGTTGCAGGCCTGATCACCGTCGGTGAAGCAGGCGGCCAGCCGGGCGATCATCAGCTCATCGATGGTCCAGTCTTCAGCCGGGGGACTGTTCTGCCAATCGCTCATCGGGCCTCCCATGCTGCCACTGCTTCCAGCCGCTCAGACCCGCCGACAGCCTCCAGATAAGCCGCGTGGTTGGCGGGGCCGGTCACGTATTTCTCCATGAACCCGGCCACGGCCTCGTCGTCTCGGGTAGCGCCGATCCATTCCAAGTGCATGGCCGTGTCGTAGCCGTAGCGGGGGTAGAACGACGTGGGGTGGGCACCGTAGGGGGCTTCCACCACTGCGTCCACCATGAAGCCGGGTAGCACCGTGCGGTCGGGGTCGGCCCGCAGCACTTCGGAGTCCACTATCTCCTCAACGGTGACGATCACCGTGGTGGCCGCCTTGGGCATGATGCCCAGGTCGGGCCACAGCGCGGTGGGCTCGTAGCCGATGTTGCCGAACCGGTCGGCCTTGTGGGCGTGAACCAGGGCTACGTCGGGCACCAGCGCCTTGCAGGCCACCACCGACGGTCCGCCGAACGGGTCGTCGAGCATCACCAGGTTGTCGTTCACGTCGATCAGGTCGGTGCCGATCAGCCCTCGGGTGGGCAGGAACGGCAAATTGCGGGCGCCCGCGCCCAGTCGCGCGTTCAGCGCCGTCTCCGAGAGCTCCTCGACCCGGATAGCTCCGGCCTCCACTGCCTTGCGGTAGCGCTGGCACAGCCCGAACTGCTCCATCGACACCGCCGCGCCGATGAGGCGGTTCATGGCCCCAGCCGCGGCTAGCCAGTCAACCGGAATGCCGCCTACCAGGCACACCACTCCGAGCTCTTTGCGCTCTTGTCGGATCAGCTCCCGGACCAGGGCCATGGGCGCGGCTTGGGTGGCCATGTTCTGGATGGCCACGGTGTCGCCATCGCGAATAAGGGCCGCCGCGTCCTCAAGAGTTGCCAGCTTCTCAGCGCTCACAGGAGTTCCACCATCTCTCGTCCTCCATGAAGTTCAATCACCTGTCCGGTTGCATAGTCGGAGTCGCCCGACGCCAGCCAAGCGACGGCACCGGCCACGTCTTCGGGGGTGCCGGCCCGGCCAATGGGGATCTGGGCCTCGATACGCTCGATGATCGACTCGGGAATCCCCAAGCCGGTGTCGTTGTCGCGAGCTCCGGTGAGACGGGTGCCGGCGATGTAGCCGGGGGCTACCGCGTTGACGTTGATCCGGTGGCGAGCCCACTCCCGAGCCAGCGACTTGGTGAGAGCGATCACCCCGCCCTTGGCCGCTGAGTAGTTGACGTTGCCCGCGATGCCGTAGATGCCATTTATGGAGGCCATATTGACCACCTTGCGATGATGGCCCGGCGGGTTGTCCCGGCTGCCTCGCAGCAGTGGAAAGGCGGCCCGGCACAAGTTGAAGGTGCCCTTGAGAGCTACATCGCACACCAGATCCCACTGCTCGTCAGTCATGTTGTGAGCCATGGCATCGGCGGTGATCCCCGCGTTGTTCACCAAGATGTCCAGGCTGCCGAAGGAGTCCTGGGCAGCGCCCAGCATGGCGGCCACGTCGTCGTTGTCGACCACCGACCCCGGAGCGGCTATCGCCCGTCCACCAGCGTCGGAGATGACGGCCACTGCTTCCTCAGCAACATCACTGTCCACGTCGTTGACCACCACAGCAGCCCCATCACGGGCCAACCGAGCCGCCACCGCCAACCCGATACCCCGACCGGCACCGGTAATGAGCGCCACCCGCCCCTCAAGCATTTCTCACCCCTTCAAGCCGCCGAGATGCGCCCGTCACGGAATGAAGGACCCACGCCGAGGACTGACCCGAGAGGGTCGGGGGGTGGCGCCGCAGGCGGACTTGGCCGCTCCGACGGCCAAGCCGCCGTAGGTGACAGGACCCGCCGACCCGGACCAGCGCCAATCAACGGAGATGCCCATTAGAAGCTTCTGGGCAGCCCGAAGGTCTCGGCGATGCTGTTCCTGGCCATCTCGTTGGTGATGGGCCCGATGCGGTAGAGGCGGCTGTCTCGCCAATAGCGCTGGGGATGGGTCTCGAGGGCGTAGCCCATGCCGCCCAACACCTGGATGGCGATGTCCGAGCACTTGCCGGCGTACTCCGAGGCCACCACCTTGGCCATGTTGGCCTCCCGGCCGCAGTCTTCGCCCGACTCCGACTTCCACGCCGCGTAGTAGGTCATCAGTTCCGACTGCTTCTGCATCATCGCCATGTCGGCCAGGTTCTGGTGCCACACTTGGAACGAGCCGATCTTCTTGCCGAAGGCCTCCCGCTCCATCAGGTAGCTGAGGGTCTCCTCGATGCAGCCGTCGATGATGCCGGTACACAGGGCGGCCACCATGATCCGCTCGTTGTTGAGGGTGGACAGCATTTGGTAAAAGCCCTGGCCGGGCTGGCCCACCACGTACTCGTCGGGCACGAACACGTCGTCGAGGAACACCTCGCACGACCCCACCGACTTCATGCCCACCTTGGGGATCTGGCGGCACTCCAAGCCCTCTGCGGGGTTCTTCACCAAGAACAGGGTCACCCCCCGGGCCGGCTTGTCGGCAATGTCCTCGGTGCGGGCCATCAGGAACAGGTAGTCGGACACGTGGGCCGCGGTCGACCAGATCTTCTGGCCGGTGATGCTCCAGCCGCCGTCCACCTTGGTGGCTCGGGTCTTCATGGCCCCCATCAGGTCGGTTCCCCCGGACGGCTCGGTGACGGCAATGGCCACTCGGATCTTGCCCTCAGCTAGCTGGGGGATCAGCTCCTCGCGGGCAACGTCGGAGGCGAACTTGTTGATCGACTTGGCACAGAACGAGGAGATGCCGAAGATCCAGGTGAGCCCGGCCAGCGAGCGGGCCAGCTCCCGGGTGAGGATCATCTGGGTGACCACGTCGCCGCCCTGGCCGCCCAGCTCGGGAGGCAGGCCGATGGCGTGGAACCCGGCGTCGGACATCTTGTCCCACAGCTCGAACGGATACTCGAACTCCTGGGCCTCGTAGTCGCGGGCTGAGTCCTTAGGGCATTCCTTCTCGACCCAGTTGCGGACCATCTCTTGGAACATCGTCTGCTCGTCGGTGAGGGTGAACTCCATGTGCTTGGTTGCTCCTTGTGTTGGATCGATCGTTGTCTAGTAGCGCCAGCCGTCGCCGAATGTGGGGATGCGGCGGCCCAGGATGTCCTCCACGCAGGTGAGGGCGGCCCGGGCCGAGCGGTCGGTGCCGATGCCCCGGCTGCGGAAGGTCTCGCTGGCGAAGTACAGGCCGTCGACGGTGGGGGCCCGCCAATGGGGCCGGAACTTGCCCACCAGCATGGGCTTTTGGGCAACGCCGAACGCCGGGTCGAACACGAACAGGCGCCTCTTCCACACATGCTCGGCCAGGCCGGGGTACATCACATAAAGCCCCTGTTCGAGGCGGTTGTACATGTCCTCGATGTAGCGGCGGTCCCGTCCGCGGGATCCGGGGACGATCCCGCCGGTGCAGTACAGATGGAGCCCGTTGGGGATGCCCTGGGGGTCCATGGCCGCCTGGTCGTACATGTAGCCCGGCGTGGGGCTGTGGGGGGTTTCCAGCCAGGTGGCCAGCTCCCGGGGGTCGAACATGGTCACCGGTTCTTCGGTGGCGAAGTAGAGGTTGAGCATGGTCACCCGGTACTGGTCTTGGGCCAGATAGCGGATCTGGCTGGTGTACCACTCGGGCAGCTCCCACTCGGGCACCACGTTGAACACGTTCCACACCGGCAGGGTGGAGATGACCGCATCGCACTCGATCACCTCGCCGATGTCCCAGTCGTTGGGCACGGTGGGCTCATGGGGGATGGACACGCCAACCACCGCCCCGTTCTCGATCAGCACCCGGCCGGCCGCGGTCTGCATTCGCAGCTCGCCGCCGTGCTCGGTGAAGCCGTCGGCCAGGTCTTGCCACATGCCGTCCCAGCCCTGGCCGGGCCAGCAGGAGTAGGCGGCCATGTGCCGCTCCTCGTAGTGCATCTTGCGCACCCACAGGTTGTCGCTGGCCGAGTGGTCGTACCACTCGTCGGTCATGCACTCCAGCACGGCTATGAACTCATAGAGGTCGTAAACGCCCTGGTCAGAGGTGTACTGGGCCAGCCATTCCCGCATGGGGCGGTCGTCCCACTCCTCCAACTCGTCCCAGGTGCTCTCGGTGATGGCCTTGATGACCTTTTTGACCTCGGTCTTGTCGGGGTAGCGGTCACGGATCGACCCCCAGGTCTGGGTGTCGTTGTCCCAGATCGGCATGTCGTGGGACACCTCGCCGTGGATGAGCTCCTTGCCGACGTGCTCGAACACCTTGGTCAGACCCGAGCCGGGGTCTTCAATGAGGTGTCCGCCGAGGTTCACCTTGAAGCCCTCGTCGTCCACCGCCAACGCCCGGCCCCCCAAGAAAGGCGACCGCTCCAAGAGGGTGACCGACTTGCCTTCAGCGGCCAGAAGCGCCCCGGCGCTCAGCCCGGCTGCCCCGGCGCCGATGACGACAACGTCGCATTTGGTCATGGGGGGATACTAAGAGCGGGCGGCGTGGGGAGGCACGTTATGAAGGCGGCGAGTTGACGCTACCTGGGATATCGGCGCGGCAGTGTCCGGGCGGCGGGTCCTGTCACCGGAGGCCGGCCTGGCCGTCGGTGCGGCCAGGTCCGCCACCGGCGCCACCCACCGCCCTTGCGGGAACGCTGATCAACTGGCGACCCCGATCAGGGCGTGGCGATCCGACTGAGCGCGTCCACGGTGGCCTGCGGGCCGATGTCGTCGCCCACGTGCGCTCCGGTGAGCAGCACGATGGGGAGGTCAACGCCGGCGGCGCGGTAGGCGTCAATGCGCTCGGCCAGCATGTCGGGCCCGAGGGCGCATTGGGCCAGCACGGCCTCATCGGGGACCATCGAGAGCGCCTTGGCCCGGTCTCCGCTCTGCCAGGCCTCGGCTACCTCGGGCAGGTTCTCGAATGTGCCGACGAACGCCGGTTGGTGGGTGGGGACCATGGAGTAGGCCAGCACCTGACGGCGCATTCGCTCTAGGGCTTGCTCGGGATCGGGGCCAGCGTAGGCCCAAAATGAGAGCACGGTGGCCACGTCGCCGGGTTTGCGCCCTGCTTCTGTGGCCGCGGCGTGGACGATCTCTTGTTTGGGGCCAACTTCCTCGGGCGGGCACCACGTCATGAACGCCGCGTCGGCGATTTCGCCGGCCACGGCGAGCATGCGGGGGTTGATGGCCCCTAGCCAGACGGGCACATCTACCGCGGGCAGGTCGAGCCGGAAGCCCTTGGATCGGAACCGGGGGCCATCGTGGTTCAGCTTCTCGCCTGCTAAGGCGGCTCTAAGGAGGGCGATGAACTCCCGCACGGTGGCCAGAGGCTGTTCGAAATCGCCTCCGTGCCAGCGACCCACCACGATGGGACTGCTGGCCCCGATTCCGGCGATCACCCGTCCGGGAGCCAGCGAGGCCAAGGTGGCGAAGCCCATGGCGGTGAGCGCGGGGGAGCGGGTGTAGGCGGCCACGATGCCCGAGCCCAGCTTGATGCGCTCGGTGCGGGCGGCCATGGCCCCCAGGGTGGCGAACACCTCCGGACCGCCCACCTCGCCCACCAGCGCGGCGTCGATCCCGGATTGCTCGGCGTGTACGACCAGGTCGGTCAGCCAGCCGATGGAGAGGCCGTCCTCCACCGGCATGGTGATGGCCACCGGGGATCTGGACATGGCTAGTGGCGACCTACTGCGTTCTGCCGGAACCTGGGAACTATCCGGAATAACGGCCGCGGAGCTCGTCGGCCAGGGGCTGGTTCTCGGCGTTATCGGGGTGGGGGAGCCACTCCTCGCCTACCGACAGGTAGCGGGTGGCCAACTCGATCAGCGGGCCGTGGGCCTTGTCGGGGGGGATGAAGTTCCACTTGAGCCACGGCTGGGTGTCGGGATGGCTGGGATCGTCCATCACCAGCGGAATGTCGGCGTCGCGCACTCCATCGATCATGGTGTCGAAGTCGTCGGAACAGAAGGCGATGTGGTGGACGTACTCGCCCTTCTTGGCCAACACCTTGTCGGGCCAGTGGCCGGGCTCAGCGGGCGACCAGAGTTGGATGGACACTCCGGTGGGGTCGGGGTTCTGGAACGTGACCCACGCCATGGGGGTTCCGTCCATGTCGTCGGCGCCCTCTCCCCGGGTGACCTTCATGGTGTGGCCCGGCGCCAGCACCTCGAGGATCTGGCGCCAGTCCTCCTCGGCTTGGGCTAGGTCTTTCACCAGCAATGAGATGTGGTCGATGTGGATGCCCATGTCTTTCGCTGTCTCCTTGGGGATCTCCCTGACTATGCAGCCAGGTTCTCGATGATGGTGGCGTTGGCTAGTCCGCCGCCTTCGCACATGGTCTGGAGCCCGTAGCGGCCGCCAGAGCGCTCCAACTCGTTGAGCAGGGTGGTCATGATGCGGGCGCCGCTGGCCCCCAGCGGGTGGCCGAGGGCGATGGCCCCGCCGTTGACGTTCACCTTGTCCATGTCCACGCCGGTGTCTTTGGCCCAGGCCAGCACCACTGAGGCGAAGGCCTCGTTGCACTCGAACAGGTCGATGTCGTCCAGCCCCATGCCGGCTCGTTCCAGCACCTTGGCGGTGGCCGGGATGGGGCCGGTGAGGATGAGCACGGGGTCGCTGCCCACCACCGCCATGGTGTGGACCCGGGCCCTCGGGGTGAGGCCGTGGTCGGCCACTGCCTTCTCGGAGGCGATGAGCAGCGCGGCCGAGCCGTCGGTGATCTGGCTGGAGTTGGCCGCGGTCAGCGGGCCGTGCTCGGAGAATGGGCGCAGCTTGGCCATCTTCTCCATGGAGGTATCGGGCCGGATGCCCTCGTCGCGGGCGCATTCGCCCACCGCCAGCACCTCCCGCTCGAAGCGGCCCTCCTCCCAGGCCCGGGCCGCGTTCTGGTGGCTGCGCAAAGCCAGGCCGTTCATGTCTTCCAAGGTGACGTCCCACCGCTCGGCGATGAGATTGCCACCCCGGAACTGGTGGACCTCCTCGTCGCCGAAGCGATTGGCCCAGCCGTCGCCGTCGAACGGATAGCGCATGCCCAGGTCGGGACCCACGTCGCCCTGGCTGTTGAGGTGAATAAGGCTCATCACCTCGACGCCGCCGGCCACCACCAGGTCTTGGGTGCCCGACATGATGCCCTGGGCGGCAAAGTGCACCGCCTGCTGTGACGACCCGCACTGGCGGTCGATGCTGACTGCCGGAACGTGCTCGGGAAGACCGGCCGACAGCCAGGCGTTGCGGGCCACGTTGAAGGCCTGGGCGCCGATCTGGCCGACGCAGCCCATGATGCAGTCGTCCACTGCGCCTGGGTCCACACCTGTGCGTTCGAACAGTCCGCTCAAGATGTTGGCCCCGAGGTCGGCGGGGTGGAGGTGGCTCAGCCCCCCGCCGAAGCGGCCCATGGGGGAGCGAACTGCGTCGATGATGTAGGCGTCGGCCATGTCTGTGCTCCTGTTGATTCTCTTGCCTTGACTCTTCTAGCTGTCGGCTGACTTAGCCCTCGGTCTGGTTGCTGTCGGGACCGAGGCCTATCAGCCCACAGCCCGCTCAGCGGCGGCCACGGTGTTAGCCATCAGCATGGTACGGGTCATCGGCCCCACCCCGCCGATTCGAGGCGAAAGCCAGCCCGCCACCTCGGCCACGTCGTCGTCCACATCCGACACCAGCTTGCCGTCGGCGAAGCTCACCCCAGCGGCCACCACCGCGGCACCAGGCTTCACCATGTCGGCTTTCACCATGCGAGGCGCCCCCGCCGCGGCGATCAAGATGTCGGCATCGCGGGTATACCGGGAGATGTCGCCCGCCCCGGTATGCACCACGGTGACCGCAGCATTGGCGTTGGGCCGTTTCAGCGACAACAAGTTGGCCAACGGCCGCCCAATGGTTAGACCCCGCCCAATGATCACCACGTGCTGGCCGGCGATGGGAATCTCGTAGCGCTCCAGCATCAACTGGATCCCCCGCGGCGTACAGGCCAGCGGAGCATCAACCCCCTGCACCAGCCGCCCCAAGTTCACCGGGTGCAGCCCATCGGCGTCCTTCTCCGGAAGCACCCGCAGCAGGGCGGTCTCGTAGTCGAGTTGGCCGGGGAACGGGTACTGCATGATGTAGGCGTCCACCGCCGGGTCGGCGTTGAAGTCGTCCACCACGGCGTCGACTTCATCTTGGGTGGCATCAGCAGGCAGATGCACCTCCCGAGAGCCCATGCCCAGTTCCTCGCTGTCGCGGTGCTTCATGGCCACGTAATTGGCCGACGGCCCATCGTCGCCCACCAACAGCGTGCCCAGTCCCGGGGTTACCCCCTTCTCAGCCAGCGCAGCAATCCGCTCCCGCAGCCCTTCCTTGATCTCAGCCGACAGCATTTCGCCGTCCAATTTGATAGCAGTCATCGCCCGGAATTCTCGCATATCGAGAGTGCCTACAACGGTCAGGAAATGTGCCTGGGCTAGAGGACCCCTCTGGGCTGCTCAGTTCAAGTGGTCCCTGGAAGACCAGCTGGTATGTACATTACGTACTTGACGTACGCAATCGCCCGGATAGTCTTGGAATATGCAGATTTTCACCTTCACGGATACCCGTCGCAGGCTTCGTGAAGTACTCGACGCAGCCGAGGCAGGCAAGCCAATCGGGATTGAACGTCATGGCAGAAGGGTTGCGCTGGTTGAACGAGACCGTCTCCAGGGACTCCTCGCCGACTCCTGGCAGCTAGGCAGGCCCGAGGCGGTGGCTGAAGCGGGCGGCTGGTCGGTGTTCTTGCCCGGTACCCCGATCGCCGCCGATGGAGCCGATTTGGAGGAAGCCGTTGAGGAGTTCATAGACGCACTCAGGGAGTACGCACAGGATTGGGAGGAGCGGCTCAGACTGGTACCCAACCATGAACACCTCTGGCCGCTCGTGCTGTTTGTGTCCATGAGCTCAGACGCTGAGCTAGCTAGTTGGGCCTTTGGCAGGAATTCTTGAGTTTTCCAGCGCCCACCCGGCGAGATCATGCCCGTTTCTGCGAAGTCGAGGGTTGGAAGCTCGTTCGCTCCGCTGTTGGCAGACGCAGCACCCATTATGAGACCCATGAGCTAGAGCTTCCCGATGGCTCCGTCTTGAGGACGCGGGTATCAAGGCCACCGGATCGCACGAGCTACGGAGATGCGCTTTGGGGGCACATCTTGCGCGACCAGATCAAGGTAAGCGCCGAGGAATTCTGGCGCTGCGTCCAAGACGGCGTACCGCCCGATCGCGGGACGCGACCAGGATCGGCAGAAGGGATCCCGGCTGATCTGCTCTACCTGCTGAAACACAGAGTGGGCCTCTCCGAAGCCAGTCTGAGCGAGATGACCAGGCAGGAGGCCATCGAGCGGATTCAGCAGTACTGGACAACAGGCGAGTAAGGGGCTGGTGCCGCGCTAGGCGCGAATTAGCTAAGCAGCCAGAGTTGCCGTTGGTCCCCGAGCGCGATCTCGGTCGATTGCGCGGGGTGGGGATTTCAGCTTGTTTTGCCCGGCGGCGTCTTCAACCACCGCGTAGCCGTGTTTGTGGACTTTCCTGTGGCATTTGGGGCAGAGCAACACCAGGTTGGTGATGTCGGTGGGTCCGTCGTCGTCCCACCAGATGATGTGGTGGGCGTCGCAGGCGCTGGCTCTCATGCCGCACCCGATGCATTGCTTGTCGCGGGCAATCAGGGCCAGCTTTTGGGCGGCTGTGACGGCCCGCTGTTTTCTTCCCATATAAAGCGGCTGGCCGTCGGCGGCGAAGACGGCGGGGACAATGCCGGCGTCGCAGGCGATGTGGCGGAGGTCGTCGATGTCGATGGGGGTGCCGTCGATGAGGCCAGCGTTCTTGAGTTGGCCGCTCAATGTGTCGTAGTCGACCGAGACGATCAGTGTCGTGGCCTGTGGAGCAATTTCGGAGCCGAGGTCGTGACCCTCGGAGTCATCGCTGGACGCAGCGTCCGAATCACCGACGGGGCAGCAACCGCTGCTGTTGGAGTTGGCATCGGAATTATCAACTCGGGCCGGTCGCTGAGTGATGAGCGCGACCAAGGCATCGGCGTTGCGCTGTTCGTGTGTGCGGTCGCTCCCAGACCGGGCGTCCTCGCGGAACAGCCGATCGCTCAGCTCGTAGAAAGCGGTCTTGACCCGCTCCCCAGCGATGCGATCAAACTCGGCGTGTAGAACGACCATGTCGTCGTCCCCGTCAAACACCTTGCCGCTACGGCGCTCGCGCTGACGCTCGTGGCGGGTCAACCCGTCATCGGCCCGGCGTTGATCCTCCTGGCGGGCAACAGCCTTCTTGAACTCATCGAGGTCTTCGGAGATGGCCACCACGACCAACTCCAACTCCTCTTCCTTGGACAGCGGCACCCGCAGATGCGACTCACCCATCACCCGGGCATGATCAATAGAAATCCACCCCTGCTTGGCCGCCTCCAACGTGTCGGGCAACGCCTTGAGCGCGCTAGAGGTCTTGGCCTGCTGACGAGCCCGATGACGACCAAGCCCGAACTGACGGCACAATTCCTCAACCGCGTCCTCCCCCTCCAGATCCCCAAACCGCCCCAACAACGCCGTCAGGTAACCATCCAACTGCCGTCGGGCGCTGTCGGCCTGAAGAATCAACTTGACCAAACCACCCGACTCCAGCCCGTCGAATTCAGCCAGCTGAACATCCACGGTAGGCCTTTCGCCGCCCCGTGACTCGCCGTTGGCATTCGTGGTGTTTCCCCTGGTGAGAGAACCTAAATCCATGCCAATAGTCTACCGACGCCAGTGACAACGTCCCCTTGCTAGTTAGGTTGGAGGTAAGGGCTTGTAGCCCCGCTGTGGTCGGTGGTCGTCCATCGCTCTTGCGGCAATACCGAGTCCGACGGCAGCAGCTCCCGCTATTGAGGCAGCAGTGAGAAATCCAGTCACCATTCGATTCCGATCGTCGGCCTGCACGCACTTCTTCACCACAACGCTCGGGACATCGACCTTCCCCCACCTTGTCGCTAGTCCGCCGCAGTCAGATTCGAGGTCGTTGGCCACTTCGTTCACCCTTGCTGCTGCTATGAACAGTGCTATCGACACTAGAGCGGTGACCACTGTGAACCAGAGAGCGAGGCTCTTGAGGTTGTTGCGCTTCCAGCGCAACTCGAACTGCTGATTGTCATGCGGGGAATCGGATTGGGTCATTTGGCAACACTTTTTGTGTAGCAGCCTTAGGGTTTGTCCTGGGCGCGGTGGGTCCTGCTCGAACTGCCCAGTGACAAGAAGATAGCACGAGAATGCCAGATAGGATTCGGCCATCAGCAATAGGGCTTCCCCTCAGCCCAAGCCCGGCTGCTGGATTGCTGCGCGAGCGGCCTGCTGGGTGGCCGTCGCTTCTTCGGTCTTATTTCTGGCCGGGGCGATCACCAGTTTGTGATATTCGGGGGGAGATGCACCATGGATTGCTGTGCCGCACGAACAAAGGCATGGGGCCATAAAACAAGTGCAAGCCTCAAAACAGGCTGAGAGTCCAAAAGGTTGTTGGCTTAGTGGGTATGTCAGGTTATCCTGACATGCATGGGCGTGATCGCTGCTGATGCACTTTCGGCTGACCCCTTGGAGGCGCTGCGGGAGCTTGCTCGCAGTGAGCCAGAATTGGAGCGGTTGCGCCGAGACAAGGTGTTGGCGGCTCGTGCTGCCGGAGCCACTTGGGAGCAGGTGGGCAATGCGCTGGGAGTGAGCCGCCAGTCGGCTTGGGAGTACTTCACTGCTCGAATTCGGGAAGAACTGGCGGAGAACGCCAACGCCAACGCCGAGTTGTCAGAGGTCGAGGCGATGCAGATGGCAGTAGACGAGGTGCGATCGGTTCGACGGCGCAGACGACACTAACCGGTGAAGGTGGTGCTGGTAGAGCCGTTCTACCCAGTAGCTAAGGGGCTCGGTGGTGCCCCACCTGGCCTATCGGTTGTCTCCTGACAGATCGGCTCGGAGTCTGTAGCTCCATGAGCCTCCAGGACGCAACCGGCGGCATATGCCCTGGCCTCCTCCTTTAGGACGTCGATGCGGGTGCGGCGTTCAGGGCTGATTTCACCCGCTACATCGCTGAACTTGCGGTGTTTCAGTTGAGAATTCCTTGAGGGAAGCCAGTCGCGAGCCTTAGGCGAAGATGGTGCTGACGGGGCAGGTGAAGCTGGGGAGGATGTGGATGCCGTCGAGGGAGTCGTCTTCTTGCAGGGTTGTGGGGTCCGTGCCGGGGCGGTAGACATCGATGGTTCGGGTGTTGGGGTGGACTATCCAGACCAGCGGGGCTCCGTGGCCGAGCCACATCTGAGCTCGGTCGTGGGCCCAGCGGCGGCTGTCGCTCGGTGAGACGATTTCCACCACCAGGTCGGGGACGACTTCGGCGTAGCCGTCGATCTCCGCGTCCAGTGGGATCTTCTCTGCTGAGGTGAATGCCACGTCGGGTTCGCGCACGGTGTCGGGGTCGCGCTCCAGCCACACGCCCGAATCGGAGGCTACTACCGTGCCCATATTCCTGGGCTTTGCGAAGATATTCAACTCGGTGGCTAGATTGACCGCGATCTTGCCGTGTCGGTGTCCTGAGGCCATCGTCTCGTGAAGCACTCCCCGCACCAGCTCGCCGCGCACGCCTTGGTAGCTCAACCGCAGCAAGTCGTCGGCAGTCAGCAGCCTCGTGTCCGTCAATCCCGTTTCAGTCGTAACCATATACTTTAGATAACTTTCAGCCTAGCCTGTTGATTCCTAAAATGACATGTGCGCCCGATGGCAACGAGAGCAGCGGGTCCATGCCTAAATCCTACGTTGCCCTACACGTAGTTCCAGCCGAAGCGGCCTTTGATGCAGAGGTTGCCTTTTGTTACGTCGTGGTCGTCGGGGGAGGTGCACTTGACGATTTGGTTGTCTTGGACGTGGAGTTCGAGGTTGCAGCCGACGCCGCAGTAGGAGCACACGGTTTGGGTGACGGTCTGGTCTTCGGGGCGCCAGTCGTCGGCTTGGCGCAGGTCGAACTCGGTTTTGAACTGGAGGGCGTTGGTGGGGCACACAGCCACGCAGTTGCCGCAGTAGACACAGGCCGAGTCGGGCAGGGTCACGTCGAACTCGGTGGAAATGCGGGCGCCGAAGCCCCGGCCGGCCACCGAGATGGCGTAGGTGTGCTGGGCGTCGTCGCCGCAGGCCTCCACGCAGCGATAGCACAGCACGCACTTGTCGTAGTCGCGGATGTAGAGGTTGTCCTGCACCCGCACCGGCTCGTCCATCGTCTGGCCGCCGGGGACGTAGCGGTCGGGGTCGGCGCCGTAGTGCTCGGCCCATAGGCCCAGCTCGTCGGCTTGGGAAACGTCGACCCCGGTGGCCAAGAACTCCAGCACCATCTTGCGGCTGTGGCGCACCCGCTCGCTGTCGGTGTGGACCACCATGCCCTCCTCGGCGGGACGGGAGCAGGAGGGGACCAGCGCCCGGCTGCCGTCGAGCTCCACCACGCACACCCGGCACACGTTCACCGGGGTGAGGGTGGGGCCGTAGCAGATGGTGGGGGTCTCCACGCCGGCGGCATCGCAGGCATCCAGGATGGTCGCCCCTTCGGGCACGGCGACGTCTTGGCCGTCGATCCGGATGGTCACCGCAGTCTCGGTGGCGACGCTGCTCACTGGCTATTTCCTATCAGGCCCAGCGCCAGAGCGGAGCGCACCGCGGAGGCGGCGGTGTGGCCCAGGCCGCAGATGGAGGCGTCCACCATGGCCAGGGCCATGTCGTCGATGAGCTCGGACCGCTCGGGGGCCAGGGGCTGGCCGGAGGCTTGCAGCTCAACCAGAACCTCATGCTGGCGCTGGGTGCCCACCCGGCAGGGGACGCACTGGCCGCACGACTCGTCGCGGAAGAACTCGGCAATTCGGACGACCACGGCCTCCATGTCCACGGTGTCGTCGAACACGGTGACCACTCCCGATCCCAGGGTGGCCCCGACCTCTCGGGTGTCTTCCAGGGTGAGGGGCATGTCGAGCGAGTCGGGACCGACGAACACACCGGCCGCACCGCCGAGCAACACGGCGGCCAGCGAGCCAACCGATCCTCCGGCCAACCTGAGCAGTTCGCCCAGGGTGGTGCCGAATGGCACTTCGTAGAGGCCAGGAACCCCTACCCGCCCCGCCAAACAGAACAACCGAGTGCCGGGAGAGCGCTCGGTGCCCACCGAGCGGTAGACGTCGGGGCCGTCGATCACGATGTCCAGCACGTTGATGAGGGTCTCAGGGTTGTTGATGGCGGTGGGCTGGGAGAACAGGCCGTGGGTGGTGGGGAAGGGGGGCTTGTTGCGGGGCTCGCCCCGGAAGCCCTCGATGGAGTTGAACAGCGCCGTCTCCTCGCCGCAGATGTAGGCACCGGCTCCTCGGCGAACCTCGATGTCGAAACGATGCCCGCTGCCGGCCACGTCGTCGCCCAACAGACCCGCCGCTCGGGCTTGGGCAATGGCGCCCTCCAGTCGGGCGGTGGCCCGGGGGTACTCACCCCTGATATAGATCCAGCCGTGGGGCGAGCCGGTGGCCAGACCGGCGACAGTCATCGACTCGATGACCGCGAACGGGTCGTGCTCGCACAGGATGCGGTCTTTGAAGGTGCCGGGCTCGGACTCGTCGCAGTTGGCCACCACGTGTTTGTCGGGGCCGGGCTCGTCGGCCACGGCCCGCCACTTGATCCCGGTGGGGAAGGCCGCCCCGCCCCGTCCCGACAACCCGGAGTCGGAGATGGCGGCGATGACCGCGTCCGGTCCCATCTCGATGGCCGTAGCGAGGGCCTCATAGCCGCCATGTTCCCGGTAGGAATCCAGCGAGGTCGGCTCGACCACGCCCACTCGGCGCAACACCCGCAGCCCGGGGTCACCCGCTTGGGGCAGCGAGAAGTCCTCGTCATCGTCGGCCGGCACCCGATCAGGCCGCCCCACACCTTGGACGAACAGCGCAGGGGCCCGCTCGCACTGGCCGAGACAGGGACTGTTGTGGACTCGAGCCCCGCTGGCCTCCAACGAGGCCCGCAGCCCATCGTTGCCCGCCATGGCACACGCCGGATCCACACACACATGGACGACGTCATCGCGGTGGCCGGGATCGGTGGTACGCAGCAGCTCGTAGAACGTGGCCACGCCGTAGGCCTCGGCGGGGGGAACGCCCAGCCGCTCGGCCGCCCCGTTCAAACCGCCGGGGCTGATCCAGCCGATCTCGTGCTGAAGCGAGTGCAGCACCGGCAACAGCAGGTGGCGCAGGCCGTGGCGCCGGCTGCGGCCCCCGCGGACTATCCGCTCGGTTTCGACAACGGTGGCCGCGTCGGCTTGGGGGACAATGGCGTCGATGGCGGCCTGTTCGGCTTCGGTGGGCTGATCGTCCCCAAAGTGCAGGTCAGCCAACGGGTGCCCCCGCAGTCTCGGGGGCATCGACCAGCTCTACCCTCACCGCCGCCGCTTTGAACTCGGCAGTGCCGGATTTCGGATCCCAGTCGGGGTTGGTGAGCACGTTCACATCGATCAGCTCGGGATGGTGCAAGGTAGTGAAGGCCAGACCTCGGGGCAGGCTCGACACCAGTCGGGCATTCATCTCCACTGATCCTCGGGGGGAGGAGACCCGCACCCGGTCGCCATCAGCGATACCCAAGCCCGCGGCATCCTGCACATTCAAATCCAGGCCAGCAAACCGCAGCGGCGAGTCGTATTGCCCGCTCTGCACGCCGGTGTTGTAGGAGTCCAGCGCCCGCCCGGTGGTGAGGCGCAGGGGAAACTCCTCGCTCAACTCCTCGGTCGGCCCCTCGTGCTCTAGCACCGAGAAAGGAGCCGGATCGCGGCCCTCCAGGTCGTCGGCCCACAGCCAGCCGTGGAGAAAGGCACTGCCGGGATGGTCTTCATCGGGACACGGCCACTGGAGGCCGCCGGCGGCTTCGAGTCGCTCCCAGGCCATGCCTCCGTGCATCGCCGACAAACTGCGCAACTCGTCCCACGCGGCCTGGGGGTCGCGGGGGCCGAGTTCGGTGCCCATGGCCTCGGCCATGTCGCACAGGATGTCGATGTCGTGGCGGGCCAGGCCGGGAGGAGAGACGGCAGGGCGCACTCGCTGAACCCGGCGCTCACTGGAGGTGACGGTGCCGTCGCTCTCCGCCCAGGCCACCGAGGCGGGCAGCACCACGTCGGCCATCTCTGCGGTACGGGTCATCAAGATGTCCTGAACCACCAGGATGTCCAAGCTCTCGAGCTGGGCCCGGGCGTGGAGCACGTCGGCCTCCGAATCAGCCGGGTTCTCGCCGATCACATACAGCGCTCGCAGCTCGCCCCGCTCCATGGCCTCGAACATGAGCGTGAGGTGCCAACCGGGCACCGAATTGAGCGAACGGCCATAGGCAGCCTCGAACCGGGCCCGGTGATCGGGGTCGTCCACATCGGCGAAGCCGGGGAACTTGTTGGGGATGGCCCCCATGTCGCCGCCCCCCTGCACGTTGTTCTGGCCCCGCAGCGGCACCAGGCCCGAGCCCCACCGCCCCACATGGCCGGTGAGCAGGGCCAGGTTGCACAGCGACAACACGTTGTCCACCGCGTTGTGGTGCTCGGTGATGCCCAGGGTCCACAGGATCTGGGCCGTGTCGGCGGTGGCGTAGGCGTGGGCCATCTCCACCACCACCTCGGCGGGGATGCCGCAGATGGCGGCCACCGCCTCGGGGGTGAAGGGCTCCACCGAGTCGGCGTAGGCCTCGAACCCCTGGGTGGAGTGGGCGATGAAGTCTCGGTTAGTCAGACCGGCGTGGATGATCTCCCGGCCGATCCCGTTGGCCAGGGCGATGTCGGTGCCCACGTCGATGCCCACCCACACGTCAGAAAATTGGGCCGAGGAGGTGTAGCGAGGGTCGACGCAATACATGCGGGCACCGTTGTCGATGCCCTTGAG
>JAJDTA010000134.1 GCA_022827405.1 Acidimicrobiia bacterium
CGAATGCCCAGACCGGCTCACTTGAGCCGTCCACGTAGGCCCGGTCGGATGAGAATCCGCTGCCGTGCTTGTGGCCGTGATACGTGGGCGATGCCCCCACACCAGCCGGGAACGAAACGGGAAGCTTGCCCCCGGGGTTCAACTCGCCGAACAGGGCCGAGGCGATCGCCCTCGGGCCCTCAGGGCCGGGATGCCAAGTCTGGAGGATGGCCTTGGCACCGGCCAGGTCTTCGGCGATGTCAAGCGGCCGGCCGCTGACCACCACCGCAACCGTGGGCACACCGGCCGCGATCACTCGTCGGACCAATTCGGGCTGGGCACCGGGAAGCTCAAGCGTCTTCCGATCTCGCCCCTCTCCCCCGGTGGCGTCGCCCACCCAGCCGGTCTTCTCGCCCACGGCCAGCACCACTACGTCGGCGGCTCGGGCCGCGGCCACCGCCTCGTCGATGCCGTCTTCGTCAGGTCGGGTCCAGTCACAGCCCTTCGTGCTCGTAACCGGGGTGTGTTGGGCGATGGCAGCGGCAATGGTGCCCATGTTGGGGTAGATGTCCCCAACCGCCTGGTCGAGCTCGACCGGGTCGATGATGGCCCCGGTGCTGTGGAAGACCTTGGTTACCGCGTCGAGGGTTGGATCGGGAGAGCTCGAGTCGTCGTCATCTTCAGCGGCCGCGAAGATCCCGGCCATCGACCCCTCAAGGCCGCGGGACATCGCCATACCGAGCTCAACGGCCGCGGCCGGGGTGTACGCCGCGAACAAGCCCCGCAGCGTGTCGGCCATCGGCCCGATCACCGCCACTGATCCGAGATCGGGACCGAGGGGAAGGATGCCGTCGTTCTCCAGCAGGACCAGCGACGCGGCGGTAATGGCTTGGGCCAACTCCAAAGCCTTCGGCTGGTTGAACGCCTCCGCCGCCCGGTCGGAGTCCACAGTGGGCGAATCCATGAGGCCAACCTGGAAGCGCTGGGTGAGGGCCCGCTCCACGGCCAGGTCAAGCACCGATTGGTCGAGGTCTCCGTTTCGGACCGCATCGGGCAGCGAGGGATAGCCGATTCCCGTGGGCAGCTCGATGTCGAGTCCGGCTGACAGGGCCAAAATTCCCGCTTCGGCATCGGTGGTGGCCACCGCGTGGGGCTTGCGGAGCCGGGTCACCGCCGAGTAGTCGGCCACTACGCAGCCCCCGAACCCGAGTTGGCCGCGAAGCAGGCCGGTGAGGATCTCTGGAGACGCGGCCACTGGTACCCCGTCGATCTCGGAATACGAGTTCATCACCGACGCCAGTCCGGCGTCGCGGATAGCCCCCTCAAACGGCAGGGCATAAACCTCGTGGACCGCACGCGGCCCCATGGGACTGGCCGTCTGGTTGAGAGCCCCCTCGGTGTAGGAGTAGCCCAGGAAGTGCTTGCCGGTAGCCACCGTGCCGGTACTGAGATCATCGGTCTGCATGCCGCGTACAAAGGCGATGCCCATCGCGGTACACAGGAAGGGATCCTCGCCGTAGGTCTCGTGAACTCGGCCCCAACGGGCGTCGCGGTTCACGTCCAGCACGGGAGAAAGCACGTGATTGATGCCGACGGCTCGAGCCTCGCCACTGGCCACTGCGGCCATCTGCTCGATGAGCTGCGGTTGGAAGGTGGCCGCCAAACCGATGGCGGTGGGAAAAGCAGTGGCCGACTCTTGGGCCAAGCCGCACAGCGACTCGTTGTGGACCATGGCGGGAATCCCAAGCCGGGTGTTGTCCTTCAACCACTCCTGGATGGCGTTGAGGACCACGGCCAAATCCCGGGGCTTTCTGGCCAGACCCCCACCCATGCAGAGGTGGCCCACACCGTGGGGAATCATCTGGCTCATCCTGTCGGGATCGGGCCCGGTTGGTCCCATGAACGCTGCGGGGAAGACGCCCACCACCTGGGCCGCCTTCTCCTCCAGCGTCATGCGCGACAGCAGGTCAGCCACCCGCTCGGCAATGGACAATTCGGGCATCGATTAGTCGACGGGCAAGAAGTCGTCCGCCGCAGCGTCGTAGGCGAGGAGGATTGGAGCGCTGTCGCCGATGTCGAACTTGCCGGCTTCTATCGATGCCGACGAATTCGCCGTCACCTCGAGACTCAGCCCTGCTTCGGCAGCTGCCCGGAACGAATCGTTGGTGAGATCAGGCCCGGCAGCCGTGGCGATTTGCGTGAATATCTCCACAGCCTGGCACGCCCAAATGGTGGTGTTCAGATTCACCGGTTCATCACCCTCGGGGTCGATATTGACAACCTCGCCCGACGCCTCTTCGAACCGCTCGATGCAGGAAAGAACGCCCGGATCCCCCGCCCGGGCTAGGTCCTCGAATCCAATTGAACCGAGGGCATAGGCGCCTTCCAGGGCATCGGTCGTGTAGCCGAGGTCACGATAGAGCTCGGGATCGAGGGCGCTTGAGTTCGTTACCACCAATCTGGGGCGATAGGGGCTCCGAAAAATGCCGGAGACCACGCTGAGGCCTGCTCCGACTCCCACCGAGACGACTACCTCGGCCCCATCGGCCTGCCAGCGCTGGGCAAAGGCCTGCATCTCGGCTTCTGCGGCGGCAACGTCGTCTCCAACGTCGGTAGAAGCGGTCTCGGACACCACATCGACTCCAGCGGCCACCAGCGCGTCAACGTAGAGATTCCGCTCACCTTCCGTGTCGGCGGCGGCATGCACCGCCACCGGCCCATCCAAGACTCCGGCATCGATCAGCAACTGGACGCTGATCGCCGTGTTGCGGGCGGGAAGCGCCCCCGGGCCGACGGCCACAGCCTTGGAACGGTCGAACTCCTCTTGGCTGACCCCGAAGGCGTTGATGAAGATCGTTTCGTTCACGTCGGTGAAACAGGTCAAGTTGGTGAGCAGCGGCCCCATAGCAGCAAAGACCTGCTCGTCTTGCGTCAACTGCACGCAGGCCGCCTCGGTCTCCACATCTCCCAGGGGCGAATAATGCGCCATGACCGGCTCGAGTCGACGACCGAGAACCCCCCCCGTTGGCGTTGACATCGTCAATGACGGCCTGCCACTTCGCCTCCACATCGCCGTTGTCGCGGCCGATGACGGAGAGGTCGATGATCACGATGCCGATCTTGATCGCCTCAGAGGTGACCCCCCGAAATGAGTCGGTAAGCACAATTGGCTCGGGCTCGGCCGGCTCTTCAGCCTCCGGTGTCTCGGCCTGCTCTTCTGCGGGCTCAGAAGTCTCCGGTTCCGGCGCCGTGGTCTCAGGAGCTGCCCCTTCGGACTCGTCTGCGGCTTCTGGAGCATCTGTGGCCGACGGCGAATCCTCCGGTGCGGCCTCGGCCGGTTCGGCCTCCGGCTGTTGAGCGCTGCTGCTTGGTTCGGGCTCAGAGTCTCCGCCTCCGCAGGCCGATGCCAAGATAAGCAGGGCTGTGATGATTCCGATAAACCGCAGGCGCATGATTCCGGCCCTCCCCCAAAGGTCTAGCCCCCTACGTTTTCACATTAGGTTGAGGCCGTGCGACGGGACGCCGACAGATTGCAGATCACCGTCCAACCCCCTGATCGCTCCCACGAGCCAGTTGACTTCGGCGCACCGTTCGAGCCTCCCGCCGGTCGGGTGCTGCACTGCTGGGGCCAGCTCGGAGTTGAGGATCGGCCCCACCTCGTTGAAGACGCCGAGCTCTCGGAATACGAGACCACCATCGAACCCCAGCCGGGCGTGGTGAGCACCTATGCCCACGTCCACGACACCAGCGAAGGAATCCTCGACGCCTTCTGCCAGGGGATCGGGAACCTGTTGGCCAAACGTCCCCAGACCCCGCTGATCGTGGGGCTTCATGTCCGCCCGGTTGAGAAGGTGGTGGCCGGCGGCGCGTGCGATGAGTCGCTGAGCCGCATGGCTCGGTGCCTGCGGGATCTGGAGGTGCCGGTGTGGCTGAGGATCGGCTATGAGTTCAACCTCAGCTTCGACCCCCACGACACCGGGGCCTACAAGGACCTCTTTCCCCACATCGTCGAGCTGTTCAGCCGAGAGGAGGCTCACAACGTGGCCGCCACGTGGTGCTCGGCGGCGGGCTCGTTCCAGTTCCGAGACCCGTTCGACTGGTGGCCCGGCAACGAGTACGTCGACTGGGCGGCCATGGACGTGTTCGCCCCCATCGGCTTCGAGCGACCCGAGACAACCGCCTATCTCGACCGGTGCCGGGAGGAGGAAAAGCCGGTGATGATCCCCGAATCGTGCCCCTTCTTCTTCGATTGGAATCTGGTCGATCCCAACCGGCCCGAGTCGTTTAGCGACGGGCTGCTCGAGATCGGCGACATCGACGACCAATGGGCCTGGTATGAGGCCATGTTCGAACTGGTCCGGCGCCGGCCCGAGATCAAGGCCCTGACGGTGATCGCCACCGACTGGCGGGACGGCATGTTCCCGTTCTACGGCGACACCAGAATCGGCTCTTGGGATGGCTTGGCCGAACGCTATGGCGCGGCGCTGTCCGACCCTCGCTTCATGCACCGACAAGAGTCCCGAGAGCTCTTCCAGCACCGATAAGCAGACCACCGGAAAGGGGGGAAGATGAGCGACGACGCCAGCCACGACGCCGGCGGCGACGCCAGCGCCCTGTCCCGCCGTGTGCTCGACAGCCAAACAGACCAAACCGCTGGCGAAGACGAGGTTCTGTTTCCCGATGACGTTCTGCCCGGTGTGGGCGGCGACGCGATGTCGCTGCGGGAAGGGCTGGCCAAGGGCGGAATAGCGACCTTCCTCGTGCTGTTGATCCTCAACAGCCTCGATGAGCTCGAATCATCGGCGCTGTCGGTTCTCGCCCCGGAAATCCGCGACAGCTTCGGCGTGGGCGACGGGGTCATCGTCTTCTTGGGGGCGGCCTCGGTGTCGTTCGTGTTCCTCGGCGCACTGCCCATGGGCTGGCTCGCCGACCGATGCCGCCGGGGGCCGGTCATCGGGGCAGCCAGCCTCGCGTTCGGCCTCTTCTCGCTGCTGTCCGGCCTGGCCCGTCATGTGGTGGTGTTCTTCTTCGCTCGGCTCGGAACCGGGATCTCCAAGTCCAACACGCTCCCCGTCCACAACTCCCTCATCGCCGACCAGTACCCGATCGGCGTGCGAGGCCGCCTCGCTTCGACCACCATCATGTCGGGACGCACGGTGAGCATCCTCAGCCCGGTGCTGGTCGGCGCAATCGCCGCCCTCGTCGGCTGGCGCTGGACCTACTACACACTGTGGATCCCGGTGGCCGTGGTGGCCGTGCTGGCCTTCCGGCTCCCCGAGCCACCGCGAGGCCAGTGGGAGAAGGCCGACGTGTTGGGCCAGACCGAGGTCAAAGACGATTCGGCCCCCGTCTCGCTCGAGGCCGCGTTCGCCCGGCTCAACAAGGTCGCCACCCTGCGCACCGTGCTCCTCGGTTTTGCCGCGCTGGGATTCGGGCTGTTCAGCCGACCAGTGCTCACCTCGCTGTTCCTCGAAGACGAGTACGGACTGGGCCCGCTGGGCCGAGGCACCCTCACCACCGCGTCCGGGGTCGGGGTCATCGCCATCATGCCGTTCGTCGGGCGGCGGTTCGACCGCCTCTACCGCCAGAGCCCCACTCGGGCGATGGGGCTGATCGGCGGGCTCGTCCTGCCCTCCGCGCTTTTGCTGCCCCTCCAGTTCAACATGCCCAACCCGTGGCTGTTCGCCGTGCTGGACGTTCCCGGCTCGCTGATGATGTTCGCCGCCTTCGCCATGGTCGGACCACTCATGCAGGCCGTGGTTCCCTACCGGCTTCGGGGCATCGGCTCGGCGCTGTCCACCCTGTACATCTTCTTCATCGGTGCGGCCGGCGGTGGCCTGCTGTCGGCCATGGTGGTGGATGCCAGCGGGCCGAAGACCACGATCCTGGTGCTCGGCCTGCCCTCCACCATCATCGGCGGGGCCTTCATGTTGAACGGCGCCCGCCACATTCGGCGCGACCTGTCGCGCAACGTGGCGGAGATACTCGAAGAAAAGGCCGAGCACGACCGCCAGCGAGAAGACCCCGAGCACATCCCCGCCCTGCAACTGGCCGACGTCGACTTCAGCTATGGCAACGTCCAGGTTCTCTTCGACGTCGGTTTTGAAGTCCGCAAGGGCGAGACCCTGGCCCTGTTGGGCACCAACGGCGCCGGAAAGTCGACCATCCTGCGGGTTATCGCCGGCCTGGGGACCCCGGAGCGGGGAGTGGTGCGCTTGGGCGGCCGCACCGTCACCTTCTCGACCCCCGAGCAGCGAACGGATATGGGAATCCAGACCCTGCTGGGGGGAAGCGGCGTGTGGGCACCGCTCAGCGTTCGCCACAACTTGGAATTGGGGGCCTATCAGCTGCGAGACGACAAGGCCGAGCGACAGCGCCGAACCGACAACGCCCTTGAGCTGTTTCCCGAACTGCGCTCCCGCCTCGACGACCGGGCCGACTCCTTGTCGGGCGGCCAACAGCAGATGCTGGCATTGGCCCGAACGCTGTTGTGCCCGCCCGAAGTCCTCCTCATCGACGAGCTGTCCCTCGGCTTGGCTCCCACTGCGGTGGCCGAGCTCATAGGCCACATCGAGCGCCTCCAATCCACCGGGCAGACCATCGTCATCGTCGAGCAGTCGCTCAACATCGCCCTCGAATTGGCCGACCGAGCCGTGTTCATCGAGAAGGGCCAAGTGCGGTTTGAAGGGCCGGCCTCTGAACTCGCCGAGCGAGATGACCTGGTCAGGGCCGTTTTCTTGGGGGATGAGGGGGGCTGATGCCGCTGGGGTTCCTCGAGGCCAATCGCCAGCTCATCTTCGACGGGGTGGTGAATGGACTGGTGTACGGGATGCTGGCGATGGGAATCGTCCTGGTGTTCCGCTCCTCCCGGGTCATCAATTTCGCGGCCGGAAATCTGGGTTTGCCCGGTGCCGGTCTCTTGGCCCTATTGGCACTGCGCTGGGATGTCCCCCTCTGGGCCGCGGTACTCACCGCCATCGCGGTGGGTGCCATCTTCGCCGCCATGGTGGAAGCCGGGGTGGTACGCCGGTTGTTCACCGCGCCGAGAGTGATCCTGCTGGTGGCCACGATCGGAGTCGCCCAGCTAGCTCAGGGCATCCTCTTGGCCTATCCCGAGGTCGGCGGGGGCATCGGCGTTCGCTATCCCATCATCATCGACACAACCTTGACCGATGTGGCCGGACTCTTCATCACCGGCCCCCAGCTCAGCGTGCTGATCGTCGCCCCTCTGGTCGCCATTGCCCTCGGCCTGTTGCTCGACCGCACGCCCTTCGGTCGAACTGTTCAGGCCACCTCGGCTAACCCCGACTTGTCTCGAGTCTCGGGCATCAACCCGAAGCGGGTCTCGTTCACCATCTGGGTGATTGCCGGGGTGGTGTCCACCATCGCAGTGATCCTGCTGTCGGCCGACCGCAGTGTGAGCGGCCTGGAGACCGTCGGACTCACCACCATGGCCAATTCCCTGGCTGCCGCAGTCATCGCCCGGATGCGGTCGTTTCCCCTCTCGCTGGTCGGAGGTGTGGTGGTTGGCGTCACGTTCTCGCTGGTCAAGTTCAACTACCCGGTGGAGGGCGGGCTCTTTGAGTTCGTCCTGCTGATAGGTGTATTAGTGGCGGTGGCGATACAGCGCCGCCAAGACGACGACTCCCCGGGGCGGTACTCGTTTGCCCCCAGAATCCGCTCCATTCCCCAGCACCTGCTGTCTATCTGGTGGGTTCGGCACCTGGGCAAGATCGCTCTGGGCCTTGCTGGGGCAATTGCGGTGCTGCTGCCCATTGTCGTTTCCACCCCGTCACGACAGATCACCTACGCCAGCATCCTGGCCTTTGGGATCTGCGCGGTGTCGGTGGCCATCATCACAGGATGGGCCGGTCAGCTTTCGCTGGGCCAAATGGCCCTTGCCGGAATCGGCGCCGTCTCAGCAGCCTCTTTCCAGCGGGGCATTCAACTGGACATCGGCTGGGGCGATAATCGGCTGATCGACTTCGAATTCAGCGGCATTCCCTTCGCGGCTGCGGTTGTTCTCGGAGCGGTGACTGCCGCCGGGTTCGCCGGGCTGGTGGGCGTGGGCGCACTGCGAGTGCGCGGCCTGCTGCTGGCTGTGGCCACGTTTGTTCTCGCCCTGGCCACCGAGGAATACCTGTTCCGCCGACCCATTTTCAGCGGCGGAAACACCGACTCAGTCTCCTTCCGCCGGGGGCAGCTATTTGGTCTCGACCTCGACAATCAGCGCACCTACTACTGGCTGCTGCTCGGGGTCTTGGCTGTGGTGCTAATTGCGGTGGCCCGCATCCACCGCAGCAGTTTTGGACGGGCTATCCGAGCTCTCCGGGACAACGCCGATGCCGCGGCGGCCTATGGCATTCGCCCGGCGCGAACCAAGCTGCGAGCCTTCGTCTTGGCCGGTGCGGTTGCCGGACTGGGCGGCGGCCTGCTGGCCGGAGTGATACATCAGGTCCCCCTGACGGGTCGCTTCTTTGGAACCGGGGAATCGCTGCGGCTGATCTCCATGGCCATCATCGGCGGCATCGGTGCCACCATCGGGCCAGTGTTCGGTGCCCTGTGGGTGATCGGCCTTCCCGCCTTCGCTCCCACCAACCGACTGATCCCCCTGTTCACCTCGGGAGTCGGCTTGCTGATTCTTCTTTTGTACTTTCCCAGCGGCCTTGTGCAGATCGCCTACTCGGCCCGCGACCGGATCGTCACCTGGTTGGAGGTCCGCCGACCACCGCCGGTGGCCAAGCAAACCCACACTGTGCCCGCCGCGCTCCCAGCACCGGCCCCAGTTCCCAAGACTTCTGCTCCGGCCCTGGCAGCCACTGAGATCTCCGTGCGTTTTGGCGGCCGGCTGGCGGTTGACAACGCCCATATCGAAGTAGCCCCCGGTGAGATTGTGGGACTGATCGGCACCAACGGCGCCGGCAAATCGACCCTAATGAACGCCATCGGCGGATTCGTCCCGTCCAAGGGCCGCGTCGAGCTCTACGGTGTGCCGATCCACCGCCTCAAGCCAGCCGAGCGGTCTCGGCGAGGACTCGGCCGCACCTTCCAAGCCGCAACCCTGTTTCCCGAGCTCACCGTGCGAGAATCCGTTCTCGTTGCTGCCTCCTCGACACCGTCCCCCAATCCAAGAAGACTCGACACCGCGGCCCGAACCGTCCGGGGCGAGCGCTCCTCGCAGACCCAAGCCGACGATCTGATCGACTTTCTCGGATTGGGCCGCTACGCCGACCGCCCAATCGCCGACCTCTCCACCGGCACCCGCCGGATCGTAGAGCTGGCCGGCCTCCTCGCCCTCAACGCCCAGATGCTGTGCCTCGATGAGCCCACCGCAGGGGTGGCCCAGCGAGAGGCCGAAGCCTTCGGACCGCTCATCGTCGAAATCCGCCGCCACCTCAACGCCGCCATGCTCATCGTCGAGCACGACATGCCCCTCATCATGTCGATCAGCGACCGCGTCTATTGCCTAGAAGCCGGCTCGATCATCGCCCAGGGATCTCCCGAAGAAGTCCGAACCAACCCCGCCGTCATCACCAGCTACCTAGGCCTAGAAACCCGAGCCATCCACCGCAGCGACGCCTAGCTCTACGCGAGTTCCAGATGCCGTCGTTGGTTCGGCATCTCCTAGCCCCCAAAAGAGACGTAGGGCTACGCTCGCCAGTCGATGGGCCGGTTGGAAGATCTCACCAAAGGCGCACGACTCGCAGGCGTTGCCCCAATCGGGGTGGTCACGGTGATCGACGCCGAGTGGATCGGCTCGGATGCGGTGAATCTCACCTATGAAGACGACAGCGGCAATGTCCAGCGAGAGATCGTCTACCGAGCTAAGGAACAGGAACTTTCCCTCGAGGGCGACGGCCGACCTTGGTCGTTCGACGCCGATCCCGAGCTGTTTATCCTGGTGGCCGAAGCCAAGCGGATCAGCTTGGCCCACCTGTTCGACCCCTATCTAGCCACCTACACCAGTGATGTCGACCCGCTCCCCCATCAGATAGAAGCGGTCTATACGGAAATGCTCCCCCGCCGCCCGCTCCGATTCTTGCTGGCCGACGACCCCGGCGCGGGCAAGACCATCATGGCTGGACTGTTAATTAAGGAGCTGATCGTTCGGGGAGACCTCGACCGGTGCCTCATCGTGGTCCCCGGCGGGTTAGCCGAACAGTGGCAAGACGAGCTGGGCGAGAAGTTTGGCCTCGAGTTCGAGTTGTTTACCCGAGCCATGGTGGAGGACACCCGCTCCGGCAATCCGCTGGCTGAACGCCCCCGGCTGATCGCCCGCCTCGACATGCTGTCCCGAGACGAAGACCTTCAAGCCCAACTCGACCGCACCGACTGGGATCTCGTGGTGGTGGACGAGGCCCACAAGATGTCGGCCACGTACCGGGGCGACGACGTCGAACAGACCAAGCGCTACAAGCTCGGCCGACGCCTTGAGGCCGTGGCCCGTCACTTCCTGTTGATGACAGCCACGCCCCACAACGGCAAGCCCGAAGACTTCCAGCTGTTCATGGCGCTGTTGGACGGCGACATGTTTGCCGGCAAGTACCGCCGGGGCGCCCACAGCGACATGCCAGCCAAGGATCTGATGCGCCGCCGCATCAAAGAAGACCTCCTCCGCTTCGACGGCACCCGGCTGTTCCCCGAACGGGAGGCCACCACCGCCAAATACACGCTGAGCCCGGCCGAACTCGACTTGTACGAACACGTCACCGAGTACGTCCGCAACGGTATGAACCGGGCCGAGCAACTCCGAAAAGAAGGCCAGGGCCGACGCTCTGCTGTAGTCGGCTTTGCCCTCACCATCTTGCAGCGGCGACTGGCGTCATCGCCTCGAGCCATCCTCCGATCTCTGGAACGACGGCGCGAGCGCCTGTCGGCCCGCTTGGCCGAGGCTGAACAGGCCCGAAACGAGCCATCCTCAAACACCAAAGACGACATCGAAATGCTGGGCGAGGTTCCAGAGGGCTACCGTCCATCGGATTTCGACGATTTCGATCCCGATGAGCTGTTGGCCAGCGAGACCGAGGAGTTCGAAGACCAGATCCAAGTTGAGGCCACGCCCGCCCGCACCATCGCCGAGCTGAAGACCGAGATCAGCGACCTCGACGGCCTCGTCAAACGAGCCCAAGTCGTCTACCAGCGAGGCGACGACCGCAAGTGGGACGAGCTAGCCAAACTCCTGCAAGACACGCCCGAAATGCTCGACAAGAACGGCCGCATCAAGAAGCTGATCATCTTCACCGAACACCGGGACACCCTCGACTATCTGGTCGAGCGGCTTGGTCGCCTTAGAGGCCGATCCGACGAGGTGGTCGCCATCCACGGCGGAGTTCGCCGCGAAGAGCGGCGCCGGGTGCAGGATCAGTTCACCCAGGACGACCAGGTGCGAATCTTGGTGGCCACCGATGCCGCCGGCGAGGGCCTCAACCTCCAGCGAGCCCACCTGATGGTGAACTACGACCTGCCCTGGAACCCCAACCGAATCGAACAGCGGTTCGGGCGCATCCACCGCATCGGCCAGACCGAGGTGTGCCGGCTGTGGAACATGGTGGCCGAGGACACCCGAGAAGGCCAAGTGTTCGAGCGGTTGCTAGAGAAGCTGGACGAGCAGCGGGGCGCCTTGGGCGGCAAGGTGTTCGACGTGCTCGGAGAAGCCTTCTCCGACAAATCGCTGCGTGAGCTGCTCATCGAGGCGATCACCGCCGAAGAGCCCGCCATCCAGCAACTCCGCATGACCGCGGTGATCGACGCCACGGTGGGAGACCGGATGAGGGAGCTGATCGAAGAGCAGTCCCTTCTGTCAGATGTGCTGAGCGATGCTCGAATCGAAGGCATACGCGACCAGATGGAACGGGCCCAAGCCATGCGCTTGCAGCCCAGCTTCATCCGCCGGTTCTTCTTCGGGGCATTCGGCCTGCTCAATGGAAAGGTCACCAGGCGGGAGTCGAACCGCTGCCAGATCTCCCGAGTGCCGCCATCCTTGCGGAACTGGGACACTGCCCAGGGCCGCGGCCGGCTGCTAGCCAGCTACGAGCGAATCTGCTTCGAGCGGGAGCAGATCACCGTTCCCGGTCGGCCCATGGCCGATCTGGTGTCTCCCGGCCATCCCCTGCTCGACGCCACCATCGGCGCTTTGTTGGAACGCCACGGCTCGCTGCTCCAGCAAGGCAGCATCCTCATCGACCCCGATTCCACCAGCAAGCAGCCCAAGGTGCTGGTGCTGCTGGAACACGAGATCGTCGACGGCACTGCCGTGGACGGCGGCCAGCGCCGAGTGGTGTCCAAGCAATTCGAATATGTGGAGATCACCGAAGACGGAGAGGTCGCCGACGCTGGCGAGCACCCCTATTTGGACTGCCGCTCCCCCGAGCCCGACGAGCTTGAACTCTTGGCCCCGCTGGCCACCGCCGACTGGGTGCGCGACACGCTCACCACCAAGGCACTCAACCACGCCATAGCCCACAACGTGCCCCAACACCTCGTGGAAGTTGAGGCCCGAATCCACTCCCAGGTTGACCGCACCCTGGATGCTGTTCGGCTGCGCCTCAACGAAGAGATCAAACACTGGGACGCCCGAGTGCTGCGGCTCAAGAACGACGAACTGGCCGGCAAGCCCAACGCCCGCATCAACTCGGCCAAGGCTCGCCAGCGGGCCGAAGAAGCAGAAGAACGCCTAGACCGACGAGAAGAAGAACTGGCCCGCCAGCGCAAGCTCTCACCTCTGGCCCCCCGAGTAGTCGGTGCAGCCTTCATCGTTCCCGAGCGGCTGTTGGCCACGCTTGCCGGCACCCCACCTCCCTCACACGCCATCGATACCACCCGTTCCGACCGGTTAGCCGTTGACGCCGTGCTCGCCGCCGAGCGATCCCTGGGCCGGAACCCCGTGGAGATGCCCCACAACAACAAGGGCTTCGACATCGAGACCCGCAACCACGACGGGCACATCCTCACCATCGAAGTCAAGGGCCGAGTCGCCGGGGCTACCGACTTCTCCATCACCCCCTCAGAGATCCTGTGCGCCCTCAACAAAGCCGACCGCCACATCCTCGCCCTCGTCGAAGTTGCCGACGACGACACCACCGAGGTCCGCTACCTCTACGACCCCTTCACCAACCGAGAACCCGAACCCAGCCCCGCCGAACACAAACGCACCCTCGACTGGCAGACCTACTCGGAGCTCGCTGAATCACCACGGTGAGCGCGCGGAGTCATTGCACCAACAATCTTGCTTTTAGATATATTTCAATATACTCTGCACATATGAGGTCGGCTTGATGTTCACCGCCGCTGTGCTCGCGGTTGCCCTGCTGCCAGGGGCCTTCTTCCTGTGGGGCTTCGAGCGCCGCGCTGGCCGTTACGGAATCGGCCTGCGCGACCGATCCCTGCGAGTCGCTGGTGGGTCGGCCTTCATCCTCGCTATCTACGCTGCGCCTCTCTACTGGCTCTACACGTCCCACTGGAATCAGTTCACCGCGGGCGACCTACCACTATGGGCGCCAACCGTTGTTTCCCTCTCCTACCTGGGCCTACCGCTCCTACTCGGCTGGATGCTGGGAATAGGAGTCGAGCGAAGGGCATCCTGGGCAGGACGCTTCGTTCCCGACAACCGCATCCCAACCGCCTGGGACCACATGTTCGCTCAGGAAATGGGCGGTTGGATTCGCTGCAAACTGAAGTCTGGGGTGTGGGTAGGGGGCGCTTACACGAGTGAAGCTGGGAGAGTCACTCCGTATGCGTCGGAATATCCAGAGCAACATGACCTATACCTATTCCCAGCCATAAAGCTCGACGCTCTCACAGGAAGCTTCGTATACGACGACCATGGGGAGCTTGTATTGGACGCAGGAGGTGTATGGTTACATGGTGATGACATCGAAATCATCAACTTCGTCACTGCGGAGCAGGAGAATGAGGAAGCGGTCGGCTGGTGAACAGCGGAAGCCACGCTATATCTTCAAGGGTGGCCACATTCCCTCGAAATCGATGGACACCCTCGCACCACCCCCTACCGGGCCAGCCCCCGGCGCATTCGTGCCCCCAGAAGTTCCAGAAGAGCCCAACCCCGCTGATTAGTGCTCTTTTCCGCCCTGGTCCTGGTGCTCCCGGCAGGCCCAATCGAAAACGGAAAAGGCCATTGACAAGCACTAGCGCCCCCGAGAACCCCTTTCAGAAAACAATACCCTGACCAGGGACAACACCTACGATTGGGTGCAAAGCGCGCAAATCCAGAGTTGAGCTCAGCGCGCTGGCTAAGCAAGGATGCTGGGTTGTGGGGTACCGGCGGAAGCTGATCGAGGTGGCGCTGCCGTTGGACGCCATCAATGCGGCATCTGCGAAGGAGAAGTCGATTCGGCATGGGCACCCGTCGACACTCCATCTGTGGTGGGCCCGACGACCTCTAGCAGCCTGTCGCGCAGTGTTGTTTGCGTCACTGGTTGATGACCCTTCAGCCAGGCCTGACCTGTTCCCGACTGAAGAGGTCCAGAATGCAGAGCGCGAACGGCTGTTTGAACTGATCGAGGAGTTCGTACCGTGGGAGAACAGCACCAATAAGGGGATGCTTGCGAAGGCTCAAGCTGAGATCACTGAGAGTTGCAATGGGCACCCGCCAACGATACTGGACCCGTTTGCCGGGGGTGGCAGCATCCCTTTGGAGGCTCAGCGGCTTGGATTGGAGACGCACGCCAGCGACCTGAACCCTGTCGCAGTGCTGATCAACAAGGCCATGGTGGAGATCCCGCCGCTCTTCTCTGGTCATCGGCCAATTCATCCAGATCCCGATTGGTTCACCGATCTCGAAGAATGGCCAGGCGCTGCGGGCCTCGCCGCCGATGTCAGGTACTACGGCAAGTGGATGCGTGACCAAGCTAACGCCCGCATTGGCCACCTCTATCCGAAGATCGAGCTGACTAGCGAGCACGGCGGTGGACTCGCCCCCGTCATCGCTTGGTTTTGGGCTCGTACCGTGCCATGTCCAAATCCGGTATGCAGGGCAACCATGCCGCTGCTCAATTCCTTTGCACTCTCTCGTCGCAAGAACCGGGAGGCGTGGCTTGAGCCCACTGGAGAACTTTCTGACGGCATAGTGAAGTTCCGCGTACGACAAGGATCTGGGTGCCCGAAGCAAGGCACAGTCAGCCGTAGAGGCGCCACCTGCCTAGCATGTAGTTCGGCCATTCCATTGAGTGAAGTCCGGGCCGTTGCCCAGGCTGGCGGACTGGGTTCACAACTCGTTTGCATCGTCGCAGCGGGAGACCGTAAGCGTGTCTACCTTGAAGCAGACTCTTCCCACATTCGCGCTGCCGACCTCGAACCGCCTCCGGACCCGCCATCGGGGGACTTGCCCTTCAACCCGCGCGCCGTGACTACGCCAAATTATGGACTGAGCAAGTGGGCTGACCTATTCACACCCCGGCAGCTAACCACCTTGTGTACGTTCTCTGATCTCATTGCTGAGGCCCGAGACCAGGCCCTGTCCGACGCCATTGCCGCTGGGTTCTCTGATGACCCCACCCCTCTGCACGCTGGCGGCACTGGGGCCGCCGGATATTCGGATGCCATCGCTCATTACCTCGGACTTGCACTTGGACGACTTGCTAACCGAAGTTCAACACAGTCGTTCTGGCATCCAAACGGCGAAAAGGTCGAGCAGGTATTCGCTCGCCCTGCTCTTCCAATGATTTGGGTCTTTGCCGAGGGGAACCCTTTTTCCAATTCATCAGGGAATTTTCTCGGACAACTCGACTACCTATGTAATGCCTTGGAGAGATTTCCAGCTTGCAGCTCTGGCCGTGCCGTACAACTCGACGCCCGCTCTTTCGCCGATTCAGATCTCAAAGCAATGGTCTGTACCGATCCGCCCTACTACGACAACATCCCATACGCCGATCTCTCAGATTTTTTCTACGTGTGGTTTCGCCGCTGCCTCTCCACCATTCATCCTGACCTATTCAGCACGCTGCTGACCCCCAAAGCGCAGGAGATGATCGCTGAGCCTGCTCGGCAAGGCGATTGGGACTCCGCGGCTGCCTACTTTGAGGAAGGCCTTAGGCAGACATTCTCTTCAATTCTTGAAGTCCATGACGACGATTATCCGTTCACCATTTTCTACGCGTTCAAACAATCTGAGACTGATGAAGCCGGCACCGCATCCACTGGTTGGGAGACCATGTTGGAGGGTCTACTCGATGCTGGGGTGACCATTACTGGAACATGGCCCATACGTACCGAACAGCCCGGAGGGCTGCGCGAAGTCGGCCGGGCCGCGCTGGCTTCATCGATCGTGTTGGTGTGCCGTCGCCGACCAGATGATGCCCCCTTAACTACGCGGCGAGATTTCCTGGCTGCCCTCCGCTCTGAACTGCCCAAGGCCTTGAGACATCTTCAACAAGGCAACATTGCACCGGTCGACTTGGCTCAAGCTTCTATTGGCCCGGGCATGGCCGTCTACTCCCGCTACTCCCGAATCGTCGAAGCCGACGGGTCAGCAATGAAGGTACGCGACGCCTTGACCGCCATCAACCAAGCTCTCGACTTCGTTCTCGCTGAACAAGAGGCCGACTTCGACCCTGACACAAGGTGGGCCGTTGCCTGGTACACCGAATTCGGATTCTCAGACGGGTCTGCTGGAGTGGCAGAAACCCTCAGCAAGGCCAAGAACACATCAATCGGCGGGCTGGTAAGAGCCGGGGTGCTCCACCAACAGGGCAACTCCTGCCGACTATTGAGCCGCGACGAGCTCGACGACGACTGGAGTCCCGCTGGCGATGACCGCCTTACCGTATGGGAAGTCGTCCAGTACCTCATTCGCGAGCTGGAATATGGCGGAGAACAAGCCGCAGCCGACCTCCTGCGCCAAGTCGGCGGCCTCGCCGAACCTGCCCGCGAACTCGCCTACCGCCTCTACAACACCTGCGAGCGCAAGAACTGGGCCTCCGACGCCCTCGCCTACAACAGCCTCGTCTCCGCCTGGCCCGAACTCACCCGCCTTGCCAGCAAACCCCCCACCGGTCAGGCAGATCTCGGCTTCTCCTAATCCAGAGAGGGAACTTCTTGAAGTCGCCTTGCGATGGTGGTGGCAACAAGCTCGGTAGAATACGAGGTAGGCACTGTCGATCAGACGCTTCCTCTGACTCGCGGTGGCTTCGATGAAGGATGGGTTTCGGAGCGATTGAGGAAATGACTAGAGACCAAGTTGTTCAACTGTCGCGTGAATGGCGAATTGGAGAGCAGATCGACAAGGGCGGCTTCGGCCGAGTGCATGAGGCTACGGACGGCCAAATCGAAGCTGCGGCCAAGTTCGTGCCCAAGGCACCTGGCGCGGATCGCGACCTTCTAGCCGAGGAGCTCAGCGACGTTCCAAACGTTGTCCCCATCCTGGACAGCGGCGAGTTCGAAGACAACTACGTCATCGTGATGCCAAGGGCGGAATACTCGCTGAGAGACTTCTTGGCAGATGCGGAATTCGACCGCGAAGAGCTCATGATTGAAGTTCTCCGGAGCATCGCCGAATGCCTCGCTGCCTTGGACGAACATGTGGTTCACCGCGACATCAAGCCTGAGAACATTCTTTGGCTCGATGAAAGGTGGTGCCTGACAGATTTTGGGATTGCGAGATACGCGGAGGCTACGACCGCACCCGATACACGGAAGCACGCGATGTCTCCACCATATGCAAGCCCCGAACGGTGGCGAAGCGAACGGGCCACAAGCGCATCTGACGTTTACTCGCTCGGCATCGTCGCCTACGAAATCGCGACCGGACATCTACCGTTCAATGATCCCGACCCGGTCGATCCCTTGGGGTACTACCGGGAACAACATCTGCATGCATCCATCCCACCGGTCGAGGATGTGTCCCAGCGAATTGGAGCCCTGATAGAGGAGTGTCTCTACAAGTCCGCCGGTGCACGACCAAGCGCGGCAAATTTGTTGGCCCGACTCGATCGGTTCATGCAACGGTCCTCATCCCCTGGGTTTGCCGAGTTGCAACAGGCCCACCGCTCAGAAGTGGCCAAAAGAGCAGAAGCCTCTCGCAAAGCATCGGAACGAGCGACAGTAGCCGAGCAGCGCGAGCAACTCACCAAGTCGGCCATGCAGGCCTACCGACTAATCGTCGACGAGATCGTGACAGCTTTCGAGGATGCTGCACCAACAATCAAGAGGGCAAACGACTCCTGGGGCGTTGCACTTTCCATCGGACAAGCCAAATTGACCCTCTCATCTCCACAGATGGTCCTAGATGAAGCGTGGAAACGGCAAAACCCTCCCTTTGACGTCATGGCCACAGCAAACTTCCAGCTCAGGCAGTCAAAAAGCCAAAATGGCTACAACGGTCGGAGTCACTCCCTTTGGTACTGTGATGCTCAACAAGCAGGGGAGTACGCCTGGTTCGAAACAGCGTTCATGTCGAGAATTGGCATCCAATATCACAGGAGACACCCCGCATTCGGTTACCCATTTGCGCTCGACCCGGATGAAGACTCAGCCATGGCGCTTTCGTTCGTGGTTACTGGGGTGCAGGTTGCATGGCCGTTTTCTCGGATAATGCCCAGCGACCTTGATGAGTTTGCTGCCCGCTGGGCAAACTGGCTCGCCCAAGCCTCAGAGGGAACCCTTGCACGACCAATGCAAATGCCCGAGCAATCTCCCCATGGCTCCTGGCGACAAGCATGATTTCTCCCTGGGACGCCTACTCCTCAAATGCTGGATAATCGAGAGCTCACTTCTGTATCGCTCTTGGGCTTTCTGGCAATAGCTGTAGTCGTTGCTATGGGCCGCCAAGGCCGCGGCTCACTAAGGGAGAACATTCAGGGGATGCTGCGGTCATTTGCATCCCGAAAGCTCCTGATGCTTGGGGCGTTGTACGTAGGCGGGATCGCGGCCTCATGGTTTGTGGCACGAAGAATTGGCTTGTGGCGGCCTGGATTGTGGAAACCGTTTGGCGTCTGGTGTGCTACGACTGGACTCGCGTTGCTCAGACACGTGAGGGCCACTGGCACACAAAAGCGATTGTGGAAGCAAGCGGCCAGCACAGTGCCCATCCCGGCGTTGCTCAGCTACATCGCAGATTTTGAGCCGTTCCCCCTATGGGTTGAGGTTCCTGGGCAGATAATGGTCTTTTGCCTGGCAGTTGCCTTGGTTGCCCGAGAAGCTGGGGTGAACAGGACGGGTGATGGCAGGTTGGCATCAACATGCCTCATTGCGTGGGGTCTGGCTGCCGCTGGTTGGGGCCTGGGCCATCTAATCGCAAATTGGAGTAACCACGATCACGGCCTTGTCTGGCGAGAGTTCCTAATGCCGGCGTGGCTGACCCCTGCCGCTCTGCTGATGATCTACGTGCTATCCGTGATTGTCGCTGTCGAACTCTTGGCAGTCCGGGTGTCCCTCTTTGCCGATGACAATCGGTGGAAGCAGAAACTGGCGGTAGCCCTGCGAATCGGTGGACGGCCCAGCCGCATTGACCCTCTCATCCCTTGGGGGCATGTGATCGGGCGAACCGACGGTTTCCGCGAAGCCTGGCGGGAGACAAAATGGGTAGAGGAACGGATTCGGCAGGATGCCGCGGCTGATCAAGCCGAGCAGCAGAGACTGGCTGAGAATACAGGAGTCGAGGGCACGGACGCAGAGGGTCAACAGTTGGACCGACGGGAATTTCAAGAAACTCGGGATTTGCTAAGGCAGTTGGCCTTCAACCAGATGGGGCACTACAACAAGAACGGCAGATACGGGAAGGGGCCTGCCGCAACGTTCGACCACTTTGCTCGTCAGCATGGTCTGCCCATGCCAGCCGGGATCGCCCTTCACGTAACGGCCGACGGTCAGGGATGGTACGCAGAACGACAGACCATCACCGGACACTGGTTCGCCATCGGAGCAAACGCCGGAACCCCTGACCAGTGGCTATACGACGGCGACGGCCCGCCCACAAGCTTTCCTTGCGAAGAGGAGTGGGATCAATGGGCGCCAGATTCCAATTCGCCAAACTGGGACTGACCCAGCTCACTGACCCCCTGGGCCCCATTCAAAGATCCAGATAGACCCATCTTACATAAGAAGGTTTGAAGTCTGTATAATGGGTCCTCAGATGACTTCTCGGCGTTTCAACAGCCTGCCCGCTGGGGTAACTCGGTGGCTGCGCTTCCTAGAAGCGCAGATACAGCACAATACAGGGCGGCTTTATGCTGCTGTTGTGGGGTCGGGGATGGTTGTTGCGGCCTGCCTGATCGCCTCAAGGCTTGGCTCTGCGACGCACACGATGATTGTGGGAGGAGCAACTCTTGTCGGACTGGGGACTCTGACGCCCTGGCTGCGGAGGGTTGGATGGGGAAAGGCCTCTGCAGTCTTTGAAGATCCAGAACTGCAGAGGGCTCGCCTCTCTAAGGAAATCTCAGAGGAGCAAAGCCAGAACCGCCTTAGCATCAAGATGCAAGAGTCCTTGGACGCAGCCCGCTACTTCGCGGCAACGCTGGCAGCTCAAGCGATCTTTGCTGATGCTCAAGAAGCCGACCCCAGATTCAACGTATGCCAGTTACGATTCTTCATGTACGACAATCGGCAAGAAAGGCTCTTCGCTGTGCTGCGCCCCAACCAGCCTGACGAGGGTCAGCGAGGGTGGAAGCTCCGAGAAGGCGTCACTGGCATGGCATATGCTACGGGCGAGTTCCAACTCGCTATCGATACGGCCACCCATGACGGCACCTATAACCTTGATGAGGATCGTCAAAAGCGATATGCCCACCTCACGGAAGTGGCGGCAATGCCGGTCATGAATGCTCAAGGCGGCGTCATCGGGGTGCTGTCAGCATCTCACGACACCGATAACAGGATCCTTGCAACCGACGATTGGCGCAGGACCCACCAAGCTGCTGCCGATGCCCTCGCCCGTGTGGTGGTCGATCTGCTGGGCTGGCATAGCGACAGCGAGCAGGCGAAGCTAGGGCCGCGGCCGTGATTGGAATCAAGAACGTGAACAATGGAATTTATGAACAAATAGGAGGAACCCCATGGAATCGAAGAAAGAGAAGAGGAAGAACGAGAACAACACCGTCTCCCGTCCCATCAAGCCTGAAGACCGGCGGGATGCTATCGAGCACGCGCTGCGACGCACCGAGCCTGCCTTTCACCTGACCGACGGGCAGGTGGACCACATTGGGGAGATGTATCGGAAGTCTTAGCCTGCACCGACAAGGGAAATTTCAGGTGGGGCTGAGGTAACGACGCCCCTAGAATCATCAGTGCCGAGGGCAGTAGCCCGAGGAAGTGGAGCCCGGTACCTCTCCGGACGGTGAGTGGCCGGGCTCTTGCGCGTGTTGGCGGGCCAATCGCCAGCGCAGGGCCTTTCTGCCGCCCGGTAACTGAGTCATACAGGCGGCAACAGGGTTGCGGGCGTCTGCTTGGAGTAGAAACAGGGCGTGGCACTTTCTAATCATGAGCGGGTGGGCAAGGCGATGGTCTTGCTGGGCAAGGGGTTGGCGCCGTTTGTGGCCCGAGAGTGCGAAGTGGAGTTTGGGGAGGACTGGACCACGGGGGTGCAGCGAGCCGACACCCGGGGTGGAGGGCGGACCCGCAAGGTGAATCCGCTCGACCCTCAGTTCCTGCTGAAGGTGATGTGGGATGAGTGGAACACCATTTTCCGCAAGAAATTGGGGCGGACGGAACGCAACTACGTCTCCGAGTTGCAGGATGCCCGCAACAAGTGGGCCCACAACGAAGCATTCACGGCTAAGGGCGCGCTGAGGGCGATGGACACGGCCAAGCTCCTGCTGGAGTCGGTCGGGGCCGGCCCTAATGCCGCGCAAGTGGACAAGCTCCACCAAGAGTTGTTGCGTCAGAGGTTTGAGGAAGAAGCCAAGAAGGCACAGAAGAAGGCGGCAACAGCCCAGAGCACCGCCCAGGAGAAGAGCCTGGCCCAGACGGGACTGCCCGCATGGCGAGAGGTGGCCGAGCCACATGACGATGTCGCCTCGGGCCGATTCCAACTCGCTGAGTTTGCCGCCGACCTGCACCAGGTTTGGAGGGGAGAGGCTCCTGTCGAGTACGACGACCCAGCCGAGTTCTACCGACGCACCTACATAACCGAGGGGTTGTCCAGCCTGATTGTGGGAGCGGCCCGTCGGTTCAGCGGGAGCGGTGGCGATCCCGTCATTCAGCTCCAGACCAACTTCGGTGGGGGAAAGACCCACGCCTTGATCGCCCTCTACCACTTGGCAGGAGATACGCCGGTTACTCAGCTCAAAGGCGTGGAAGAGTTGCTCGCCGGCAATGGACTGGAATTGCCCAGCGAAGCGATTCGCAGGGCGGTGTTGGTCGGCCACCAGCTTTTGCCGGGTGAGACGTCGGTCAAAGAGGACGGCACCGTGGTCCACACCATGTGGGGAGAGCTGGCCTATCAGCTTGGCGGTGCCGAGGGATATGCCCTGGTGGCTGAGGCCGACCAAACCGGCACCAGCCCTGGCGCGGCCCTCACCGAGCTGTTGCGGGAGTTCTCGCCGTGTCTGGTGCTCATTGACGAGTGGGTGGGGTATGCCCGCCAGCTCTATGGCATGTCTGGGCTGCCGGCCGGATCGTTCGATGCCCACTTCAGCTTCGCCCAAGCCCTCACCGATGCGGCCAACAACACCCCGGGCGCCCTGCTGGTGGCCACCATCCCGTCCTCACAGATCGAGGTCGGCGGTGAAGGAGGACAAGCCGCGCTCAAAAGGCTGGAGAACCTGTTCGCCCGGATGCAGGCCAACTGGCGCACGGCCACCGCCGAGGAGAGCTTCGAGATCGTTCGGAGACGGCTGTTCAAGGAGCTGACACCAGAGGCGCTAACGAAGCGCGACGCAGTGGTGAAGGGCTTTGGCGAGCTGTACCAGAAGCAAGCCAGCGAGTTTCCCTCCGAGTGCAAAGAAGGCGACTACCAGCGCCGTATGAAGGCCACCTATCCAGTCCACCCCGAGTTGTTCGACCGGCTCTTCGAGGAATGGTCCGACCTTGAGCGATTCCAGCGCACCCGCGGTGTTTTGCGATTGATGGCCGAGGTTGTCCACAGCCTCTGGATCAACGACGATCCCAACCTGCTGATCCTGCCGTCCACCATCCCCATCGACGACAGCAAGGTGTCTGAGGAACTGCTTCGCCACTTGGAAGCCGACTGGCGGACAGTGGTGGAGGCCGACGTAGACGGCGACAACGCCCTGCCGCTGAAGCTCGACAAGGACAACCCCAACCTGGGCCGCTTCCTGGCCGCCCGCAAGGTGGCCCGCACGGTGTATTTCGGGTCGGCCCCGTCTCAGCAGGCCGCAAACAAGGGACTCGACGACCGGTCGATCAAGCTCGGCTGCATCCAACCCGGCGAGGAGCGGCCCGCCATCTTCGGAGACGCGCTGCGCAAGCTGTCCGACCAGGCCTCCTACCTCTACCGAGACGGCGCCCGCTACTGGTATGCCCTCCAGGCCAACGTCAACCGCATCGCCCGAGACCGGGCCGAGGGCCACTTCAACGACGCCGATGTGGACGATGAGATCCGCCGCCGGCTCGATGAAGCCCTCAAAGCCGGCCGAGGCCAGTTCGCCGGCGTCCATCCCTGCCCTCGCTCACCCGCCGATGTGCCCGACACCGACGAAGCCCGCCTCGTCGTGTTGGACCCAACCTCGCCCCACGACAGCAAGACAGAGCAGAGCGAAGCCCTCAAGATGGCCCAGCAAACCCTGTTGGAGCGTGCGGGAGGGGCAAGACAGCACCGCAACATGCTGGTGTTTCTGGCCGCCGACGTCACCCGCTTGGGGGAGTTGCGCCAAGCGGTTCGCAACCACTTGGCCTGGCAGTCGATTCGAGACGATTCGGAGTCGCTGAACCTCGATCCGCCCAATGCTCGCCAGGCCGAGTCGAAAGCGGCCGATGCCGATGAAACGGTGGCGTCCCGGATTCCGGAGACCTACATCTGGGTGCTGAATCCATCGCTACCCCCCGACAAGCCGACTGGAGAGATCCAATGGGAGAAGGCCCGGGTGACCGCCTCGGGGCCGTTGGCAGAGCGGGTGTCCCACAAGCTGGTTCATGACGAGTCGCTCATCCCGGCGTATGGTGGCACGCGGCTGCGATGGGAGCTGGACCGCGTCCCCCTCTGGCGGGACAACCCGGGCGAGACCGGCGTCGAGAAGGTATCCATATCGGTCAACCAGCTTTGGAGCGACATAACCCAGTACCTCTACCTGCCCCGGCTGGTGCGCCGCTCAGTGCTGGAAGACGCCATTCGCGACGGGGTGCAGTCCACCGTTTGGGCCACCGATGGGATCGCCTACGCCGAGGGCCACGATGGGGAGCGGTACGTCGGACTGCGAGCGGGTGAAATGCTGGCCGCCATCGCCCCCAGCGGCCTGCTGGTCCACCCCGATGCCGCCAACTCTCAAATCGAGGCAGAGCAGGCCGCACGGGCGAGGGCAATGGATGGTGATGCTGGCGGCGGCGTTACCGCCCCCGTGGGATCCGAAGCCCAAGAGGATGCCGACACAAAGCCAACGGACCCCGCTGGGCCAACAATGCCCACCCGCTACTACGGCCGGGTCACCGTCAAGGCCGACCGTTGGACAAGAACAGCAGCCGACATCGCCGAGGCCATCGTCAACCAACTCGCCCAAGCAGAAGACGCCAAGGTCTCCGTCACCATCGAAGTAGAGGCCACCGCCGACGACGGCTTCGACGACGACGTCCAGCGCACCATCACCGAAAACGCCGCCACCCTCAAGTTCAACGACAGCGACTTCGAGAGCTGATCACCGCTCGAAGAACCCCCGGCGGTCCAGCAAACGCCAGGGGATATAGGCCAGCCCTGCTATCACCCCAATCGCGAGAAACTGCCACCAACTGCTCTCCAAGCCAAGTGCCCATTGGGGCAGATAGGGGCTGACTTGGATGAGCCCTATGTAGAGGACCATGCAAGGGAAGAGCCTGCCTCTTCGCCAGTCTCGCTGCGGGGCATTAGCCCTTCGGTAGAGCCAGCCCAGATGGTCGGGCGACTTGAGCCGGTTGTACGGCCAACCGAGCTTCTCGAGGTCAATCCCCGCCTGCTCTTCAGCTGGCTGTTCAGCTGGGCAGGACGGTGATTGGGCAGTTGGGGCCGGGGGCGTTGGCAAGTCGGGCATCGGTGGTGAGCAAGGGGCAGTCTAGGGTCTCGGCCAGGGCGACATAGGCGGCATCATAAGCCGAGACATTGTCCCGCAGAGCCCAGATTCTGGCAATCAAACCCGGCAACGGGAAGCGCTCGACACCGAGTCTCGTCCAACCGTGTATCGCCAGCTCCGCATTCTCAGTCGTTAAGGATCCCCGAATCAGCAGCTTGCGGAGAGTCTGAATCACCTCGGCATCGACTAGATGGGGAGCAACTAGTCGGTTCTCGCTCAACATTTGGCGGGCACCGCCGTCATTGAGCAACGCCGACACCACCACCGAAGCATCGACCACGATCACCTCTCGGCTCGGCCCTCGTGCAGCGCATCTCCAATCTCGGCGGCTGAGATGCCCAGATGGGGCAAGTCGCCGAGCAGCGCCGGATTGTCGGCCCGGCGGGTCGAGCTGGCCAACTCCCGAACCGCCATAGCCGACACCGACAACCCTTCATGACCCGCAAGAGTCTCGAGGCGGCGCACTACTTCATCAGGCACATTTCGCAGATACAGAGTACGCATGTTGCTATTTGCTAGCATAAAGCAAGCAGATTTGCAATCACCCGATTTGCGTCAGTAGTGTTAAATGCTTCTGTGGATTCGCCTGCTGAGTCGTCAGTGAACCCGTATCGGTTGCCGCGGGGGGTGGTGCCGCGGCGGTATGAGTTGCGGTTGGAGCCGGATCTGGGGGCGTTTGCGTTTGCGGGGTCGGTGGGGGTGGAACTTGAGGTAGTGGAGCCGACTAGCGAGATCGTGCTCAATGCGGCCGAGTTGGAGATCACCGGCGGCAGCTTGGACGGGGTGGCGTTGTCGGGGGTTGACTACGACGACGAGCACGAGCGGGCCGTGCTGCGGCTGGGCAAAGCAGTTCAGCCGGGGGCGGCTCGGCTGAACCTGTCGTTCACCGGCACGCTCAATGACCAGCTTCGGGGGTTCTACCGGTCGACGTTCACCGATGATGACGGCAACGAACGGGTGATCGCCACCACGCAGTTCGAATCCACCAATGCCCGGCGGGCGTTTCCGTGCTGGGACGAGCCCGACCTCAAGGCGGTGTTCCAGGTGACCTTGGTGGTACCCGACGATCTGATGGCGGTGTCCTCGGGGGCGGAGGTGGATTCCAAGCCAACCGGTGACGGCCGCCAAGAGGTGTCATTCGCCCCCACCATGGAGATGTCCACCTACCTGCTGGCCTTCATAGTCGGTCCGCTGGAGGCCACCGAGCCGGTGGATGTGAACGGGACGCCGCTGCGTGTCGTCCATCCCGTCGGCAAGGGCCATCTCACCGAGTTCGCCCTCGATGCCGGGGCGTTCTGCCTCAGCTTCTTCGAGGACTACTTCGCCATTGACTACCCCGGCGACAAACTCGACCTGGTGGCCATCCCCGACTTCGCCTTCGGGGCCATGGAGAACATGGGCTGCGTCACCTTCCGGGAGATCCTGCTGCTACTAGACCCCGACTCCTCCACCCAGCAGGAGCGCCAGACCGCGGTGGACGTGATCGCCCACGAACTGGCCCACATGTGGTTCGGGAACCTGGTCACCATGAAGTGGTGGAACGGCATTTGGCTCAAGGAGGCGTTCGCCACGTTCTGCGAGATGCTGGCGGTGGACGCCTACCGCCCCGACTGGAAGCGCTGGCTGGCCTTCGGTTTGTCTCGGGCCGCGGCCTTCGATGTGGACGCTCTAGCCTCCACCCGGGCCATCGAGTACCCGGTGGTGTCCCCCGCCGATGCCGAGGGCATGTACGACCTGCTCACCTACGAGAAGGGTGCCGCCGCAGTGCGGATGCTGGAGCAATACCTAGGGCCCGGCGAATTCCGCGACGGGGTCCGCCACTATCTCCGACGCCACTCCTACGCCAACACCGAGACCCACGACATTTGGGATGCGCTGGCCGAGTCCACCGGCGAGCCAACCCGAGAAGTGATGGACTCATGGATCTTCCAAGGCGGCCACCCGGTGGTGTCCGCTACCGCCGATGACGACGGCACGGTCACCCTCAGCCAGGAGCGTTTCCGCTACGACGGCCAGCCCGACAACGCCCGCTGGCAAGTTCCGGTGGTGGCCGCCGTGGGCACGCACGCCGGAGAACGCACCGAGCGGATGGTGCTGAATGACCCGGTGGCTCTGGGCGCCGACAACCCCGCCTGGGTCATGGTCAATCCGACCGCCGACGGCTTCTACCGAGTGGCCTACGAGGGCGGATTGCTGGATCGCCTTCTCGAGGGCGGTCCCGATCTGGACCCCCTCCAGCGCTACGTGCTGGTGGACGACCAGTGGGCCCTCACCGTGGCGAACCGGCTGAGCGTGACCGATTACGTGGCATTCGCCGAACGTATGGCCGCTGCGGAAGACGATCTGGCGGTTTGGCGCCGCTTGGCCGGCACGCTGGGCACCCTCGATCACATGGTTCCCGACAATGGAAGGGCCTACCTCCAATCCCGGGTCCGGGAAATGGTCGGACCGGCCTGGGCCCGGGTGGGATGGGAGCCGGCCGCCGGAGAAGACGAGCGCATCGGCGAGCTTCGGGGCGTCCTAGCCCGCACCCTGGCCGTGGGCGGCAACGACGCCGACGCCATCGCCCGGTGCCGGGAGTTAATGGCCGCCAAAGGCGTCGACCCCGCCTTGGCCGCGGCCGCCATTGCCGTGGTGGCCGCCACCGGCGACGACGCCGACTACCAGGAGATCCATCAGCGCTACCAGAACGCCCCCACTCCCCAACTCGAACTGCGCTACCTGATGGCGCTCACCACCTTCGACGATCCTGAACTCATGGACCGCACCCTGGCCGCCACCCTCGACGGCACCGTACGCAGCCAAGACGCCGGTTTCGTACTCCGAGGCTGCCTGGAAAACCGCAACCTCGGCCCCCAAGCCTGGGCATTCACCACCAACCACTGGGAAGAAATCAACCAACGCCTCCCCAGCGCCATAGTCCCAAGAATGCTAGGCGGCATAACCGCCCTCTCGACCCCCGAACTCGCCACCGAAGTAGAAGAATTCCTAGAAGCCCACCCCGTCCCCCAAGGCAAGCTGATAGTCGCCCAACACCAAGAGCGCCAAAAGATCAACTGCGATTTGCGAAGACGAGTCCATGAGTCTCTGGGCTAGTTGGTACCCACCGCGGCGCGAATGGACTCGCGCAGCGACTTCATAGTCGCGAACACGGCGGTGGGCTCGTAGCCGCAGTGGGCCATGCAGTTCTCGCAGCGGGGATCTCTCCCCCGGCCGTAGCTGTCCCAGTCGGTGGTCTCGATCAGCTCCTGATAGGTCTCGGTATAGCCGTCAGACATCAAGTAGCAGGGCCGCTGCCAGCCGAACACCGAGTAGCTGGGAATACCCCAGGCGGTGCACTCGTACTCCACCTTCCCCTCGAGGAAGTCCAAGAACAGAGGGGTGTGGTTCAGCCGCCACTTCTTGCGCTTGCCCTCTGAGAAGGCATCCCGGAAGAGGCTCTTGGTCTGCTCCACCGGTAGGAAGTGCTCCTGGTCGGGGGCCTTCTCGTAGGCGTACCCCGGAGAGATCATCATGGAGTCGACTTCGAGGTCGTCGTTCAAGAAGTCGAGCACGCTGCGCACGTCTTCTGGGCTGTCGGTGCTGAAGAACGTGCTGTTGGTGGTGACCCGGAAACCCTTTTCCTTGGCCTCGTTGACGGCCTCCACTACTTCGTCGAACACCCCCTCGCGGGCTACGGCGAGGTCGTGGCGCTCCTGGAGCCCGTCCACGTGGACCACGAACGAGAAGTAGGGCGACGGCGTGAACTTGTCTATTTTGCGCCGCAGCAGCACTGCGTTGGTGCACAGGTACACGAACCGCTTGCGCTTGATGAGCTCGTCCACCATCTCGGCGATCTGGGGGTGCAGCAAGGGCTCGCCCCCGGCGATGGACACCATCGGCGCACCGCACTCCTCCATGGCGGCCACCGCCTCGTCCACGCTGACCCGCTTGCGCAGCACTTCGGTGGGGTACTGGATCTTGCCGCATCCCGGGCACTCCAGATTGCAGGCGAACAGCGGCTCCAGCTCCACGATCAGCGGGAACTTCTCGCGCCGACGCAGCTTGTTCTTGAACACATAGGTGCCCACCTTGGCCGCTTGTCTCAGTGGAATAGGCATTTCAGAAGACCTCCTTGGTCAGCACTGGCGTCAACAAGCGAATGGTGCGCAGTGCTCGATTAATCCTTACAGGGGCAGTCAGAGACCGCAGTTCGTGGGCGGGGGTGTCGGTCACCACTCGCACCACGGCCGCCGGGCCGCCCCGATGACGTTCCATCAGCCAGGCCGACTCCATGTCGACCGCCACTGCGCCCCGGTCGGCCAGCTCCTGTCGTCTCGGGCCGACCGCCAATTCAGCCACGCTGGCCACCGGGCCGGTGTGCACGGTGAACCCGGCTGCTCTCAGGCTCTTGGCCACTGATTCGGCTCGGGGCAAGCCAATCGGTGCCATGTCGTCGGCCGACACCTCGGTGGCAACCACCACGTCGCCCGGCTCGATGCCGCCGACAACCGCTCCGCCCATGCCGACCACCGCCACCG
>JAJDTA010000234.1 GCA_022827405.1 Acidimicrobiia bacterium
ACCGCTCCAAGCAGGACCTGTTCTTCCGGGCGGTGGAAGCGGTGGTGGACAATACCGCTGAAGATTTCGCCGCCTCGATCGACGGCCAGACCGGGTTGAGCCGCCAAGAACTCACCCGCCGACTGGCTGAATCGCTCCTGCCTGGCCTGCCCATCATGCTGGAGGTGGCCAAGCGCTCGGTGCAGGGCCAGGTGGAGCACGCTGCCGCCGCCCAGCGGGTGTTCTGGCGGTTGGCCGAGCGACTTGGAGAGGCCCTGTCCGACGATCCCCGGGGACACCGGCTCGCCGGTGCCCTCATTATGGACGCCATTGCCCACATATTCGCCGAAGGACTCATGGGTCGATTCGCCGATCGTCCCACCTTTGACGACTCGGGAGCTGGCAATGCCTTGACAGCCTCGGATTGAGCGCGTACAAAAAGGTGACCTGATGGTCACTCTTTTGTTTGCAATTGGGTAACGATTGTCAGAACATTTTCTAGAATGGCCCGGCTAGCTCGTTGACCAGCGGGTTAGCCCCAATAGCAGCGGGGGCGTTGTGCAGACAGAAGCCGGGTTCGATTTGAACTCGATCATGACCCAGAGGGGAGCGGAGAACTTCCCGGTTGTGCTGCGAGCTGTCCCGGCGCGCCCCCGGGCCCACCTGCTGGCTATATACGGTTTCGCCCGGCTGGTTGACGACATCGGAGACGAATACGACGGCGACCGCCTGGCCGCGCTGGACTGGGTAGAAGAGGAAATCCATCGAGCCCGCATCGGCGGGGCTACCCACCCGGTGATGGTCCAGCTCACCCCCCTCCTCACCGAACTGGACATAGACGACGAGCCGTTCCTAGCGCTGATCGAGGCCAATCGGCTGGATCAGCACAAACACCGCTATCAGACCCAGGCTGAATTGGCCGAGTACTGCACGCTGTCGGCCAACCCGGTGGGGCGGCTGGTGTTGGCGGTGTTCGATTCGGCCACCGCCGAGCGCATCGCCCTCAGCGATGCAGTGTGTACCGGCCTGCAATTGGTAGAGCATCTTCAGGACATCCGGGAGGACTACGTCGAAAAGGGCCGTATCTATTTCCCGGCCGAGGAGATGGCCCGTTTCGGCGTGGATGAAGACGATCTTGCCCAGGTCCGGGCATCGGAGCAGCTTCGCCGTTTGGTGGCCCACCAGTGCGACACCGCCCGGGGGCTGTTGAGCCGGGGCGACCCGCTGGTGGCCTCCCTGACCGGGTGGGCCAAGGTGACGGTGGCCGGCTACGCCGCGGGCGGAATGGCCGCCCTGGATGCCATCGCCGGGGCCGACTACGACGTGCTGAGAAAGCTGCGGACTCCGACAAAGGCCCGTACCGCGGCTCATGCGATTCGACTGGTCACCCCCCGCAACGTGACCGATGCCAAACTAGTTCGCGTCGGGCGCGCCGCCGCCGCTCGCTGGAGGCGAAAGTGAGGACAGCCGACGCCTATCAGCAATGCGAGGAGATCACCCGGACCGAGGCCCGCAATTTCTCCTACGGCATCCGGCTGCTGCCCAAGCCGAAGCGATTGGCCATGTCCGCGCTGTACGCCATGGCCCGGCGCATCGACGATGTGGGCGACGGCCCGCTTCCCCAGGACGAGAAACTGGCCCACCTGACCGAGTTGCGGGCTGACATCGATACCCTGGCCGATGGCGGGCTCAGCGACCCTGAAGATCCGGTGCTGGTCGGGCTGCGCCACGCCATCGAAGAGTTCCCCATTCCGGTGGCCGCGCTGAACGAGATCGTCGAGGGGTGCGAGCAAGATGCCGTGGGAATGGTGTACACCACCATCGAGGAGACAGAGCAGTATTGCCGGCTGGTGGCCGGATCGGTGGGCCGCCTGTCGCTGGGGGTGTTCGGCACCACCGGCGATCCCGATGAGGCCAGCGAACTGGCTGATGTGCTGGGGGTAGGCCTTCAGCTCACCAATATCTTGCGCGACATCGTTGAGGACCGGGGCATGGGCCGGGTCTATTTGCCATCGGCTGATATCGAGCGGTTCGGGTGCGCCCCCGATTTAACCGGGCCGACCGAAGCGGTGGGTGCGCTGGTGTCGTTTGAAGCGGAGCGGGCCGAGCAGCGCTTCGCCGAGGGGCTGAAGCTGCTCAAGATGCTGGACCATCGCAGCCGGGCCTGTACCGGGGCGATGGCGGGGATCTACCATCGGCTGCTGGGGCGCATTGCGGCTGCTCCCACGGCCGTGCTGGAGGGGCGGATGTCGCTGCCCACCAAGGAAAAGGCCTGGGTGGCCGTCCGCAGCTTGGCCGGAGTCACTTCATGAGCGCTTCTGCCATCAAGCCGACGGCCGAGCCGGACGCGAGGCCGAAGATCGCAGTGGTGGGAGGAGGTCTGGCCGGTTTGGCCGCGGCAATAGCCGCGGCCGACGGCGGGGCCCAGGTGACGCTGTATGAGCGGGCTCCTCGGTTGGGCGGGGCCACCTGGTCGTTCCAACGCAACGGCCGATGGTTCGACAACGGTCAACACGTGTTCATGCGGTGCTGCACCGAGTACCGGGCCTTTCTAGACCGCCTGGGAGCAACCGACCAGGTGATCGAGCAATCCCGGCTCTCGGTTCCGGTTAGCCGCCCCGGTCGCCGTCGGGCGCGCATCTCCCGCACCGGCGCCCCGGCCCCTCTGCATTTGGCCCGGTCGCTCATGCGCTACAGCCCGCTCTCGGTCACCGACCGGCTGAGGGCGGTTCGCACTGCGCTGGCCTTGCGCCGCCTCGACCCCGACGATCCGGACACCGACGAGATGAGCTTCGGGGGATGGCTGCGATTTCGAGGGGAGTCCGATCGGGCCATAGCCAGTCTGTGGGACCTGATCTGCTTGCCCACCGTCAATCTGAGGGCCGACGATGCTTCGCTGAGCCTGGCGGTCAGGGTCTTTCGCACCGGGCTCTTGGACGACACCGATTCCGCCGACCTGGGTTGGACGCGGGTGCCGTTGTCGGCCCTGCACGGCGATGCCGCTGCCCGGGTAATCACCGACCAAGGGGGAAGCATCCAACTCCTAGCCCAGGTGGAAGCCGTGGACCACGGTCCTTCGCTGACGGCGGACGGGGAACGGGTCGATGCTGACGCGGTCATTCTCGCCGTCCCCCACGATGCAGTGGACGAGCTGTTGCCTCCCGACACCGTCGCAAGGCAAGCCGAGTTGGCCGACCTCGGGATCTCTCCCATTGTCAACGTGCATTTTGTGTTTGACCGCCAGATCATGGACGTGCCCTTCACCGCGGCCCTCGACTCTCCGGTGCAGTTCGTGTTCGACCGCACCGAAGCCGCCCACTGGGCCGGCGATGAATCGGGGGAGACCACTGATGCCCCTAGAGGCGAGGAACAGGTTGTGGCCGTATCGCAGTCGGCGGCCTTTGACGAGATCGGCGATCGACCCGCCGAGATGATCGAGCGCTATCAGTCGGCGCTCGCAGATCTCTTCCCGCTCTCAGCCGAGGCCGAGGTGCTGGATGCCGTGGTGACCCGGGAACATCGGGCCACTTTCGCCGGTCGTCCCGGCACCCGTCGGCTTCGTTCCGGTCCGAACGCTGCCGTCGCCGGTCTGTTTCTGGCCGGAGCGTGGACCGATACCGGCTGGCCGGCCACCATGGAGGGCGCGGTGCGCTCCGGCAACCAAGCGGCCCGCATGGCGCTGGATTTCTGCCGAGGGGCCAACGCGTCAACGCTCTCCTGGGAAGACCAACGAGAGAGGACGATTGCATGAGCGGAGGAACACCGACTCCGGCCATTCTTGAGCGGGCCAAGAACTTGGTCGACCCTGCCATCGCCGCCGCCTTAGGTGGGCTGGGCGACGAGCTGAGGGTGCCCGCCGAGTACCACTTTCAAGGCCGGGGCAAGGGGACACGCCCCGCCCTGGCCATTTTGTCGGCCGAGGCTGTCGGAGCTCCCTCAGAAACTGGGCTTCCCGGCGCGGTGGCCATCGAGCTGATCCACGATTTCTCGCTCATCCACGATGACATCATCGACAACGATGCCGAGCGCCGGCACCGCCCCACGGTGTGGGCCAAGTTCGGCGTCGGCGTCGGCGTGGTGGTCGGAGATGCCCTCCACGCCTTGGCCTTCGAGGTCTTGATGTCCGATCCCACCCCGCCCAGGGTCAAAGCAACTAAGCATTTGGCTGACGCGGTCTCAAACATGATCGCGGGCCAGAGCATGGACATGGCCTTTGAAGAGACGCCCAACATCACCCTGGAGCAGTGCCTGGCCATGGAGCAGGGCAAGACCGGGGCGCTGTTGTCCTACGCCTCATCAGTGGGGGCCATCTTGGCTGGGGCCGACGACGACGTGGTCGAGGGATTGGCCTCCTATGGCGCCAACATGGGCATTGCCTTTCAGGCGGTGGACGATCTGCTGGGGATATGGGGCGACCCCGAGCGCACTGGGAAGCCCGCGGGGGCCGATCTTCGGGAGCGCAAGAAGTCGCTGCCGGTGGTCATCGCCCTCAACAGCGGCACGTCGGTTGCCGGTGAGCTGGCCGATCTCTATGGCCGTCCTCATTTGGAAACCGAAGACATAGAAGCGGCCCGAGCCTTGGTTGATGTGGGCGGCGGCCGGGAGGGCGCTCAGGCGCTGGCCCGGACCCACCTTGGCTTGGCCATGTCGGCACTCGATTCCGTCTCCCAGAACGATTCGGTTGTTGCCGAGGTGGTGGAGGAGATGCGCTCTTTGGCCCAGTTCATCGTGGGGAGGGATTTCTGATGGGCGCCGAACAGTCCCTGGCCAGGGCCCGCGACCGACTCTTGAGTCTCCAAGACACCGAGGGATGGTGGAAGGACGAACTGGAGACCAACGTGTCCATCGAGGCCGAGGACTTGTTTCTCCGGGAGTTCCTGGGAATCGCCGACCCGGAAATCACCCGACAGACTGCGAATTGGATACGCCACAGCCAGCGAGCCGACGGCACCTGGTCGACCTACTACCAGGGTCCGGCCGATTTGTCGGTCACCGTGGAGGCCTACTGGGCGCTGCGCTACGCCGGCGACCCGGTGGACGCCGACCATATGGCGAAGGCGGCCGCGTATATCCGCGGCGAGGGCGGCCTGGAGCGCAGCCGGGTGTTCACCCGAATCTGGATGGCGCTGTTCGGCCTATGGCGGTGGGAGGATCTGCCCGCACTGCCGCCTGAGGTGATCCTCCTGCCCAAGAAGATGCCGTTGAACATCTACGATTTCGCTTGCTGGGCCCGTCAAACCCTGGTGGCGTTGACCGTGGTGGGGGCTCACCGCCCGGTGCGATCGATGGGGATCAGCTTGGACGAGATCCGCACAGGGGCCACTCCCCCAGAAAGAGAGCTCGCGTCGGTCGGGTCGGTGGCCCGGCGGTTCCAGCGCCTCGATCAGGTGCTGCACCGTTATGAGAACCGACCCTATTGGCGGCTTCGGGAGTGGGCGCTCAGTCGGGCTGAGCAGTGGATCATCGCCCGCCAAGAGTCCGACGGGTGCTGGGGCGGTATCCAGCCTCCGTGGGTGTACTCGCTCTTGGCCCTGTATGTGCGGGGATACTCCCTGAAACACCCGATCCTGGCCCAAGGGCTGGCCGGGTTCGATGCCTGGACCGTCGTCGAAGACGACATGCGCCGGCTGGAGTGCTGCCAATCGCCGGTGTGGGATACCTGTCTGGCATTGGTCGCGCTGGCCGACGCCGGGGTGGAACCGGATGACCCCCAGATGGAGGCCGGGGCCCGCTGGCTGCTGGACCAGGAAGTCCAGGTGGTGGGCGACTGGGCCGAGCAGCGTCCCCATTTGGCCCCCGGCGGGTGGGCGTTCGAGTTCGAGAACAACTTCTATCCCGATCTGGACGACACCGCCGAGGTGGCCCTGGCCTTGCGCCGCATCCACCACCCTGATGCAAAGCAGGTGCAAAAGGCGTTGGACCGGGCGGTGGTGTGGACCCAGGGAATGCAGTGCTCTGACGGTGGCTGGGCGGCCTTCGATGCCGACAACTGCTCCCCGCTGGTGGCCGAACTGCCCTTCTGCGACTTCGGAGAGGTCATAGATCCGCCGTCGTCCGATGTGACCGCCCATGTGGTGGAGATGCTGTGCGAGCTGGACGCCGACGGGATGGGCCTGCCGGTGGACCGCCGGGCCGTGGACCGCGGGGTCCAGTGGCTGAGCGCCGAGCAGGAGGCCGACGGTTCCTGGTACGGGCGATGGGGGGCCAACCACATATACGGCACTGGCGCGGCGGTTCCGGCGCTCATCAGCGCGGGAGTGCCGACCGACGATGACCGGGTGGTACGGGCGTGCCGGTGGCTGGAATCGGTTCAGAACCACGATGGCGGCTGGGGCGAGGACATGCGCTCCTATGTCGACTACAACTGGCGGGGCCGCGGTGAGTCCACCCCGTCGCAGACTGCGTGGGCGCTGCTGGCTTTGATCGCGGCTGGTCGAGCTGACGAGGAGGCGGCTCGACGAGGGGTGGCCTGGTTGGTGGACAACCAGCGCGCTGACGGCGACTGGGACGAGCCCTGGTACACCGGGACCGGCTTCTCCGGGGACTTCTACATCCGGTACCACCTGTATCGCCTGGTCTTCCCGGTGACGGCCCTGGGCCGCTGGGTCCAGGCGACGAGCGGTGGAGAGTGACCATGATGGTGCTTTGTCCGCTGGCCATGGAGGCCCGAGCCGCCCGCAGGGGTATCCGCCGCAATGGCGGTGGCGCCACGGTGATCTGCACGGGCATGGGTCCCAAGCCGAGCCGCCGGTTG